>JAQAZP010000337.1:0-34084 GCA_032127265.1 Acidobacteriota bacterium
GTTTTCCACCGGCGCGTCCAGCACCTGCTGGAGCAGCGATTCGTAAAGTTCCTGGTCGAACACCTGTCGGGCGTAATACTGGGCGTAGAGCACCCTGGTCATCAGGAACTGCTCGCCGCTGAACTCCAGGGCCCGCTCGAAGTGCTCCTTGGACTGCTCCGGCTTGCCGCCGAAGGCCTCGGGTTTGACCCCGTGATAGATGCCGAAGAAGAGGTGGGGCCCGCCGTAAAAGTACCCCTCATCCAGTTCCAGCACCCGCTCCATCAACGCCACCAGCTTCGGCTGTTCGACGATGGCCGCCGCCGAACCGCTGTTGGCCGTGATCCAGCCGGCGAGGCAGCTCCCGGCGAGGAACACGTCGGGGACGTCGTTCTTCCCGATGCGGGGCAGGATAGCCTCGAATTCCCGGCTGGGCCCCCGCAGGGCCGCCGCGATCTCCGGCCGGGTCTGGTCCAGCAGACGCAAACTGTATTCCCGGGCCCGGGTGTAGAGATGGACCAGCCGCTCCGGCTCCTCCTCGGGGACAAAGGCCGAGGCGTAGGAGGAGTAGGACCGGGCGGCCGTGCGCAGCAGGGCCGGGTCGTCGGGTGCCGAAATCAGCAGCCCGTCCATCAGCAGCAGGTAGGCCGGCAGCGCATCCTGCACCATCCGCACGTCGGGCTGGCTGGCGATGGCGTCACTCAGCCCCTCGAAGGTGGAACTCATCATCCGCGCCGGCAGTTTTTTGGTCAAACCGCAGCCGCTGAGGGGCAGACCGGCCACACAGGCCAGCAGAACCATGGCCGCCCATCGCTGCATGGCGGGTCTTTCGGCTTTCCAAGGTCTGTTCATTTCCTGTTCACCAGTGGTCTGCTTTCGGAATTTGTGATCCCGGTCATTATACCTGACCGGGAAGGGCCTCCAAATAGGGGGATGGCGGAAGAGGGCGTGACAAGGACGAGCCGCGTGCCGGGCGGCCCCCCCGATCAGGGCAGATTCGGGGGCAGCGGCGCATGGGCCTTGCGATAGCATTCGGCCAGTTCTTTCTTCAAAGTGGCCGTGGCCGTTGACTTCGCGCCCTGCGGACCTTCCCACTGCACCTTGAGAATCGGCTCGGTCTGCGACGGCCGAATGGTCAGCACTTCGTCCATGGCCGGAGAAAAGTGCTTGATCGATTCGGTGCAGCGGAACTGCAGCTTCGGCCCGAGATCGGGGACGCTGGTCTTGAATCTCGATCCAACCTCGCGCAGCAGGGTCACCCGGTGCTCTTCGGGCAGGGCGAAGCGCTTGGACCAGACCACCGTGGAGCCGTCGTCCACCTCCCCCAGAACGCCCTCGGCCAGTTGGCGGAAATTCAGGCCTGATTCGTAGATCGCCTGCACCAGGTGCAGGCTGGCCAGCAGGGCATCATCCACCGCCACGTAGCGGAACCGTTCGTCCTCGGCCAGTGGGGTGAAGAGGAAATGGCCGGAGGTCTCCCCACCGAAGTTCAGCCGCTCCTCGAGGATTGTCTGTTTGAACTGCGGGTTGCCGGGTTCGCGGATGATGCACAGCCCGTCCTCCAGGTTGCCGGCGATCCAGCGGATCACCGTCAGCGGCAACTGGGTGTCGGCGGCGAACCGGGCCTGCCCCTTTCCCCGCACTTGCTGCACGAGGAAGAGCGTGGTCAGTTCGGGGCCGAAGTACATCTTCCCGTTGCCGTCCACCACGCTCAGACGGTCCCCGTCGCCGTCAAAAGCCAGTCCGAGGATCGCCGATTCCTGATACGAGGAGACCGTGCTGGCCAGGTTGATCATATTCAGTTTCCGTGAGGGGTCGGGGGAGTGGGCGGAGAAGGAGCGGTCCGGCGAACAATAGAGCTTGTGGGTGTAGAGACCGAGGTCCCGCTCGTAGACCTTGGCCGCCCGGGGGCCGATCAGGCCGTGCCCGCCGTCGATGACCACCGTGGCCAGCACATCCCGGTTCATGCCGCTGCGCAGCCGGTCCACCATGCGGTCCACGATTTGGTTGTACTGGGGATTGATATTGTGCAGCCGCCGCGTACCCGGCGTGGGGCTGATACGCCAGTTGTCGTTGAGCGCGTCCATGGCCAGCGATTTCAACTGGTCACCGCAAAGGGGCCGCTGGTTGACCGTGATCTTCATCCCGTTCTCGTGCTTTTCGCAGTGCGAGGCGGTGATCATCACCGATCCGGCCACCACCGGATCTTCGATGAGGAAGTTGGCCAGGTAGGTTACCGGGGTGGGGGTCATGCCCAGGTCGAGGACATGGACGCCGGTTTCGTTCACCGCCTTGATCAGAGCTTTTTTCAGCGGCTCGGTGCTCTCGCGGTTGTCACCGCTCACCGCCAGGTACTGGCCCTCTTCCAGGCGTGAGCCCAGGGCCCGGCCCAGCCGGCGCATGTAGTGCGGCCCGAAATACTTGGAGTCGCCCCGCAGGTCGTAGAGCCGCAGCGTGCGCTCGAAACCGATCATCAGGTTGAGATAGAGGTAGTCCTTGCTTCCCAGCTGGTAGCGGAGTCTGAACTCGTCTGAACCATTTCCGCTGGTCATCCTTGCCCCCCTGGAAGCTGCTCGGTCCGTTGTCGAGGCGGTCACGAATTGTTGCGTTTGAACTCGTTCGGGTCAATCCCCAACTGCTTGAGACGGGTTTGCAGTGTGCTGCGGGTGATGCCCAGTAGTTTGGCCGCACGGGTCTGGGTGCCGCGGGTGTGGGCCAGTGCCATGGTGATGATCGCCCGTTCAAGACTCTCCGGGGCCTGCTCGAACGCCTCGATGGAAAAGGGTGAGCTGTCCAGTCCGTTGAGCAGGGTGAACAGGGCCCGGCGCAGGGGGTTCATTTCCTCTTCCTGGCTGCCGTCATGCCTCTGCTGGCCGTCCTCGAACTCGAGCACCGCCCGGCGGTCGATGGCCGGCTGGGTCCAGCGGACGGCCAGGTCGCGGGAGAGCCGCCGGAAATCGGTGAGTTTGCGGCTGTGCAGCCGGTTGACCAGCACGTCCACGGCGCAGGGGGAGAGCGTTTTGGGCCGGAAACCCAGTTCCCTGGACCACTCCTCGAACAGTTGCTGAAAGATATTGACCACCGCCCGGGGGCGGTTCCCCGGGGAGAGCCGCGAGAGCGGCCCGCGGCCTAACTGGCGCGGCGCAGACGGCCCGGGAGGTTCCGGGGACAGGTTGCGCCGGTCACGCTGGCAGACCAGGCACTCCAGGCGTTCGATGGCGGAGCGGATACGGCCGGCGGGCACTTCCACCACCTGGCAGCCCTTGAGGCTGTAGGCCCAGAACAGGACTTCCGGGTCGGGATCGCCGGGGCTGATCAGCACAACGAAGGAGCGGCCCCGGCGGGCGAAGGATTCCGCCTGCTCGATGGACTCCTCATCCGGCGCTTCACCGTCCACCAGTACCAGGGTGAGCCTGGCCCTGACCCCGGGGATAGAGAGCCGCAGGGTGCCTTCCTTGTCCCGGCGGAGAACCAGTCTCGTGTCGTCGGGTAGCAGACTGAAGAGAGCATCCACCCTCTCGTCGGCATTAACTTGTGGCATTGCCGCTTCTGGCATCGTCTTCTGTAATTCTATGTGCAGTTACACTTCCCAGGAGGCAGTTCCGAATCCTCCCCCTGCCGCAACAGTCAGCGCTTCCCCAGGGGGGGAAGAACAGCGTGATGTGGAGAAAATCGTGAGGCATCATAGCATGGATGGGAATGACTGCAAAGTCCCGTGAATGCTGGATTTGACAAGAACCAGCGCTTCGGTTAGATTGGGACTCCTTCGCCCGGCGAAAAGGGTTTTACAAAGTGCTTGAAATGCAATCGATAGCGGTTTTGCCGGGTCTCGTTTTTGCGAAATGTGCCGCTGGCGGCGGGAAGCAAATATTTATGGGGAGCGGGCCGAAGCAGTTCGGCGCGCTCCTGCCCGGCACCGCTCAAGGGGACGCCGGGCCGACAGGTGAGATCCGATGTATGACCTCTCGTTCGTTCGTGAAAACGTCGAGGCCCTGATCGCCAAGATCGGGACCCGCGGCGAAGAGTTGAACCTGGATGAGTTCATCCAGAGCGACGGTGAGCGGCGCAGCCTGCTGGTGGAGGTGGAGAGCAGCAAGCACGAGCTGAACGTGCGGTCGAAAGAGATCGGCGCCCTGCGCAAACAGGGCCAGGACGCCTCGGAAGCGCAGGCCGAGATGCGAAAGCTCTCGGAGTCGATCAAGGAGAACGACAAGCGGCTCAAGGAGTGCGAAGCCGTTCTGCAGCGGATCATCGAACGAATCCCCAACCTGCCGCACGCTTCGGTGCCCCTGGGCGCGGACGAGAAGGACAACCCGGTGGAGCGGGTGGTGGGCCGGAAGCCGCTGATGGATTTCCCGCCCAAGGCCCACGACGACCTCGGAGTGGCGCTGGGGATTCTCGACTTCAAGCGGGCGGCCCGGATGACCGGCAGCCGGTTTTCCCTGCTGTTCGGGGCCGGGGCGAAGTTGGAGCGGGCGCTGGCCAGCCTGATGCTCGACATGCAGACCGGTGAACACGGCTACCTGGAAGTCATGCCGCCGTATATCGTCAACGCCGGCAGCCTTTTCGCCACCGGCCAGCTGCCGAAGTTTTCCGACGACCTGTTCAAGCTGGAGAAACTCGAGGGCCAGGACTACTACCTGATCCCCACCGCCGAAGTGCCGGTGACCAACATCCACGCCGGGGAGCGGCTGAACGGTGCGGACCTGCCCCTGCGCTACACTGCGTACACCCCCTGCTTTCGCAGCGAGGCCGGTGCCTGGGGCAAGGACACCAAGGGGCTGATCCGGCAGCACCAGTTCAACAAGGTCGAGCTGGTCTGCTTCACCAATCCTGACGAGTCCTACGACGAACTGGAGCGGCTCACCAGCCATGCCGAGGCGGTGCTCCAGCGGCTGGGCCTGCACTACCGGGTGGTGAGCCTCTGCACCGGCGACCTGGGGTTTTCGGCGGCCAAGACCTACGACCTGGAGGTCTGGGTGCCCAGCCAGAACACCTACCGTGAAATCTCCTCCTGCTCCAATTTCGAGGACTTCCAGGCCCGCCGGGCCGGGATACGCTTCAAGCCCCAGGGCGGGGGCAAGGCCGAGCATGTCCACACCCTCAACGGGTCGGGCCTGGCCCTGGGCCGGACCATGGTGGCGCTGCTGGAGCAATACCAGCAGGCCGACGGCAGCGTGCGGATTCCCGAGGCGCTGCAGCCCTACATGAACGGGCTGGACATCCTCCGGTAAACCTTGACAACCCGAACCGCTTTCCCTAGACTCACCACGTTTTAGGGCGTGACACGGAGGGATGGCCGAGTGGTCGAAGGCGGCGGTCTTGAAAACCGTTGAACGCAAGTTCCGTGGGTTCGAATCCTACTCCCTCCGCCACCCCTTTCACATCACCGGGGGGAGTTGCAGGATGCATTCGAACCACGGGACGTGAAACATACATATGGAGAGGTGCTGGAGTGGCTGAACAGGGCTGCCTGCTAAGCAGTTGTAGGGATTAAACCCTACCGGGGGTTCGAATCCCCCCCTCTCCGCCAGCCCCACAAACTCGAACCCTCGCCTTGCTTGTCCGGCAGGGCGGGGGTTTTGACGTTCGTGTGGGCGATATAGAACGGTTTGGGCCGCTTTTCTTTTATTCAGCCGTGGAGGGGACCCACGCCCTCTACCGGTCAGGCCCTGGCCGGAATGACCTCCGGGTGGGGATGGTGGTGGTACCACAGCGGTTCGGCGACCGGGTCAACCCACATATCCACCTCCATGCCCTGGCCACCGACGGCGCCATCGCCAGGCCGCAGGAGATCATCTTCAACTCCGACCTGCCAAAGACCCGCTCGGGCAAGATCATGCGCCGCCTGTTGCGCGACATCGCCACGGGCAAGGTGCTCGGCGACACCACCGCCCTGGCCAGCCCGGCGGTGGTGGAACGGCTGAAGAAGCAGTACGAGGAGACCGAGGTGAAGGAGACGACGCCGGTGGCCTGGAGGTTCAATATGCCGGCAATCGGATGCACCGCGTAAGGCTCCCCTTCCGAAAAACATCCTTCATAGCTCCGAAAAGAAAGCAGAGAAATATTTCTAAAAATATTGCTGCAAATGTTGACAAGTCGAATGAATTCCTTTATTTTGCAATTAAATCATTAGCGGTTCAACTGGCGTCGTCGGGTGGTCCCGCCGCGCGGTGTTCTTGTCTCTCACCGACAAACGAACCGTTTCTCAGACCGGTACCTCGGGTATGCCGGCCGGTGTCGGCTTGGCCCCGGTATTCCTCCCGGGCCACCGTTCTCCCCGAAAAGGGGATAGACTCGCGAGAGCCGCCCGCTCGAGAACGGCCTCGGGCGGCCGAAACGAACCAGGAGTGCTTTGCTCATGCCGGAAGCAGTTGTCATCGGCGCCGGTCCCGCCGGGCTGACCGCGGCGTTTGAACTGGAGAAAAACGGCATCCATTCCACCGTCCTCGAGGCGGACCACGCGGTGGGCGGTATTTCGCGCACCGTACGCTACCGCGGGTTCCGCTTCGACATCGGCGGCCACCGTTTCTTCTCCAAGATCCCGCTGGTCAACGGCATCTGGGAGGAGATCCTCGGCGATGAGATGCTGGTCCGGCCACGACTTTCGCGAATCCACTACCGCGGACATCTCTTCGATTACCCGCTGAAGCCGCTCAACGCCCTGACCGGCCTGGGGCCGGCGGAATCGCTCGCCGTCTGTTTCAGTTACGCCAGGGCCAAGCTCAAACCGTCGCAGCGGGAGGAGAATTTCGAACAGTGGGTGGCCAACCGTTTCGGCCGGCGGCTCTACCAGATCTTCTTCAAAACTTACACGGAAAAGGTCTGGGGTGTCCCCTGCAGCGAGATTTCCGCCGACTGGGCCGCCCAGCGGATCAAGAACCTCTCCCTGCGCGAGGCGCTGCTCAATGCCTTTTTCGGGAACGGCAGCAACGGCCAGGGGATCACCACCCTGATCGACGAGTTCCGTTACCCGCGCCTCGGGCCGGGGATGATGTGGGAGCGCTGCCGGGACCTGCTGCGCGACCGGGGCAACGAAACGATCCTCGGATCGCGGGTTCACCGGTTGGAGCATGACGGCCGGCGGGTCCGGCGTGTGATCACCCGGGACCGCCACGGCCGGGAGGAGCAGCACGGTGCCGACCAGTTCATCTCGAGCATGCCGCTCCAGGAACTGGTGCGGTCGCTGGATCCCGCGCCGCCGGACGCCGTGCTGCGGGCCGCGGCCGCGTTGCGCTACCGCGACTATCTCACCGTGGTCCTGGTGGTCAAGCGGGCGGAGGTGTTCAAGGACAACTGGATCTACATCCACTCCCCCGAGGTGACCGTCGGCCGCATCCAGAACTACAAGAACTGGAGCGCCGACATGGTTCCCGACCAGGGATACACCTCGCTGGGTCTGGAGTATTTCCTGTGGGAGACGGACGAGGAGTGGGGCTGGCCCGATGAACAGCTGATCGAGCGCGGAATCCGGGAGACGGCGTTCCTGGGGCTGGTGGACCCTTCGGAAGTGGTCGACGGAACGGTCGTCCGGATGAAGAAGGCCTACCCGGTCTACGACGCCGCCTACCGCCAGGCGGTGGAAACGATCAGGGGATACTTGCCGACTCTGGCCAACCTGCAGGCCATCGGCCGCAACGGACAGCACCGTTACAACAATCAGGACCACTCGATGCTCACCGGGGTCTATGCGGCACGAAACGCCGCCAACGGGTGCCGGGTCCATGACACCTGGTCGGTGAACGTCGAACAGGGGTATCATGAGGAACAGGAGGAAGCAGGGCACGCGGGCAAGACCCGGGAGCGGGTGATCACAACTTTGACGGCCACGGCAGCGGTCACGCGCCGCTCCGCCGAGCGGTGCGTGGAAACGGCGTTTCTGCCCATCGATCCGTTTTCCCTGGGGCTGTCCCTGGCGATCGTGACCGATGCCGCGCTGTTGCTGGCCACTCTACCGCAATTGCTCAGAGGTGGGCCGCCCAGCGGTGCCGACCTGTCCCTGCTCGGCCAGTTCCTGCCCGGCTACCGGGTCAGCCGGGCCGGCACGCTGCTCGGCTTGATCGAGGGCGGCTCCGTCGGCTTCCTCCTCGGCTGGGCCGGCGCCCACCTGCGAAACGCCTGCGTCTGGCTGTACGCCAGAGTTGTGCAGCGCCGGGCTGAGTCGCAACAGAGGCGGGATCTCCTGGACAAGGTCTGAGTAGAGGCGGGGGCGCGATCGCCCTGCCTTCGAGGCCATTCGACCGGAACGTGGAAATGCATCTCTTCCTCAGGTTTGTCACGACCATGCTGGCCGCTTTGCTGATCTGTTCGACGGGACCGGTCGATAGCGCCGCGGAAACAGCATCACCGACCACCACCAGCATCGAAAATCCCGTGCTCCGCGGGTTCAACCCCGACCCCTCGATCATCAGGGTCGGCGACGACTACTACATCGCCACCTCCACCTTCGAGTGGTTTCCCGGGGTCCGGATCCACCACTCCCGCGACCTCGTCCACTGGCGGCTCCTGGGGCACGCCCTGACCCGGCGCTCCCAACTGGACCTGCGGGGCGCTCCGCCGTCAGGCGGTGTCTGGGCGCCTGACCTGAGCTACAGCGACGGCCGCTTCCACCTCGTTTTCACCAATGTCAGGAACTGCAGCGGCGGGTTCGTCGATGCCCACAACTATTTGGTCACCGCGGAGCGGGTCGAGGGGCCCTGGTCCGAACCGGTATACCTGAACAGCGGCGGGTTCGACCCCTCCCTGTTCCACGACGACGACCGGAAATGGCTGCTCAACATGGTCTGGGACCACCGGCACGACAACAAGAGCGGGGGGATCGTGATCCAGGAGTACGATCCGTCGCTCGGGCAGCTGGTGGGCGAGCCGCGGTTGATCTTCAAGGGCACGGCGGCGGGCGGCACCGAGGGACCGCACATCTACAAGCACGGCGGGTACTACCACCTGATGACGGCAGAGGGCGGAACCGGGTACGGGCACCAGGTGACCATGGCCCGCTCCCGTTCGGTCACCGGGCCCTACGAGCTCGATCCGGGGACACCGCTGCTCACCTCGAGCCACAACCCCTCCCTGCCCCTGCAGAAAGCGGGACACGCTTCGCTGGTGGACAGCGGCAACGGGCACTGGTACGTGGCCTTTCTCTGCGGACGGCCGCTGCCCGGGACCACCTGGTGCAACCTGGGCCGGGAGACCGCCCTGCGCCCCTGCCGCTGGACCGACGAGGGCTGGCTGCGACTGGACGGCGGCGGCTGCGAGCCCCGGGTCACCCTGCCGGCCCCCGGCCTGCCGCCCCACCCTTGGCCTGCCGGTTCGACGCGGGAGGAGTTCGACGGCCCGGGCTACGATCCCCAGTTCAACACCTTGCGGGAGCCTCCGGATCCGTCATGGCACTCGCTCAGAGAACGGCCGGGCTTCCTGCGCCTTCGCGGCCGGGAATCGCTCACCTCGCGCTTCGACCAGAGCCTCGTGGCCTGCAGGCTCCGGTCACAGCGGGCCGAGGTGACAACCGGGGTCAGCTTCGTTCCGAAGAACAGCCAGCAAATGGCCGGCCTGATC
The DNA here is from genome assembly GCA_032127265.1 of Acidobacteriota bacterium. Classification (GTDB taxonomy): domain Bacteria; phylum Acidobacteriota; class JAQAZP01; order JAQAZP01; family JAQAZP01; genus JAQAZP01. The sequence goes on from JAQAZP010000337.1 coordinate 9,535, forward strand.
TGCCGCTACGACGAGCGGAACCTCGTTTACCTGAGGATCGCCACCGACGAGTCGCTGGGGCGCAACTTGTCGCTGATCAGCCTTGAACAGGGCAGGCCGTTGCAGACCGATCCCGTGCCCGTCGAAGAAACCGCCATCTGTCACCTGCGGGCCGAGTTCGATTTCTCCTCCCTGCGTTTCTCCTACTCACTAGACGGCGAACAGTGGAACGTCATTGGCCCTGAATACGATGCCGGCAAGCTCTCCGACGATTTCTGCCACGGATTCACCGGCACCTTTGTCGGCCTCGCGGTCCAGGATCTGAGCGGGGGACTGATTCCCGCGGATTTCGACTATTTTGAGTATCGGGAGCCGGATGGAGCATCATCGGCGGCGGACCTGCACACCGGCCTGGCCCGGGCGGACGATTCACGGCCTTATACCCGCTGGTGGTGGTTCGCCTCGGAGATCCGCCGGGAGGACATCGCCGCCCAGCTCGACTGGCTGAAGGCGCACAACTTCGGTGGTGTGGAGATCGCATGGGTCTATCCGCTGAACATCGAGCGCTACGCGAAGTACTACCCGATGATCGGCGAGGAGGAGAGGCGGCGCCGGGCACCGCGATTGGAGTGGCTCGGCGAGGAGTGGTCCGGGGTGGCGGCATTCGCCAAACGATACGCCAACCACGTTGGCCTCGGCTGCGACTTTACGTTCGGCAGCGCCTGGCCCTTCGGGGACAGCCTCGTCCCTCCCGGGGACCGGACCAAGATCTTCGGTCAGGATGGTTTCGACGAGGAAATCATCATCTCCTGGGAGTATCCGCAATACGGCCACACCATTGACCACCTGGACCGCGGGGCCTTGGAGCGATACGGCGACCGTATGGGCGCGGCCCTCGCCGAGGCTCTGAAAGGACGCCCTTCGGCCCTCTTCTGCGACTCCTGGGAGGTGGAGACCCGCCGGATCTGGACCGCCGGCTTCGGCCAGGCCTTCCGCCAACGATACGGCTACGACATCGCCCCGTACATGGACGGCATCTATCAACCGGAGCGCAGCGAGCAACGCTACGATTACCTGAAGCTGATTTCCGAGTACGTCATCGATCAGTTCTACCGGCCGTTCACCGAGATCTGTCACCGCCGCGGCGCCTTGTCACGGGTGCAGTGCTGCGGCTCGCCCACCGACATCATCACCGCCTATGCCGCCGTGGACATCCCGGAGAGCGAGATGATGCTCTACGAACCGGGCTACTCGCGGATCGTCGCTTCGGCCGCCTGCCTCGCCGGCCGGCCGGTGGTCAGTTGCGAAACCTTCACCTGCATGTACGGCTGGCCCCGGGAGCGGATCCGCGAGGAGCAGATCGGCGACCTGAAATTGGTCGCCGACGCCGCCTTCGCCAACGGGGTTAATCGCATCATCTGGCATGGGACCCCGTTCAATGCCCCGGACAGGGAAGAAGTCAGTTTCTACGCCTCGGTGCACGTGGGCCGCGAGGGAACGCTGGCCCCTCACCTGAAGGATTTCAACCGCTATCTGGAAACCGTGTCATCATTGATGACACGTGGACGAACCCGTGCCGACGTTGCGGTCTACCTGCCCCTGGAGGATGCCTGGGTTGCCGGGGAGTATCCCGCGGAGCTGCAGCTCCCCTGGTCCTGGGGGGCCTATGAATTGCGGTACGTCGCGTTTCCGGAAGAGCTCCGCGGCTGCCAGCCGCTGTGGATCAACCGCCATTTCCTCGAACGGGGGGACCTGGAGGACGGCGTCCTCCGTTGCGGGGATGCCGCCTTTGCCCTGCTTTACGTGGACGTGAAATTCCTGGATAGCGCTGCCCTGGACACGATCCTCGGCCTGGCCGAACGGGGGCTCAAGGTCTGCCTGAAGGGCATGCCCCGGGAGCCGGGGGTGCGCAAGAGCGGCGACTACCAGGCCCGGCTGGAGCGCCTGCTCGGCCTGGACAACGTCTCGCGGGAGTACCGCGAGCTGCAGCCCGACCCGCCGCTGCTCAGCGGCAACGACCTGCCCCTGTTCTGGTGCCGCGAGGAAGGAGAGTATTGTTACATTTTCATTGCGCACCCCGAGGTTTCCCGGGTCAGCTACCCCATCGAGCCGGGGCAGTGGTCCCGAGCGCAGGAAACGGTGCGCGAGGTCGTGCTCCATTCCGCCGGACGGGCACAGACACTGGAATTGCGTTTTGCCCCGTTGCAGTCGCTGATGCTTCGCGTGGACCGCAGCGGGAATGTCGAATACATCGACCTCGCCGATGAGCCCTGCGGGATCAGCCGCGAGAGCGACATTGATCGCCCACCGCAACGTCACAAGAGTGAACAGCTCGCATCCGCCGTCCACCCTGTCGAAATCCCCACCGATCCCGCATCAGGAAAACATTGATGGAAACATCTCTGAAAAATTTTCCGGATTTTTTTGCCAGCGACGATTTATGCTATATTCCAGCCAATCACAACATGGAGAATGCAGTGCGGGAAAGCCCCGGCCACAAGGGGCAGCTTTTGATAAAAGGAAAGAGGTGCGTAGGCCAACCATGACCAAACAGGAAGCAGAACTGGCCGTCCCGGCCTCACCGGCCGGCGAATCATTTCCCGAACAGGCCCGCCGTGTCATCGGCAACCTCCAGGATTCGCTGAGCCGGATTATCGACTCCCTGCCGGGGCCAAGAATACTGCGGCCGTCCGAACTGGCCCACAGCCTGAAAATCGACTCGATCCTGGCGTGGAAGATATTCAAGATCGTCGACACCAAGAATATCTTCGAAGCCGCCCAGTACATCCCGGGACGGGCCGGTTTGAAGAAGTTCTTCCAGGCGGCGACCAGGACACGGCTGCCCCGGGACCTGATCAACCAGGCCATGGATATCTCGACGCGCTTCGAGGAGATGGTGCGCCTGCACGCCGGCAACCGGAAATCGTTCGACATGATGATCGCCGGGTACGCAGAGAAACAGAGCGATCGTGCGGGGCTCGAGCACCGGAAGGGCGCGTTTCTTCACGGGAGTTACATCTGGGGCGTACAGGCAAAGGCGCAGGTGCACACCACGGTGTTCAACGTCTCGAAAACCAACGGGTTCATGGATGCGGCATCCATACGGGGATTTATCGACCTGCGGTGGATCAGGCCCAATGTTTTCTGGAGAATATCCAGGCTCTTCACGGTCAACGATGCGGGTGAACTGCGGACCGATTTCTCCCGCGAGCCGCTTGACCCGGGGGGCATCGAGGCGAACGGCTCGGTCCTGCCGCTGCTGCGGGACTTTTGCTCTCATCCGCTGCCGGAATACCGCAGGGCCACCGATCCCGATGGCTGCGAATACCGGCTGGCCGAGGGAACCGTCGGGAACACCGGGGTCCAGACCTGCATCACCGGTGAGGTGGTGCACGCCGTGGAGCCGCGCTTCCGTACCGCCGCGCACCGCGATCTCGTTGTCGAGGCCCGGGTTCGCACGCCGTGCGAATCGCTGATTTTCGATTGCCTGATCCGCCGGGATCTGGCAGGCGAAGTCCCGCCCCGGGCGGAGATGTACGGCCGGCTGATGTCCAGCGAGTTTCGCGAACAGATCAAGGATTACAATCAGCTGCCGCTGCACGAACCGGTGGAGGTCCTCGATCTGGGGCCGGCTGCCATACGCACTCCGGAGGTCCCGAGGTACCGGGAAATGCTTCTCCAGGTGTTCGACAGGCTGGGCTGGGAGCAGGAGCAGTTCCGCGTCTATCGGCTCAGGGTGCAGTATCCACCGATGCCCACAGGCATCCGGCTCACGTTCGAATTGCCGGAAGATCCGGCAGGGGAGACCCGCGCGCAATAGACAAGGGACCTGGTCCTGCCGGTCACGCCGACCGGCACGACGGCGGTCCGGTCCGGCGGCTTCTGCGCGGATACGAGGCTGGTGCGAAACCGATGCCTCCCGGCAACATGCCAACTGAACAGGACGGCGTCACGGTGCGGATCAGCCAGAAGCTGGTGGCGGTCAACGCGGCCAGTTCCGTCCTGACCCACATCCTCAACACCCTGATCCTGATCTGGCTTCAACCCTTCCTGCTGCACCGGGTGGCCATCGAGGAATATGCCCTCTACCCTGTGGTGATGGCGCCGATGGCCTTCATCCCCCTGATTTCGACGGTGCTCACCGGGGGCCTCGGGCGGTACATCGTCGAAGCCCGCGCGCGCGGGGACGACCAGCGGATCACCGACATCGTTTCCAGCCTCTTCCCGGTCCTCGCCGTCGCCGGCACGGCTTTGCTGGCCCTCGGCGCCCTGTTCGTCTGGCAGATCGACCGGCTCCTGGAGATCCCGCCCCCTTTCCTCGCCGACGCGCGCCTGATGGCAGCCGTCCTCGTTCTCGGTGCGGCACTGCGCATCGTGGCCGCTTCATTCGAGACCGGGCTCTACGTCCAGCAGAAATTCCTGCTGATCAATGCCGTCCAGTTCGCGACCCAGCTTCTTCGCCTGGGTCTGCTGCTCGGCCTGCTCGTCGGCATCGCGCCGCGCGTGCTCTACGTCGTGGTGGCAACCGTGGGAGCGGAAAGCGTCAACCTGCTGGTTACCGTCTTCATCTCCAGGAGGCTCGTCCCCGCCATCACTTACCGCCGGCGGCGCTTCCGTCGCGGCATTGTCAAGGAGCTGGTATCCTTCGGATCCTGGACCTTTGTCCAGCAGTTGTCGGCCGCGGTCACCGCCGGCGCCATCCCGATCATGCTCAACCGCCTGTCCACGGCCCTCGACGTATCCTGCTACTACCTCGGTTACCTCGTCCTCAGTCAGCTGCGTTATCTCATCGCGATGGCGACCCGGCCGCTGGAACCACCGCTGGTCGCCCTTTACACCTGGGGCAACCGCGCGGTACTGGGCCGGATCTACCTCCGCGGCGGCCGTTACGCCCTGTGGCTGGGCACCCTGGTCGCCGGACCGGTGATCGTTTACCGCCGGGAGCTGATCACGCTCTATGTCGGTGACACGATGCAGGGCGCGGGAACGGTGATGATGATCCTGCTGTTCTCCGTCCCGTTCACCTTCCCCAACATAATGCTCGGCAAGCTGGCTCCGGCTATGGCCGAGATCCGGCCCCTGGCGCGGCAGGTGGCCATCAACCAGGCTTTGGTGCTCCTGTTGTCGCTGGTCTATGTGGGCGTGTTCGATCTCGGTGCCGTTGGGGCGGCCGCCGCATACCTGTCCATGGTACTGGCCATCCATCCCGTGCGGATGTGGGTCATGGGACGCCGATTGGCCGGAGTCTCCCTCGGGCAATGGCTGTCGGACACCATTCGGCCTGGCCTGCTGCCGCTGGTCATCGGGCTCCCGGTCTGGGTCTGGATGCACCTGGTTGCCGCCCCGTCGACCTGGCCGGCCCTCGCTGCCTGCACCTTGGCCGGCACCGTCGCCTTCCTGGCCGGGCTGCTCGCGTTCTGTCTCTCGGCTGAAGAGCGGCGCTGGCTGGTTGACGGGGTGAGCCGCACCTGGCGGCCGTCCGCCTCCAGCTCCGGTCCGCGCAGCGGATCGAAATGACCGGCTGCCGCCCCCTGTACCCCCCGGGCTGGTTCCCATCAAGACGCCGTCCCGGCGGCTGTTCACGATCCGTAGCTGCGATACAGGGCGGCCAGGGCTTCGACGCTACGGTCGATGTGAAACGCCTCGATCACCCGTTGCCGGGCCATTCGGCCCATCTTCAGCCGCCGGTCGGTGTCCCGGGCAAGGCCCTGCACGGCATCGGCCAGGGCTCCGGCGTCCCCGGGCTCGACCAATACCCCGCAGTGGCCATCCTGGATCAATTCCGGGATTCCGGAGATGCGGGTGGAGACGGGCGTGATCTCCATGGCCATCGCTTCCATCAGCGATACGGGGATGCCGTCCATGTCGCCATTGCGCGCCCGGACGCAGGGAAGGACAAACAGGTCGACGCCGGCGAGCAGGGATCTCAACCGCTCTTGGAAGGTCACCCCGTTGAGCCGGACCAGCCCCGCGAGTCCGTTCGCCTCGACCTGCCGCTCCAGAGCTGTTTTCTGCGGGCCGTCGCCAAAGATGTCGCACCGGAACGGCACCCCGCGGCCGGCCAGAATCCGGCAGGCCTCGACCAGCACTGCCACTCCCTTGCGCTCCGCCAGCTGGGCCACCAGGGCCAGCCGCACGGGCCCGTCGGGCACGTGGTTCCGCGGGGAGAAGTCCTCCGTGTTGATGCCGCAGTGGACAACATGGATCTTGTCACCAACCGCCGCATCGCGCGTGAAGCCGGTGAGAAATGTGCGCGTATATTCGGAAATGGCGACGACGAAACGGGCTTCGCGAAATTTATCCCGCAGCAGGGCCTGGCCGGTGAACAGCAGATTGTGTGCGGTGAAGCTGAAGGGGATCCCTTCCAGGCGGTGGATGACCAGGGCGATGGCGGCGGCGGTGTGGGTGAAGTGGGCATGTACGTGTGCGACACGGCGGCGCCGCATCACCTCGGCCAGGTGGACGCCGATGCAGAAATGGCAGAAGGCCAGGAGCCGCTCCCGGAAACCGATCCCGGGCCGGCTGATGACGAAGAGCAGCGTGGCCAGGTACCTCCCGGGCCGGCCGAGCAGGGCGAACAGGTGGCGGGCCAGGTATACCGGCCAGTTCAGGGGGAACACGTAGGTCGTCTCCTCCATCAGGGGCCGTGCTTCCACCGAAAGCCCCTCCGGGTCGGGCTTCCACACGGCATAGGTCTCCACCTTCAAGCCGCGGCGCCTCAGCCCCAGCACCTCCCGGTAGACGAATGTCTCGGTCAGCACCGGATAGGAATGGTTGAGGTAGGCAATGGTCTTGCGCATCACATCTGCTGATCGACGACCGCGAACGGCGTCAACCCTTCCAGCCGAAATCGGTGCCCAGATATTCATACAGCCGCTGGTTGTGGGGCGCGTAGTAATCGGCTAGCTGTCTCCTGAGCCCGGGGTCGATGCTCGCACCGCTGGTCCGGTTGTGCACCGCGAACTCCGGGCCGTCCCACTCCGCCAGGCCGAGAAAGCTGAGCACCCGGTTGAAAATCGCCCGTGTGTTGCCGAAAAATTCCTCGCTCTTCAGGATCAGAATCTGTTCCCGGGGAAAAAGCCGCCGCCAGGCCATCAGTTGGTCGACGTAGACGCCCCTGGCGACGTAGGAAAAGTGACAGTGCTCGAAGCTGGCCGCCGTGCTGTCCGCGAGCAGGCGCTCCCCGGCCCCGGCCAGGCGCTGCGGTTCACGGCGAATGGCTTCGGCGAAACTCGGCGCACTCTCCAGGCCCTCCTTGACCATGTGGCGGTAATGGGAGAAAGCCCGGTCCACAGGATTGCGCAAAAGCAGGACCAGCCTGACGCCGGGGACCGTCTGGAATACCCGCTGCGGCACGAAGGGGTGAAACACATAGTAGGGGCTGGCCTCTCCGGTGATCGGGGTCCGGCGGCGCAGGCGGGCGGCGAGCCCGAGATACGGCCTGGTGGGGAAGAAGGAGCGGTACCAGGTGGGGCCCAGATGATACGAGTGGTCGAAGTAATGAATTTCCTTGACCGCGGCGGGAACCACGTCAGGATGCCGCTCCAGGTAGCGGAAGAGCGAGGTGGTGCCGCAGCGCTGGGCGCCAATGATGATGAAATCGGGCATCACCCTGACCGGGGAAGTCGCCTTCCTGAACCATCGGCCGATCGAATTCATCCGAGTGGCCTCGAAGGAGTGATCGGGATTGATCTTCTCCCTGGTCATGGACGGCCTCCCACCGGCTCATGCAGCACCTGGTTGTAGAGTGCCAGGTAGCGGCGGGCCTGGTCCCGGGCGCTGAACCGCTCCGCGGCGCGACAGCGCGCGCGACGGCCCATCGCCCTGGCGGCATCCCGGTCCGAGAGCAGGCCCAGCAGGGCATCGGTCAGCGCCCCGGAATCGGCCGGCGGGACGACGAGCCCTGTTTCACCGGGTACCATCGCCTGGTCGGTGCCCGAAACGTCCGTGGCGATCACCGGGCAGCCGGCGGCCATTGCCTCGAGGAGGGCCACCGAGAGCCCTTCCCAGAGCGAAGGCAGGACAAAGACATCGGCGGAGGCCAGCAGCCAGGGCACATCCTCGCGCTGGCCGAGAAAGTGGATGTTGGCGGCCAGGCCCATCCGGCGGGCCTGCTCCCGGAGCGCCGGCTCCAGTTCGCCCTCCCCGGCCAGGAGGAAGTGTGCTTCAGGCCGGACCCGGACAACGGCGGCCGCGGCGTCCAGCAGGAAACAGTGCCCCTTCTGCTCGGCCAACCGTCCGACGGTGAGGATCAGCGACGCCGGGCCGGAGATGCCCAGCGAGCGGCGGAGCACCGGCGCATCGCCCGGCAGGTTGAACCGTTCCGGGTCGACGCCATTGGCGATGGTGACAAGCCGTCCCCCGAGTCGCCCGAGCCGCTCGATCAGAGCAATGCGCACGCCTTCGGAAACGGCGATGACCCCGGCCGTCCGGCCGGCGGTGAGCCGGTAGAGCGCCGCGTGGGCCCGCTGCTTGAGCTTCGTCCACCTCGTCACCCCTCGGGGGAGGAAGTCCACGTTGTGGATGGTCCACAGGACTGCCGGTGAACGGGATTGGCTCCGCAGCCCGAGGACGAGGAAGTCGAGGGTCTGGAGCAGGTGGGTCTGGACGATGTCGATCTCCAGGTCGCGAACCAGCCGGGCCAGGCGGCGCCGGATACGCCCCAGTTCGGCGACAAAGCGCAGCGGGGACTCGACGCCGTAGCGGCGAGGTCCGAGGACGAGGACGTCGATGCCCAGAGCTTCCAGGTCCCGGCGGAACGGGCCGTCGATGAAAGTGCAGACCATGGTCTCGCAGCCGGTGCCCGCCAATTGCCGGGAGAGGAGACGGATCACCTCCTGGGCCCCGGCTCGCTCGAGGGTTAGGATCACGTGCAGCACCCGCACTCTCAGTTCCTCCGGACCGCCACCGGACCGCTCCCGGTGAGCGCTTGAGCTATGCCCGCCGCTGACTGTATCATAGGGCCGGGTTCGAAGGTGAACGGGAAAACACGGAGGACAGAGCGGATGATCGTGGCCGTGGCCGGCATGCACCGATCCGGCACGTCCCTTCTTGCCGGGTATCTGGACCGCAGCGGCATCCGGATGGGACGGGAACTGTACGTCGACAGGACGACCAACCCCTACGGGCACTTCGAGGATCTCGACTTCCTCTCCCTCCAGCGGGAGGAGATCGCCCGGGCCTTCGGCGGCGAGGACTACGTGGTCACCGGGCGATTCACGCCTTCGGATCGCTTCCGGCAGCGGGCCGGTCAATTGCTCCGGGCCCGGGAGGAGGCCGGCGGCGGGCAGCCCTGGGGCTGGAAGGACCCGCGAACCACGCTGTTCCTCGACCACTGGCGATCCCTGGCCCCCGACCTGCAGGTCGTGGCGCCGGTGCGCCCCCCGCGGCTGGTGACCAACTCTCTCTGCGCCCGTCTGGGGGCCTACTACTCGGCGAGAAAGAAAGACCTCTTTCTCCGAACCTATACCCACTACAATTCCGAGCTGCTCCGCCACGCCCTGGTCCATCCGGGCCGGACTCACGTCATCGCGCTCGACCGCCTGCTCGCCGAGCCCCGCCGTGTGCTGCCCCGGCTCGGTGAGGTGTTAAACCATCCCTGCAGCGCCGAAGCGTTCGAGGATTTCTACGACGCCAAGGTGATCTCGCGTCCCCGCCGGGCGCTGCTGCTGTTCAACCGGACGGCTCTCCGGGTCGCCGAGGGTGTCTACCTCCGGCTCCTCGAGCTTGCTCCCTGACTCCCCCTCTCGCAGCGATATCGGCGCCCGATCACGGGGCGAACGCCTCCACCGAGCACTGGGCTGTCGCGGTGTCTCCCGCCGGAGGGTACGGCGGCTGGTTGTACGGCGCCGGCGTGACGTCCTCGACAACCAGCGAGAAGGCGTTCTCCCCGATCACCGACCCCAGTGCCGGGATGCCCTGGCTCCAACTGCGCGAGAAGCTGCTCCCGGCGGCGATGTTCGTAAAGCCGGCGCGCCAGCCGGGGAACCAGCTGCCGTTGGCCAGCGACAGGTTGATCCTCGCCGCCACCCGCCGCGACTGCCCGCCGTAGAGGTTCTGCAGCGTGACGGTCATCATGGTGTTGAAGGGCACGGTGCCCGACGACGGCACGCAGGTCAGGGCGGCGCCCACCGTGCCGCTTGCCCCCTCGCACTCGTCGGGGATGCCGTTGCCGTTGTCGTCGGCGCTCCCGCCGGAGTCGATGTCGCAGACGTCCAGCACCTCGTTCAGGTTGCAGTCGTGCTCCAGCTCGCCATCGCCGCCCACCGCCCGCACGAAACAGTCGCTGTATGGCCAATTTGTCAGCCACACCGCGGAGAGATCATTGAGGTCGAGCTGGCCGTGGTCGGCATAAGCGTACCAGAACCCCTCGACCGGGTCATCCATGTCCAGCGCGATGGCCGAACTGCCGTAGAGGTCGTCGAAGTGGACGCCGGCGAAGAACGAGGTCCCGGCCGGCCCGATGTAAGTCGGGGGAATCGCTACCGAGTTCCAGATGGGGATGATGGTGTTGACGTTCATCGTCATCGTGTCCACGGTGAGGATCACCAGGGCGTCGGACGGCTCCCCGTCGCCGTTCGGGTCGGTCCAGAGGACCACCTCGGCGGGCATCCCGGGGTAGGTGTCGCCCCAGACGACTTCAATCGCCGAAATCCACTCGCCGCCGGGCTGCACGGTGAAGTGGTTCATCCAGGCCAGGTCCAGGGTCGCCCCCACGAAGCCGAGGTTCGACTCCTTGCTGCCGTCGTCCCAGGCGTAGACCAGCGGCGTGGACGGGGCGCCAAACTGGCACTCGTCGGGCACGCCGTCGTTGTTGCAGTCCGCGCTCGCCCCGCCGGCGATGTCGGCGCTGTCCAGGACGCCGTTGCCGTTGCAGTCCTCGCACTCGTCGGGCACCCCGTTGCCGTCGTCATCGGCGCTGAAACTGCCGGCGATGTCGCAGCCGTCCAGTACCCCGTTGCCGTTGCAGTCGTTGCCCTCCAGCTGGCAAACGTCGGGCACACCGTCAGCGTTGCAGTCGCCGGCGGCCAGCTGGCACTCGTCGGGCACACCGTCGCCGTCGCAGTCCTCGCTGGTCCCGCCGGCGATGTCGTCGCTGTCCAGGACGCCGTTGTCGTTGCAGTCCTCGCACTCGTCGGGCACCCCGTTGCCGTCGCTGTCCACGCTGAAGCCCTCGGCGATGTCGCAGTCGTCGGGGATTCCGTTGGCATTGCAGTCGTTGCCCGGGCCGGTCATCAGCGCGCGGATGACCCAGTTGCCGGCGAAGAGCAGTTCGTCGATCGTCCCGAATTCCACAGCGGCCTTTCTCAGGTCGTTGGGGTCGAGGGGCGAGTTGGACCCCACCCCCCAGCTGCGATGGGGCGCGAGGTCGCCGTAGATGTTCATGGACGCCGGGAATTGCTGGTCGGTCACCGGCATGATGAAGCCGAGGTAGAAGCTGGCGCCGCTGCCTCCGATTTCAATATCCGGGACATCGATGGTGGTGAAGAATTCGGTCTGCTGGACGGTCACCGTACCCGTCCAGAGCACCTGGGCGTCGCGGGGATTCCCGTCGCCGTCGGGGTCGGACCAGACGTAGGCGTCGACTTCGGTCCCCGGCGCCATGATACCGTAAACCACCTCGATGGCGTCCACCACCCCGGCGCCGTCCTCGACGACGAAGCGGTTGAGCCAGGCCATGTACGGCTCGTCCGCCCGCCAGGCGAGCGCCCAGTTGCCCTCGTCGTAGGCCAACTCGACCGATGTCCCGAGCTGGCACTCGTCGGGGATGCCGTCCGGCTGGCAGTCCTCGCTGGTGCCGCCGGAGATCCCACACTCGTCGGGGATGAAGTCCCCGTTGCAGTCGGCACTGGTGCCGTCGAAGAGGTCCTGCAGGTCGGGCACACCGTTCCCGTTGCAGTCGATCATCGGGGCGTTGAGCAGGTGTTCCGGCGGCAGGAACCGCAGGCTGATCCGCAGCTCGTCGATCGAACCGCGCAGGAACTGGTTGTCGGCGCCGCTGCTGTTCTGGTGGCTGCCCACCCGCAGCTGGCCGTCGTTGACCACCTTGGAGTTGTCGAGGAAGGGGATCGTCTCGAAGATGTTGTCGATGCCGAACCGCACCACGCCGTTGTACGTGTCGTAGGCCACGCTGACGAAGTGCCAGTCGGTGTCGATGATCTCCAGGTTGCTGGTCACGCCCCAGATCGACGCAGCGTAGCCGCCGCCGAAGACCAGTTGCAGTTCGCGGCCGCTGAAGCCGCTGGTCTTGCCGTAGTTGGGGCTCAGGGTGTCGTTGTTCCCCATCTGCACCAGCACCGCGTAATCGAGGATCTCGTCCGAGCTGGAGAGCGGTTTCTTCATGCACAGGTACTGCCGCTGGTCATGGCTGCTAGTGTCGCTCAACTGGTCGAGCCTGACCCAGGCCTCGATGGTGAAGTTCTGGTTGCCGAGGGTCAGCTCGTAGCCGGTGACCGGCACGGTGAGGAAACCCCCGCTGGACGTGCTCTGCCAATTCAGGTCGAGGGACTTGGTGTTGGCGAAGTTCACCGACGGCACTGGGTCGACGGCCACATCGGCCGAGCGGAAGGGCAGCGCGTTCAGCGTGCCGTCGAGGCCGTAGGGCCCCCAGTCGACCACGGTCGTCCCCCCGGCCTCCTCGAAACGCCAGTAGCCTACGGTGTCCGCAGGGGAGGCAACACCCGACCAGGCAGTGATGCCGGCAAGACCGACCACCATCCAGAGCATTTGCTTGAACTTCATACTGCTTCTCCTGTAATCCGATTAATCCTTCCTGGGCGTTGCACTCGCGGCGCCGATTCAGGGTGCGATTCCGACAATGGCGCAGACCGCCGTGGCCGTGTCCCCCGACGAGGGATACGGCGGCTGGTTGTACGGCGTGGGAGTGACGTCCTCGGCGACCAGCGTGAAGCTGTTTTCGCCGATCACCGATCCCAGCGCCGGGATGTTCTGCGTCCAGTTGCGCACGACACTCGATCCGGTTGCGATATTCGCGTAGCCGGCCCTCCAGTTGGGGAACCAGCCGCCGCTGGCCAGCGTCACGTTGATCCGGGCGGCCACCCTTCGCACCTGGCCGGCGTAAAGGTTGTCCAAAGCAACCGTGAACACGGTACTGAACGGCACCGTGCCCGCCGCCGGCACGCAGTTCAATGATGCGCCCACCGTGCCGGTCTGCGACTCGCACTCGTCGGGAATCCCGTTGCCGTTGTGGTCTTCCGAATGACTCGATGGCAAGGCGCTGAGCCGCCGGTTGACGGAAAGCACCGCTCCGCTGACCCGCAGCTCGTCCACCGCGCCCCGGAGATACATGCCCCAGACGCCACTGGCGTTCTGGTGCGCACCGACGGCCAGCGGGCCGCTGTTAGTGATACGTGGATTCGGATTGTACTCCACCGTCTCCTCCTGGTCGTCGAGAACGAAGCTCACCCGGTTGGCCGATGCGTTGTGGGTCACGGCGACGTAGTGCCAGCCGGTGGCATCGATCTGCAGGTGGCTGGTCACGCCCCAGATCGAGCTGCCGGTGCCGAAGACCATCTGCAGTTCGCGGCCGGTGAAGCCGCCGGTCTTCCCGTAATTCGGGTAGGGGCTGCTATCGCCCCGCTGGACGAGCACCGCGAAGTCGAGCTGCGCATCGCCGGTGGGGAGCGGTTTCTTCTGGCAGAAGTACTGCCGCTGGTCCGGTGCGCCGGTGTTGCTCAGCTCGTCCAGCCGTACCCAGGCCTCGATGGTGAAGTCGTAATCGCCCATGGACAGCAGCCCGCCGCCGTCGGCGACGGTGAAATGGCCGCTGCCTTCCGGACCCCCGTAGTTCAGGTCGAGCGATTGGGTGTTTGCCGACCCGCTCTGCGGCACCGGGTCCACCGGCACGTCGCTGTTGCGGTAGGCACTGCCGGTGATCGTCCCGTCGAGACCGTTGGGCCCGCTGTCCGCCACCGCCCCGGACGCCTCCTCGAAACGCCAGTAGGCCAGGCCGGGGTCGAACGGCGGCACCGTCACGTCGCACTCGTCAGGCACGCAGTTTTCGTTGCAGTCCGCACTCGTGCCCTCGCCGATGTCGGCCACGTCGGCAACGCCGTTGCCGTTGCAGTCCTCGTCGCAGATGTCCGGATAACCGTCGCCGTCGGTGTCCGAAATCGGGTTCAGGGCGGCGGCCGGGACCACTTCCTTGGCCCCCATGGGCGGTCGCCAGCTGAAGACCACCCGGGCGTCGCCGCCGCTCTCGTAGTACTCCACCGCCACCAGGCAGCGCTGTCCGGCCCCGAGGGCTATCGTCGCGGAATACTCATTGCCCGAAGCGCCGTGCCACTCGTCTACCAGCAGCTGGCCGTCGACCCACAGCCGCACCCCGTCGTCGGCGAGGACGTAGAAGGTGTAGGTCCCGGCCACGGAGGTGGTGGTCACCGTGCCGCTCCAGCGGACGGCGAAGTGGTCGGAGTCGATTCCCGGGACACCGGGGGCGCCGCCGCCCCAGTCGAAGTCGATGTTCGGGTCGACCTGCACCCTGGCCAGGCGGCTGAAGCTGCCGTCGCCGTCCTCGCTGGCCCAGTACTGGGCCACCAGACCGCTGTCGTACACGGCCTCACAGGCTTCGAGCATGCCGTTGCCGTCGCAGTCCCGGCACTGCTGGCACTCGTCCGGGACGCCGTCGCCGTCGCAGTCCTCGGACACGCCGAGGGCCGCCTCGTAGGCGTCGAGCATGCCGTTGCCGTTGCAGTCCGCGGCGCCGCCGAAGGCGATGTCGCAGCTGTCGGCCACGCCGTTGCCGTCCGAGTCGAACTCGCACTCGTCGGGCACGCCGTTGCCGGTGCAGTCTTCGCTCGTCCCCTCCGCCAGGTCGCAGGGGTCGGGCACCAGGTTGCCGTTGCAGTCCTGCATCGGCAGCAGGAATTCGGTGGGCACGACTTCCTTCACCCCGCCGGGGACGGTCCAGCGGAGGCGGACCTCGGCGCTGCCGCCGTCCTCGTAGTACTCTACCCTGATCGGGACATGATAACCGCCGGCCAGGCACAGCGCCGCGTTGTATTCGGTGGAACTGGAGTCGTGCCACTCGTCCACCAGCAGCTGGTTGCCGACCCAGAGCCGCACGCCGTCATCGGCGGTGACGTGGAACAGGTAGGTGCCGGAGATACCCTGCGGCGGGCAGAGCAGGCCGGTCCAGCGGCCGGCGAAGCGGTCGTCGAGGCCGGGCACCGGGCCGCCGCCCCCCCAGTTGAAGTCGACGGCCGGGTCCACCCGGACCAAAACCCGCTCCTCGAACACGCCGTCCTGCGGGCTGGTCCAGTATTGGGCCACCAGGCCGTTGTCGTAGTCGGGCTCGCAGACATCGAGCAGGCCGTTGCCGTCGCAGTCCCCCTCGGGCTGGCACTCGTCGGGAATGCCGTCGAGGTTGCAGTCCAGGGCGCCGCCGGCGATGTCGCACTCGTCGGGAACGCCGTTGCCGTCGCAGTCCGGGCTCGTCCCCTCGGCGATGTCGCAGTCGTCGGGAACGCCGTTGCCGTTGCAGTCGAGGTCCCGCACGTCGCATTCGTCGGGGATGCCATTGCCGTTGCAGTCGAGGCTGGTCCCCGACGAGACGTCGCACTCGTCCGGCACGCCGTTATCGTTGCAGTCCTCGCTCGTCCCCCCGGCGATATCGCACTCGTCGGGGATGCCGTTCAGGTTGCAGTCGAGACTCGTTCCTTCGGCGATGTCGCAGTCGTCGGGGATGCCGTTGCCGTTGCAGTCGGATTCCGCCAGTTCGCACTCATCGGGGATGCCGTTGCCGTTGCAGTCGGCGCTGAGGCCGCAGTCGCCGGCGAACACCGTCCCGCAGTCGCCGTCGCAGGTCACGTCGCAGCCGTCGACGATGCCGTTGCCGTTGCAGTCCTCGCACTCGTCGGGAACCCCGTTGGCGTCCACGTCCTCGCTGGTCCCCGCGGCGATGTCGCACTCGTCGGGGACCAGGTTCTGGTTACAGTCGTCGGGGTAGACCCCGGAAAAGCCCCGGGCGCGGATCAGGCAGTTGCCGGGGTAGAAGTAGCTGTCCAGGCTGCCGAAAAAATCGGCGGACCCCAGGTCGTTCGGGTCTAGCGGGACCGGATCGGAGGAGGCGGCCAGCCAGCTCTGGTGGGCCAGCGGCTCGTCGGTGTCCCGGGTGATCGGGTGCCAGTACCCCAGTTGATCGTGGACCGAGGCCCCGGCGAAGAAGGAGGTCCCGGCCTCGCCCACGTAAACCTCGCCGACAAAGACCGCGTTGAACTCGTTCGGCCCGGCTCCGGTCACCGCGGTTTCCACCGAGGCCAGCACCTGGGCGTCGGCGGGGTCGCCGTCGCCGTCGGGGTCGCTCCAGAGATACACGGTCACCGGCGTGGTTTCGGGCACGTCCACCGAGTAGGCCAGGTCGACCCAGGAGATCCACTCGCCGCCCGGCTCGACCACGAACCGGTTGAGCCAGGCCACCTCGGCCGGCGACCCGATGCCGAGAATCGCCTCGTTGGTCCCGTCGTCGTGCCGGTAGGTCTCCCAGTCGGGCTCTCCGTACTGGCACTCGTCGGGGATGCCATCTGGCTGGCAGTCGAGGCTGGTGCCCTGACTGATATCCCACTCGTCGGGGATCTGGTTGCCGTTGCAGTCCTCGCACTCGTCGGGCAGGCCGTTTCCGTTGAGGTCCTGGCTGGCGCCGGAGTCGATGTCGCACTCGTCGGGCACCCCGTTGCCGTTGCAGTCGTTGTCCTCCAGCTGGCAGTCATCGGGGATCCCGTCGCCGTTGCAATCGTTGCCCTCCAGCTGGCACTCGTCGGGAATGCCGTCCGGCTGGCAGTCGAGGCTGGCGCCCTTGGCGATGTCGACGCCGTCGGGGATCCCGTTGCCGTTGCAGTCCTCGCACTCGTCGGGAACGCCGTTGCCGTCCACGTCCTCACTGGTCCCCTCGGCGATGTCACACTGGTCGGGCACCCCGTTGGCGTTGCAGTCGTTCTCCAGCCTGATCGCGTGGGCCCGCAGGTTCCAGTTGGCGGGGAAGGGGATGCCGTGCTCCAGCAGGATGAATTCGCAGGTCCCGGCCGACAGGTCGTTGGGGTCGAGGGCCGTCTCGGTGGCGATGATCCAGCTGCGGCCCAGCTCCGAAGGGGCGGTGGCATCGATCGGCGCCGGGTACTGGTCCGCCGAAGTGTAGGTGATGATCACGCCGGCAAAAAAGGACGATCCGTCCCCGCCCACATCGGTGTCGGGCAGGTCGATGCGGTTGAACACACCCGCGCTGACGTTCTCGGTGACCGTGTTCACCGAGGCCAGCAACTGGGCGTCGGTGGGGTCGCGGTCGCCGTCGGGATCGCTCCACAGGCCGATGGTCACCGGCACTCCCTCGTCAACGTTGACGTACATCACGTCGAGGGCGGTGATCACCCGGGCGTTGTCCCGTACCGTGAACTGGTTGAGCCAGGCCAGTTGCACCCCGCAGGAACGAAGGCCGTACTCGGCATTACCGTCATCCATCACGTAGTAGTCGTCCGCCCCGAGCTGGCACTCGTCGGGTACGCCATCGGGCTGGCAGTCGGCGCTCACCTCACCGTTGCCGTCCGGGTCGGCCGGGTCGACGTCGCAATCGTCAGGGATGCCGTTGCCGTTGCAATCCTCGCTGGTCCCCTCGGCGATGTCGATGTCATCCTCGATGCCGTTGCCGTTGCAATCGTCGGCACGGGCGGCTGGCACGGGCCAGGCCGGCAGGACGACCAGCATGAGGGTAAGAGTGAGTTGAAGCGCTGCGTCGGTACCCCGGAAATGTCTCTTCCTCAATATTCATGTGCTCCTTTATACGATCCAAGTGATCATTGTTATATAATACCGACCGGCTCCGAGCTGCCGGTTCGACCAGGCATGACCGTCATGGACAAAGCACGGCGAAGTGGCGAACACTGTCACCGAACACACGGTGTTTCAGTAATATAAGTTTTTCGAAAAGCAATTGCAATAATTTTTAAAAATGATTGTAAAAATATAGGTAGTGCTCGTGTCGGGAACCCGGCTCGTCGTCGGCGACGTCCTTTCCACCGGCAGTCACACCCAGGAGGCCGTCGCATGCCCGCTGATTGCATCATCATCGCCAACACGAACACGACCACGGAGGAGCGTAGGAACAAATCCCTCACCGCAAACAGCCCCAAGGCTCGCCTGCTCCACGGCATCTCCCTGCTCAAGCGAAACCGTTTCAACCCGGCGCTGTTATCGAGACTGATGTGCGAGCGCTGGGCGGTCCAGAGAGTGTTGGAGGAGCAGAACAGCCTGCTGATCGAGGACCGGCCGAAAAACTGGTGCACGACGGAGGTGATCAACTACGTGCGTGCCGGCCGGCGGATGCCGGTGATCACCCGGGACAACGCCGACCGCTACATCACCTGGTTCAACGACGTCACGCTCAACGCGGTCATTCTGCAGGACTACCTGTCGCGAAACGGTTTATCCGCAGAGACGATCCAGACCTTCGGATTCGAGCCCGACGCCAGGGTTGACCGACTGCTTGCCGCAGAGCCGGTCTGTGTGATCGTCTCCACGACCTTCATCACCCTGGATGTCATGCTTTCGCTGAAGGAAATCCGCGACCGGGTTGCCGGCCCGTCCCCCCGCACGCGGATCATCGTGGGAAGCAGCATGATTCACTGGTACATGGCCAACCACCCCGAAATCGTACCGATCATCCTGGACTACGCCGACGTCATTATCGACGATGCCCAGGGCTTCGAAACGCTAAGCCGGCTGGTGCACCGGCTGAAAAGCGGCGAAGAGCTCGAAAGCGTTCCCAACCTCATCCTCCGCCGGGGTGGCCGCACCGTGCGGACTCGGCGAGTTCCCGAACGGATTCCGATCGACGAGCTGGCCCCGGACTGGCGCCGCTGGCTTCCCCCGCGCTATCAGGGCCGCGTTCGGGTCCAGACGAGCCAGGGATGCCCCTTCGCCTGCCGTTTCTGTGATTTTCGCCTGATGAACCGCACGGACTACAAATCGATCGACGTCCTGCGCAAGGAGTTGCGCCGGTTGAAATCGATCGGCGTCACCCGCATCGATTTCGTCGACGACCTGTTCACCTTCCCGGAGAAGAGACTGGAAGAGATCTGCCGGATGATGCTCGAGGAACGGTTCGGCTTCTCCTGGTTCTGCCTCTCGCGATCCGCGGGCCTGAAACCGAAAACCGTGCGCCTGATGGCCGACGCGGGGTGCTCCATGGTGAATATCGGCATGGAATCCGCAGACCCGACGGTGTTGAAGAACATGAACAAGAGGACGGACGCGGCCGCCGCCCGTGAGCAAGTAGCGTCGTTCCGGCGAAACGGCGTGATGGTTTTCAGTAATTTGATGCTGGGGTTCCCGGGTGAGACCGACCGTTCCATCGAGCGGACAATCGATTTCGTCAATACAGCAGGTATCGACGCCTATTTCCTCATCCTGTTCATGGCCATCCGCGGCACCACGGTGGACCGGCCGACATTTCGCGAGCGATTCCGGCTGGAAGGCGAGCATGTCTACTGGCGGCACGCCACTGGGACGGCGAGTGGCATGGCGGGGAAGATCGGCGGTTTCGTGTCCCGGGTCTCCGATGATATCCTTCGGCTGGGAGGCCTGGACGAGATGCAGATGCTGATCGATCACGGGTACACTCGGGACAGGATGACCGCGCTGGCCCCGCTGATCAAGGGGCTCGCCGACTGGCCGCGCGGCAGGCGCCTCCGGCCGGGCGACTCGGCAGCCAGCCGGGCACTTCTCGAGGAGATCGCCGCCCTGGAAAACACCGCGCAGGGGACACCGGAGGCACCGTTGCCCCGTCACGGCCCCGGGGTCGGACGATGATCATCACCGATGATTTCGTCCTGCTGAATTTCCCGCGAACGGGGTCCACCTTTCTGCGCGATGCGCTGAAACGGCTCTATGCCGGGGAGGGGGAGGGCCGTCGGTCCCTGGTACGCCACTGTCTCGGCTGGACAAAGCCCCGGATGCGTGAACTGATCCTGCCCATCGACCGAACCTTCTCCGCGCTGGCCCGGAAGCGTCGGAGTCAGCACGGGACCTACGCCCAGATCCCGACCCGCTACCGGAAGTTGCCGGTGATCAGCGTCATGCGGAATCCCTACGACCTCTACGTTTCCCACTACGAGTTTGGCTTCTGGCGCAACAACCTGCCGTCGGGCCGGCGCGTGCCCTGGGGCCCGGCCGCCGACAACCCGGACCTGTCTTTCGAGGAGTACATCGAGATGATGTATGGTCCAGGACTGGACGACGTCCTGATGGGCCGGGAACGGCGGGCGGACGTGGGACACCTGACGGTCCACTTCCTCAAATTCTTCAGCAGGGAGCCGGAGCGGGTGATCGACGCGCTGACCGACGAGTACATCGATGACCAACTGTTCCGCGATGACCTTGCCCCGATCCGTTTCCTGCACCTGGAGTCCCTGGTGGAAGAACTGCGCCGGTTTCTCGAGGAGATGGGTCACTCCATGAACCGCACGACGTTCCTGCGGGACCTGCCGCGGCAGAACGAGGCCCACCAGCGGCAGGGGAGGCACTGGTCCGAATACCTCACCGGTGGCCTCCGGGAACGGATCCGTCGGAAGGAGCGCCTGCTGTTCCTCCTCTTTCCCGAATATGATGCGTGAGGCGCGATGAACAGGGGGTTACAATCAGCAGCAACGGCAGTCGTCGTCACGGGCATGCACCGGTCGGGGACCTCGCTGGCCGCCTCGCTGATGGCGGCGCTCGGCGTGGACATGGGCCGCCGGCTCGTCCGGGCGGACCGCCGGAACCCCCGGGGATACTTCGAGGATGTCGACTTCCTCACCTTCCAGCGAACGCTGCTCCGCGCCTGCACGCCGGCCGATGACGGGGGCCACACCGACTGGGGCTGGACCGAGAACGAGCGTCTCGATCGGGAACGGTTCCCCGAATTCACCGAAGAAGCCCATGGGCTGATCTCCTTGCGCGCCGCGGGCGGCAGGATCTGGGGCTGGAAAGATCCGCGGACGACGCTGCTGCTCGATTTCTGGGACGAACTGCACGACGACGCCCGCTACGTCTTCCTCTACCGTTTCCCCTGGGAGGTGGCCGATTCGATGCAGCGGGCCGGTGGTGAGGTGTTCCTCGACCACCCGGAATACGCCTACCCGATCTGGTCGTATTACAACCGCCACCTGCTCCAATTCTACGAACGAAACTCCGACCGTTGCCTGATGGTCTCGGCCAACGCCCTACGGGCCGATCTCGATCGATTCCGGCAGTTGATCGAGACCAAGCTCAGTCTTCACCTGCTCCGGCGAACTGCGGCCCCGGTCTTCGAAGATAGCCTCTTTCACACCGGCAACCGCGATGACCCTCTGATCGACGTGGTTGCCGCGACCCACGCCGATGCGGTGGCCCTGCTTCGAAAACTCGACAGCCTGGCCGACATCCCGGGCGGTGAACTCTGGCAGACGTCGACGCGCTTCTCCGCCCGGCCCGCCCCGGGCGCCGACGGCGGGAACCCGGCGGACGGAGTCACCGTGGTCATCCCCTGCTTCAATGACGGTGAATTCCTCATCGAGGCCGTGGCCAGCGTTGCGCGCGTCGCCGAGCACTGCCGCGAGCTGGTCATCGTCAACGACGGCTCAACCGATCGCCGGACCCTGGAGGTCCTCGCCGAGCTGGAGCGGCTCGGCTACCGCGTCCTGCACCAGCAGAATGCCGGGCTGTCGGCAGCGAGAAATACCGGCATCCGCGCCACAAGTGGGCGCTACTATGTTCCCCTCGATGCCGACAACCGGCTGCTTCCCGGTTTTCTCGAAAAGGCGGTTTCATTTCTCGACGAACACCCCGAAACCGGCGTGGTTTACGGTGACCGGATGCTTTTCGGCCGCCGGTACGGCCGGGACCGTGTTCCGGACTTTGAGTTGGGCGCCATGCTGGGCGGCAACAACATCGACGCCTGCGCTTTGATCCGGCGCCGCTGCTGGGAAGACTGCGGCGGCTACGACACGGCGATGGCCGGGTTGGAGGACTGGGAATTCTGGATCAATACCGCCAGGCACGGGTGGGGATTTTACCGTCTCGACCAGTTGGCCTTCGATTACCGTGTGCGCCCCGGATCGCTGCTCTTCTCCTGCACCAGGACCGGACTGCGGGGCCGGCTGCTGGACTATCTGCTCGACAAACACGGGGACCTGTTTTACCGGCACCTCCCGGCTCCGGTGAGATGGCCGGCGGACCGCCTGGCCGGACTGGCCAGGATCGCCCTCAGGGATCAAGCCGGGCTGAACCGGGCGCTCCGCTGGCTGCGGGCAAGAGGGAACCGGCTGTTCTGGAAAACTTTCTGGTATTTCTTCGGCTCGGGAGGCCTGCTGGACCGGGGAGTGCAGTCCGATGAATGATCGACCCAGCAAGGAAGCGGCACTCCTCCGGATACAGGCCGTAGTTCTCTCCTACAACGATCCGCCGGCTCTGAGTCGCTGCCTCGAGTCGCTGCTCGCCCTCAATTACCAGGCACTGGAGGTGCTGGTGGTGGACAACGGCTCGACGGTGGAGAACCTGCGCGCGATTCGAGAAAAAATCCGGGACTGCCGGATTATCACCTATGGGCGAAACCTCGGTTTTGCAGGGGGTTGCAATGTGGGGATCGCCGAAGCCATGTCCGGCGGAGCGGATTTCATCCTGCTGCTGAACCAGGATACCGTTGTGGGTGCGAACTTCGTGTCCGCTCTGGTGGGCGTCGCCAGGGACCACCCCCGGGCCGCGGTGATCGGCGCCCGAACCCTCTCGCTGCCCGCCGAGGGACACGGTCCGTCCCTTCTGCTCTATGCCGGTGCCTGGCGCAAGTGGCTGCCGCTGCGCCAGCGCATCCCCGGCATCGAGCAACCGGATCGCACCGTTTCGCTCGAGCCCTACCCGACAGATTATGTCTGGGGCCACGGCATGCTGCTGAGGAGCGAGGCCATCCGAGCGGTGGGACCGTTCGACACGCGGTTCTTCATGTACTACGAAGACCTAGATCTCTGCCGCCGCATGGTACGGTCCGGTTTCGAGGTCTGGTGCGCGCCGGCTGCCGTGATGTGGCACGACGTGCAGGACGGCGCGCGGGCTTCTCGATCGGAATACTGGCGCTGGGTGCAGAAGGTGCGCAGTGCCGGCATCTTCCACCGCAAGCATTTCAGGCCGGTGATCGCCCCGGGGCTCACAGCCTTCACCGTCCTCGCCGATGCACTGCAACTCCTGCGAAGCGGGCATTGGCTGGCGGCGCGCCATCTGCTGGCCGCATACGTGTGGAGCGCGTTCAGCCTGGAACTGGCGGAAGGGGATGATGAGACTAATTGACTCACAGCACAACGGCGGCGAGACGGACCCGGGCCGCAGGGGGGACGGAGAAGCCCTGGGGTTCTCCGTCGTCATCCCCACCTTCAACCGGCCGCGGCAATTGGCCGGCTGCCTCGCGGCCCTCTCGCAGCAGGAACATCCCCGGGATCGCTACGAAGTGCTGGTGGTGGACGATGGGACGCCGCCCTCCGTCGGAGTGGTGGGGGTCGTCGACTCGTTCCGCTCCGCGTTGAATGTCCGGATCATCGTTCAGCACCGGGCCGGGCCGGCGGCCGCTCGGAACCGCGGCGCCCGTCAAGCGTCCCTCGAGTATCTGGCGTTCACCGACGATGACTGCCGCCCGCGACCAGGGTGGCTCAAGGCATATTCCCTACGGTTCAGAAGCACCGGCGTGCGGACGGCCGGCGGCAATACCGTAAACGCTGTCCACCGTAACTACCTCTCGGATGCCAGCCAGCTGCTGGTCCAGTACATCACCGAATATTACGGGCGAAAGGGCGAGCCGTTTTTCGCCTCGAACAACCTTGTGGTCGAGCGTGCCCTGTTCATGGAGCTGGGGGGGTTCGACACCCGATTTCCGCTGGCCGGCGGTGAGGACCGGGATTTCAGCCACCGGTGTACGCTCGATGGTCATCCGCCGGTTTACGTGGAGGATGCGCTGATCGACCATCACCACGCGCTCACCTGGCGGAGCTTCATGAAACAGCACTTCAACTACGGGCGGGGCGCCGCCACCTTTCACGAGATCCGCCGCCAGCGATCAGGGTGCGGGCACCGGATCGAACCGGTAAAATTCTATGCCGACCTGGTGCGCTACCCGCACGCCGTGCCGGACACCGTCGGTCGCCCGGGGCTGGTTTCCCTGTCCCTGATCCTCGCCCAGGCGGCCAATGCGACAGGGTATTTTTAACAGGCGCTGCTCCATTGACGAGCGGCGGAAAGCGCGGTGGTCGCGGCGCCTAGCAGCGCCAGGATGATGAAAAGGATTGCCGAAAACATCGGCGCGGGGTCTGGCAACACTTTTCCGTGACCGGCGCCACACAGGATTCCTGAATGCCTTCTCTCAAGTGGAACCGTTACGGGAACCGGAGATACCCCTGGCCGGACCACGGTCAGGAATGGGACGGGCCGGCCCGTTGCTGAAGGCAGCCCTTCGAGGAGTGGAAGGAAGCCCACGCCGATCGCTTCATCAGGCCCCATATCGCTCCGGCCTCCGTCGCCCTGGAAATCGCGCCTGGACACGGCCGCTGGTCACCGTACCTGATCC
>JAQAZP010000338.1:0-7337 GCA_032127265.1 Acidobacteriota bacterium
AGCGGCTGGCGCAGTCGAACACCGCCAGGTGCTCGTCCCGGATGTGCGGTGCCCCTTCGATGGTCAACTGGCCGCAAATGCGACTGTTGGCCGCGTGGATCTGCCCGTCGCTGTACCCCAGCCAGCTGAGCAGCTGAAAACCGTCAGCCAGCATATCTTCCGCCGTGACCCCAAGTTCCTGCAGGGCCTCCTCCCCCACCACGTTCAGCGAGAAGGCCTGGCTGAGGTGGAAGACCGTGGCCAGGGCCGCTTCCACCCGGTCCACCGCCTCGCGGGAAAGACCGTGATCGAGCAGTTCCGTGTCGTTGACCGGCCCCTCGCCTCCGAGGGTCAGGGTGCCGCAGATGTGGGTGATGATGTCGTCGATCTGAGAACTGGAGTAGCCGAGAGTGGACAAGGCCCGGGTCAGCGACTGGTTGACGATCTTGAAGTGTCCGCCGCCGGACAGTTTCTTGAACTTGACCAGGGCGAAGTCGGGCTCGATACCGGTGGTCTCGCAGTCCATCAGCAGGCCGATGGTGCCGGTGGGCGCCAGCACGGTGGTCTGGGAATTGCGGTAGCCGTTCTGCCCGCCCAACTTCACCGCCCGGTCCCAGCAGTCCACGGCCGCCTGCCGCAGCTCTTCGGGGCAGACCCCCTCGCGGATTTTGGCCGCCGCGGCCTGGTGCTGTCTCATCACGCGGGCAAATGGCTCGGCATTGACCGCATAACCCTCGAAAGCCCCCTTCTGACCGGCGATCTCAGCCGACACTTCGTAGGCCCGGCCGGTCATCAGCGAGGTCATGGCGGCGCAAATCCCTCGCCCCTCCTCGCTGTCGTACGGGACGCCGCGGCCCATCAGCATGGCACCGAGACCGGCATAGCCCAGCCCCAGCGGCCGGAAACGATGGCTGTTGGCGGCGATGTCTTTGGTGGGGTAGGAAGAGAAATCCACCAGGATTTCCTGGGCCGTGATCAGCACGCGCACCGCGTGGTCGAACTCGGCGACCTTGAAGCGGCCCTCCTCGTCGACATATTTGAGCAGGTTGATCGAGGCGAGATTGCAGGCGCTGTCGTCGAGAAACATGAACTCGGAACAGGGGTTCGACGCGCGGATCGGCGCGGTGTTGGAACAGGTGTGCCACTTGTTGATCGTGCTGTGATACTGCAGACCGGGGTCTGCGCACTGCCAGGCGGCCCGGGATATCTCGTCCAGCAGCTCAGCGGCCTGGTATGTACTGTGCACCGTACCGTCGGTGCGGCAGCGGGTCTCCCAGGTGCCGCCGCTCAGCGCGGCCTCCATGAACTCGTCGGAGACCCGCACCGAGTTGTTTGCGTTTTGCCCGGCCACCGTACGGTACGCCTCGCCGTTGAAGTCGGCGGGCCAGCCGGCGGCGATGAGGGCCCTGGCCTTTTCCTCCTCCTTCGACTTCCAGCGGACAAAGTCGAGGATCTCAGGGTGGTCGGCATCCACGCAGACCATCTTTGCCGCCCGCCGGGTAGTGCCCCCCGACTTGGTGGCCCCGGCCCCGCGGTCCAGCACTTCGAGGAAACTCATCAACCCCGAAGAGGTGCCTCCGCCGGAAAGTTTCTCAAAGCGGCTGCGCAGACTGGAAAAGTTGGTGCCGGTGCCCGACCCGTACTTGAACAGCCGCGCCTCATCCTGAACCAGCCGGAAGATCGACATCAAGTCGTCGTCCACCGACTGGATGAAGCAGGCGGAACAGAGCGGCCGGGCATAGGCGTTGGACGTCTCCAGGGGTTCGGCCCTGTCAAAGTCCCAGGCCCAGGTGCCGCCGCTGCCCTCGATGCCATAGCGCTGGGAGAGCCCGAGGTTGAACCAGACCGGCGAGTTGAAGGCCGCTTTCTGATGGACAAGGAGGTGCGCGAGTTCAGCCTCAAAGATGTCCGCGTCTTCGTCGGTGCGGAAATAACCGCCCAGCCACTCCCCTCCCTCGCGGAGGGTCTTGCTGACCCGGTGCACCAGTTGCCGGACGCTGACCTCGCTGCCGGTTTCCGGAACCCCGGCCTTGCGGAAGTACTTGGAGACTACCACGTCGGTGGCCAACTGGGACCAGTCGTCGGGCACCTGCACGTCGTCCATGCGGAAGACTTCGGTGCCGTCCGGGTCGCGGATAACCGAGGACCGCTCAACGTATTCCACTTCGTCGAGGGGATTTATCCCGGGCCGGCTGTTCAGACGGCTGAACGACAGGCCCTTTCCCACCTTTGGCTCGGATGCACCGTTCACGGCGGTGGTTGGTATCGAACGATTTTCGGCAACACCTTTCTTCTCCGGCCCCATGACCGCACCTCCCCGGGAATGACGCTCCGCAACACCCTGCACCACCCAGGGCGCGGATCGCTGCTCAACTGTCGTTTGTTCGTTTTTATACAAGATATAGTATATGAAGGAACCCGAACACGCAAGATATAGTGCTTAAAAGTCGACACAATATCGTAGAACTTGCCAGAATTCCCCGCCGGAGCGCATAATACCAATGGTCACAACACGGTGGGCAACCTGTGAAAATCCGCCTGTCCGCAGGGAATGAGGGCCGATGAACCAGTCGACCAAACCAGTATCTCCACCCTCCCACGTGCAGGTCAAGCCCACCTCAGGCTGCAACCTGCGCTGCCGCACCTGCACCCTGTGGCACACTGACATCGAGAGCGGTCCGGGCTCCGATCCCGAAGCCCGGCGGCTCTCCGACGACGAGTTGCAGAAGCTTATTGCTGATTGTGCGTCCTGGGGCGTTCAGCGGCTGGAGATCGCCGATGGTGAGCCGTTTCTGCGCCGGGGTACCCCGCAGTTTATCCAGCAGGCCGTCTCCCTGGGCATGAACACCATGGCCATCAGCAACGGCACCCTGATCGATGGCACACTTGCCGCCCGGCTGGTGCGCGATGGCCTCAGCACCCTGATCGTCTCCCTGGACGGTCCCGGTGACCTGCACGACGAGATCCGCGGGGTCAAGGGCACCTTTGCCAGGCTCAGCGAAGCGGTGCGGCTGATCAACGGGGAGAAAAAGCGGGCCGGCCTGACCGCTCCCATACTGATCTTCCACACCGTGGTCAGCCGGCTTAATTTCCGCCGTCTGGATGAGGTGCTGGCGATCACAGAAGAGTTGGAGGGGACGGTGGCCGCGTTCCGTTACCTATCCCAGGTCCCCCCGGAAACAGTGACGGAGACCAACGAACTGCTGGGCGGCGAATACGCTTCCCCGGCCCACCACTACACAGCGGAAGAGGATCTGGGGATCCCCGTCGAACAGCTTCCCGCACTGGGACAGGAGCTGGAAACGCTGGTGCGGGCCGGGAACCGCACCCCCGTGCAGTTGGCCCTCGACCCGCTGCTCTTTGACCTGGCGCGGGCGGGGCGGCACGTGGAGCGCCGTTTCGAGGGACCGGGCTGCCCGCTGGTGGGTGACTTCCTGCAGATTTCCCCGAGGGGAATGGTCCACCCCTGCCCCATGCTCACCGGGTGCGGTCTGGGCAGTGTCCGTGACCATTCGGTGCGTGAGATATTCGAAGCACCGGAGTCCCAGGCCCTGATCCAGCGAATCCAGGATAATTTTCCACTGCCCATCTGCCCCCACTGCTGTTACCGGGAGAAGTGATGTAAAAGGAGCTGACGCCGATGAGAACCGCACCTGGCCGATCGATCATCGCTCTTCTGCTGTTTCTCCTGGCGTCGGCCCTGGCTCAAGGTGCCCTGCTGCCGGACGCCGGCCCGCCCAAGTCCATGCGCGACCTGGTGCTGCAGGCCGGTCATCGCGAAATCCTCTCACTGCACATCGCATACACCGAGTTCCACTACCTCGCCCCCTTCTCCAGGCTCCCCTTTCTCCTCTGGCCCGCAGAAGGCAGCAACGAGGCACCCTTTGAATATGAACGCGCCGGAGCGGAAAAGTGGCTCGAGGATCACCGCGAAGCTCTTGGAGCGCAGGGGTTTCATCTGGTTTTCCGCGAGATGAGCCACTGGCGCGGTAACGAAGTCTGGTCCTTCGGTCTCGAACGGGCGGGACGGGCACTTCACGGAGCGCATATCGACGTGCACTGGTGTGACGGCAGACTGCAGGGCCTGCTCTGCAACCTGCCCGGCCCGATTGTGCGGTTCGTCGGAGAAACTGCGACTTCCGGCGCCGAAGATTCGAACCGGGTCTGGTATCCTGTGCCCCGTGGAACCGGGTGGAGGGATGGAGCTGATGCCGTGCTGGCCCTGGAGAAAACCGAGGCGGCCGGCCCGAACATCCGCACTACCTATTGCCGCCCCTCCGGGGAACTGCTCGCCACCGTCGTCTCTCCCGGGTCAGCCGGAGCCCTGCCGGCGCCGGGGTCGTTCCAGTGGACCGAGTATGACCTCCCCACCGGGATATTCCCCGACCAGATCGACAGCGACAGCCAGGGCCTGATCTGGTTCAGCCAGCCCCTGAACCAGCAAATCACGTTTTTCGATCCGGTCGCCGAGACCTTTGACTATGTGGCCACCCCCGGCGCCGAACCTGACGGCATGATCGTGGACGGGCAGGATATGGTCTGGTCCGGACTCTACACCGGCGGCCGCGGCCTTGGACGGGTCGAGGTGAACACAAACCTCTACACGGTGTTCCCCCCGCCCTACGGCGGTGCGCTGATGGCCATCCCCTTCAGCAGTTCCGATGGGCATATCTGGGTCAGTGACCACGAAGTAAACCGCATGTCGGAGTTCGATCCCGCGGCGGAATCGTGGGTCGGAACTCACACCATGCCAACGCCTGCCTGCTGGGTGGTGGATAGCACCGAGGACCCCGTCGCGGAGAACCTGTATTTCACCGAATACAACGTCAACCAGCTGGGGATGAAGCAACCGGGCGGCCCCATCGAGGACATCCCGGTCTCCGCGGGTGGACCAGCATTCGCCGCCTACTCCCACGGCAGGGTCTATTACACGCTCTGGAACCGTTCGGCCCTCGGCGCATACGACGTGGTCTCGGGGACGAACACCGAATTCAGCCACCCGGTGGCCAACGAGGGGGGCGGGCCGATGGGGCTGCTCTCCAACGGCGACGTGGTTGTGGGCAGCCTCAATTCCGGATACGTTTTCATCTTCCGCATCGCCGATGAGACCTGGGAGAGTTACGATATCCCCACCAGCAACCCCGGCCTCAAGGACGGTCTCCACGTGGACGCCGACGACGTGATCTGGATCACGGAGAGCGGGGCGGACAAGATCGCCAAGCTTGTCATCGATGATGTGGTGCCGCCCCCGGTCACCCGCCTGGTGACCGGCCCCGGCCCGGATTACGCCAACCCGCCGCTGGTGCGCGTATTCCCCGCGGAACAGGGTGTGGCGCACGAATACCAGTTCAGCACCTATGGCCCTGCCCATTACGGGGTCAATGTCTTCTGTGGTGATGTCAATGGTGACGGCATCGATGACCTGCTTACCGGGGCCGGTCCCGGCGACATCTTCGGGCCCCACGTTCGCGGCTTCGCCAGGGACGGGACGCCACTGACCGGCCTGAGTTTCCTGGCTTACGCCACGAACAAATACGGCGTGAACGTCTCAGCCGGCGACCTGGATGGGGACGGTTTTGACGAAATCGTCACCGGTGCCGGGCCCGGCGCCGTGTTCGGCCCCCATGCGAGAGCCTTTGATTATGATGGCGGGACGTCGGTGACCCCGGTCCCCGGAGTGAGCTTCTTTGCCTACGGGACGCTCAAGTGGGGCGTGAATGTGGCGACCGGCGACCTTGACGGCGATGGTTTTGACGAAATCGTCACTGGAGCCGGGCCCGGCGCCGTGTTCGGCCCCCACGTGCGGGGCTGGAATGTGGACGGCGGCGGCGCCTCGGCCATTGCCGGGGTGAGCTTTCTGGCTTACGGCACCAACCGCTTCGGGGTCAACGTGGCCTGCGGCGACCTTGACGGCGACGGATACGATGAAATCATCACCGGCCCGGGACCAGGAGACATCTTCGGTCCCCACGTGCGCGGCTGGAATTTTGACGGGGCATCCATCACTCCCCTTCCCGGATTCAGTTTCTTCGCCTGGCCGGCATCCCCCTTCAACTACGGGATCAACGTCTTTGCCGGAGCAGACCTGAACAACGATGGACGGGACGAACTGGTGGCTGGCCGCGGCCCCGATCCCGGGGCGAACACCGAAGTGATCGTGTTCACCTATGACGGATCGTCGGTGAGCCCGTGGATTTCGCTGGAAGCCTACCCGGGCCTGGTCAGGGGAACCAACGTGGCCGCCGGGGAGTTTTGATGCACGCCAGATCAGATGAGATGTATTTTCAGGTCTTTTCGACCCACTGGTGAAGAATGTCGGAGACTGCGGCGGCCGTCCGGTCCCAGTCGTATTGCGCCACCCACTCCATGCCCCGGCGGCGCCACTGCGCCAGTTCATCGGGATTCTCGTCGCGCATGGTCTTGAAGTGGAGGATGGCATCGGCGATGGAAGCGTCGGTGAGCTTCTGCATCTCCCAGTCCTCGGGCCAGGCCTTGATCCGCACGGTGGGCATGCGCCAGGCAGCGTCGCCGCAGACCTCCCGCCGGTTGGGGCAGTTGTCGGGGTGGGCCACCGGCGTGCCGCAGGCCATGGCCTCTATCAGCGGCAGGCCGAACGTTTCCAGGTCACTGGGGTTGATGTAGAGGTCCGCGGCCCAGTAGAGCTGGGCCATGGTCAGGTCCGGCTCCACAAGCCGGTTACCGTCCCAGCGGCCCAGCACCTGATGCACCCCCCGGGCATCGTCGTTCTGGGCACCGGTGAAGGTGATCAGGTCTGACACACCGAGCTTGCCGGCAATGGCCGGCAGGTCGAACCCCCCTGGCAGTTCTGAACCATCGGGCATTTTGAAGGTCTCGGTGACCACCGGACGGCAGTGGAAACAGCAGCGCACACCTTGCTGGCCATCCACCTGGAGCCGGGCCAGGGCCTGCATCACCCGGTGGTGCTTCTTGTTCGGCCGGTTGCGCGAGATGTAGAGCACGCCAAAGGTCTCGTCATCCCAGCCCAGGCGTGCACGGATCTGCTCTCGCTCTTCGGCGGACGGCGGATGGAAGATCTGGTGGTTCAAGCCGTGGGGCACCATATCGCACTGTAGCCCGGCCATCCTGCCGATGGCCTGCCGTGCGAAGTCGGTGTAGGCGATGTTGTGGTCAACCAGGCCGAAGAGGCGGACGTCCGGGGGAGGCATCTCGTCCACCGCCGCGCCGCGGTAGGCCAAAATCGGCACATCGGGGCCCAGGGCCTGGCGGGCGATGGCCGCCCAGGTGCCCAGGGTGCGGTGTTCATTGTTGAGCAGCACGATGTCCGGCGCACAGCGGACCAGGGCGTCGGCCAGGACCTTTTCGCCATACGGCATCCC
>JAQAZP010000339.1:0-14213 GCA_032127265.1 Acidobacteriota bacterium
ACCGGGAACTGCGTGAAGTAGAACGAACCCGGCTGGACGTTGGTGAAACCGGTGCGCCACGGGTTGTAGCTCGTGCCGTTGCCGATGGTCACCTTCAGCCGGGCGGCGACGCGGCGGGTGTAAACCTGTCCACCGGTGAGGGTGTTGGTCAGGGTGATCCGGTGCAGCACCTGGAAGGGCACGGTGCCCACCGCCGGGAGAACGGTGTAGTCACAGTCGATGGGACCGGCAGTCACGTTGTTGTAAACCGTGATGTTGTCGATCATCCAGCCGCTGTAAGCAACAGAGGTGTCCGAACCAAAGGCGAAGCGGATCTTGATGTCCTCGTTCAGCCACATGGCATCGGTGAAGTCCCAGCAGTCGGTGACCCAGCCGCCGGAGTCGCCGGAGAAGCCGGCCCGGCCGGCAACCCACTGACAGCCCGGGGTGGCGGTGATCGCAGGAACGTCGGTGCCATCGAGAGGCTCGAAGTTGTAGTACCAGTAATCGTCGGTGGTGAACCAGACCACACCGCCGTCCCAGGTGGTTTCGATGTCGTAGCACTGGTCGAAGCAGACGAAAGCGCCCTTGTCGCCAAGGTCGATCGTGCCGGAGTCGAGCAGCCAGCAGGCACTGTTGACGTAATTGGCGTCAAGGTCAGTGGCCCAGACCTTGCCGTCGGCTCCGCCGGCGCAGGGACCGAAAGAGGGAGCGCCCCACTGCCAGCCGCCGGTGCCGTCAGCCACGAAACCGCCGTCGTCGCCCTCGAAGTCCCAGAGCACGGTCACGGTGTCGTAGCCCTGGATCATGCAGCAGTCTTCGCTGCATTTGCTGTCGGTTCCAAACACACCGCAGACGTAGTAGCAATGGTAACCCTTTGCCACGCCGGTGACGCTGGCGCCGGTCGCCGTGCCGGGCAGGGTGAGAACGAGTATGCCGTCCTGGTAAACCTCGACGTTGTCATAGGTGTCGTTGTTGGTCCAGGTGAGACCGGCGGTGGCACCATTATCGATGCAGACGAGGTCGGTGGGACCGTTGAGACAGCTGACAGTCACGTCCAGCTGGAAGGGACCGGAGCCACCGCCCGTGCGGCCGTCGACGATGATGTAGTAGGTCTCGGTGGCGGTGTCGCTGAAGCAGAAGGTCTCGTCCAGACCGCCGGCCAACCAGCCGCTGGCACCGGCCACACAGGTGGCGTCCACATCGGCGCAGTCGGTTACCATGTACACGCCGCCGTTCCAGGTCATCACGCTCTGGTTGAGGGTGACGCAGACTTCGCAGCCGGCGGGCAGGGTGATGGTGTAGGCCACGTCCTTGTCGGCGTGGGGCAGTGTGCTCACGCAGGCCGCGTTGCAGTCGTAGTCGTTGGCGGCGAGAGCGGTGTTACCGGTGTAGCTGGAGGAACCGGGGGTGCCGGGAATCACAATGGCGCCGGCGCAGGTGTCGTTGGCCGGCGGCGGATTGTCGCTCACCACCAGATAGGGCAAGTTGGGCATGCCGAAGCCGTCGATCTCCTGGAAGTAGGTGGCTGCGCCGTCGTCACGGCTGGCTGCTCCGAGAGCGAAGTAGGTGCCGATGGCGGCCGTCACGTCCGCATTGGCCGTGCCGCCAAGAACCACAGTATGCCAACCCACACCATAGGTGGAACCCTCGTTCAGGAAGTTGTAATAGCCGACGGTCTTTTCGGCCTGGATGTCAGTCCAGAGCACGGCGGCCGTAGCGGTGGTGGGGTCGCCGGTCAGAGGAGTGATGCTCCAGTAGGGCCAGTTGGCGGCGTTGACATAGTAATTGAAAGTGACGCCTGTGACCGTGACCGCGGGAAGAGCGCTGGTGTTGAACTTGAAGTAGCCACTCTGCATCCGAATGGAGCCGGTATTGAGGCCGCCGTAAACGAAGACCTCGCCGGCAGGTTTGGCAGCATAGTTGGTGTACCCGGTGGGATTGATCCCGCCGGACAGGGGTACAGTGTAATCCGCGGCCATGGCACCAACAGTGCCCAGGCCGAGAACCAGCATAACAGCGATTAGATGTCTGATCCTCATTGCTTCTCCTGTGGAGTAGTTGCGACCCGGCGTTTTTCATTATGCCAGTGACGCAAAACAGGTGTTTGGGAACATGCAACGAACAATCGAAAATTTATGTCTGTTACAACAGCCGCCTTATTGTTTCACCTCCTTTTTTCCTTTTGCCATGGGGCTGTTGGCAACAAATAATTAATAAAACGGCCGTACGGCCGAAGAACAGGGCTATCCCTGTTCATGCTTCCCGGTATTCAGGAGAATGAAAAGAATTTCTTTTGCTGGTGAACCTCAGTCCGAGCACTTGAGAAACAGCTTTCACTACAGAACCGTTGGACAGTGTGAAGAGTATGAACAGCCTGGAGCACAACGGATTACCACGTGCGCCCCCCTACCGGCCTGCCATTAACATGCACGGCGCCGTCCCCATGACCACTGACTCAAAAACAGGCAAAGAAAAGACTTGCTTCCGGAAAAACCGGACGACGTCAAGATATCCCAGCCTGTCGGCATTCATCTTCATACTTTGGGTTTACCGATTCTGCCGGAGCATGCCAGATGTTTGCTCAAGACGCAACTCCGAAAATATCGAGTGGTCTGACTATAAAATATCCAAATCAAAATTGCAAGCATAATTCACATTGTCATACCGGCCTCCGGAGCTCGGAATAACCAGCCATTCCGGGGCCTGGGAACCCTCGGGCGCCGGGTCGCGTTTTTGTAAGTGGCCGGCAGGTTGTCGTTGACAGCGCTCCGGCCTCGTGCTATATTTCCTTTTGAGTCTAACTCTAATCAGATCAATGAATTCAAAGCGATTCCCCGCTGGTTGGGACACGCGATCCGGAGATACGTTATGGCCCGTGACAATCGATCCGACGACCAGGAAAGCCTCTTCTCCGCTGGCGGAAACAGAGAAGAAACAGATTACGTGGATGCCCACCCCACGGAATCCTCCCCTCTGGACCTCTCCTCCGAAGAAGAGCGGTTGCGCAACGGCGACATTTCCTTCCGGCCGGTATCACTCCCCGGGTCGGAGCCCGAACCTTCGGTGCGCCATGGCGGGACCGGAGGGACGGCCTTGATGATCGTTGTCACCATCGCGGCGGTCCTGTTGCTCACCTGGGTCATCTACACCTTCTACTCCCCTTCCCCCTCAAGACAGCAGCAGGCGGCGGCAACCGATCCCACGGAAGAACCGGATCAGCCCGGCAGCCGGTTGGAAACCGCCTTGCCCGATCGTGACAACGAGCTTCCCCGGGATGAACCGGCAGCCATTTTCCAGGCCCATGCCGAACTCCAGGAAAACTACCGGCAGTCCGAGAAGCGGATAGCCGAACTGGAGTCCGAGCTCCAGGCGGAGCGCGGCCGGGAACAGACGTCCACCCCGGCCACTGGCTCCGCGGCGGATTCGGTCCGCCTGGAGCGGTTTGAAAAGGAAAACACCCAGCTGAAAGCCGATCTGGAGCAGCAGCGCCGGGACAGCGAATCGGCGGTGACCCGGGCCGAGCAGTTGGTACAGCGTGCCGAATCCCGGGTGGCCGAAGAACGGGACCTGGCCCGCGACGCCCGTTCGGAAGCGGACCAGACCCGGCAACAGGCCGAGGCCCTGGCCACGGAAAAAAGCATTCTGGCCGGCGAGGTGGATGCGCTGAGTGACCAGGTGAAGGAGTTGCAGGCCGATCTCACCCGGCGCAAGGAGGAATACGATCATTTGACGGCCAACACCACCACCCGGCTGGAAGGTGAGTCCGAGGCGGTGCGGCAGCTGATCACCCGGCACTCCACGGAGCTGGAGCAGGCGAAGAAGGCCACCCGGGAGAAGGAAGCCGAGGTCCGGCGTCTCACCGATCTGCTGGCCCGCCTCTCGGTGGCCGACTCCGCCCCCGGCACCACTGAACCGGCCCGCACGTCAGGTTCCTCAACCGCTGGATCCTCATCCCCGACCAGCGACGCCATCGCCCCCCCGCGGATCCTCACCAAGAGCGATCCCGAGTATCCGATGAACGCCCGGCGCCTGAGGGTCGAGGGCACCGTGCTGCTCAACGTGCTGGTGGGCACCGATGGCCGGGTCAGGGAGGTGAAGGTGCTGGAGGCGGACGGGGGCAAACTGCTTTCGCCGGCCGCGGTGGAAGCGGTGCGGAAATGGACGTTTTCACCGGCCACCCGCGGCGGCCGGCCGGTGGAGTGCTGGCACAAGGTGCCGATCCGCTTCGCCCTCTGACCGCGGCGGTCAGGCCTGTTCGTGTTCCTGCAGACAAGCCGTCACCCGACGGAATGTATCATCCAGTGTCTCGGGCAGCACCTTCGTTTCGCCGATGACGGCCATGGCGCTGGTGTCCCCGCTCCACCGCGGCACCAGGTGCATGTGCACGTGCCCCACCACCCCGGCTCCGGCGCAGGCCCCGATGTTCAGACCGATGTTCATCCCCTCCGGGCGGTAGGCCGCGAACAGGGCCTGCTCGGCGCGCACGGTGGCCGCCATCAGCCCGGCCTGTTCAGCGGGCGCAAGATCTTCCAGCCGGGCCGCGTGACGTTGCGGTGCCGCCATCAGGTGCCCGGAATTGTAGGGATAGCGGTTGAGCATGATCAGCATCCCGCCGCCGCGCCACAGCACCAGGTTTTCACCATCCTTGTCCGCTTCCTCCCAGACCCTGCAGAACAGGCAGCCCGTCTCTTTCACACCCTCGATGTAGTTCAGGCGCCACGGTGTGTACATCTGGTCGAAACCCATGCTCATGCTCCCTTCCCGGCCGCCGATCCCCTTCCCAGGAGATACGGTTTCAGTTCGACCATCAGCTTCCCGAATTGCGGAAGGTCCAGCTGTTGACTGCTGTCGGAGAGAGCCACCCGCGGCCGGTTGTGCACTTCCACCATCAGGCCATCGGCCCCGGCAGCAAGCGCCGCACGGGATATGGGCACCACGATGTCCTTGCGCCCGGTGGAGTGGCTGACATCCACCAGCACCGGCAGGTGGCTCTCGGTCTTCAGGATGGGAACCGCCGAGATATCGAGGGTGTTGCGGGTCCAGCGCTCGAATGTCCGGATCCCCCGTTCACAGAGAATGATCCGTTCGTTTCCCCGGTGGTAGACATATTCGGCGGCCTGCAGGAATTCCTCGAGGGTGGCCATGAAACCCCTTTTGATCAACAGCGGCTTGTTACAGCGGCCCAACTCCTTGAGCAGCTCGTAGTTGAACATGTTGCGCGTTCCAACCTGCAGGATGTCCGCATGATCGGCCACCAGCCCCACGTCCCGCGGGTCGAGGACTTCGGTCACCGTGAGCAGTCCGTGCTTTGCCCCCACCAGTTTCAGGATCTCCAGCCCGCGCTCCTTGAGTCCCTGGAAACTGTAAGGGGACGTGCGCGGCTTGAACGCTCCGCCGCGGAGCACCCGCACCCCGAGTTTTTTGAGCCGCCGGGCCACCAGGTCCAGTTGCTCGTAACTCTCCACGGCACAAGGGCCGGCCATGATCACCGGCGAACTCTTTCCGCCAACCTCCAGATCCCCCACCCGCACCACCGTGTCCCGCTTGCGGTAACTGCGGCTGGTCTTGGACACCACCCGGGCCAGGTCGTCGATGTGCCTGGCCGAGGCCTTGAAGATCTCCTTGAACAGCGCCGTGACCACCCCATCAGGGAAAGGCCCGCGGTTCTTTTTCAAAATCTGCTCCAGCATCTTCGACTCGCGCAGCGGATCGTAAGTATCCAGCCCCTGTTCCTTCTTTATTTCGCCGATACGCTGGACGGCGTCGGCCCGCCGGTTCAGCAGGTCCAGCAGCTCGAAATTCAGCCCGCTCACTTCGCGGCGCAGGGCCTCGAGATTCTCCGCCGGTACCGACCGGCTGCCCGGTGAGCGGGGAGGCCCGGGTTTCTTTTTCTTCTCCGCTGACATGGGTTAATCCCCTTTCCCTGGATTCTCCAAATATGGCCCGCTCATCACGTCACCGCCGCCCCCGGCTCCGGGATACACATGAACGGCAGCTCCTTGCGGAACCCGAGCCGCGCCCGGATCCGGTCCAGCAGGCCCGGAGGATCTCCGGCCACCAGCCGTTCCACCGACCCCTTGCCGCCGGCCGTGCCGAGCCGAACCCGGCGAAACGGCTCGGCGGCCGCCTGGAACAGCGGCAGGTGCTCGGGCAGGCCGAGCAGCGGCCGGCCGCCGCAGAGCAGCAGGTGGATATCTGCCGCCCGCGCATCCAGCAGAGCACTGTAGGGATCTCCGTCCCCGCCCGGCGGCACGAGACAGAGGATGTCCGCCCGTCGCCCTTCGGTGATCGACCCCGCCAGATGCTCGATCCGCAACGCACGCGCGGCATTGACCGTCACCATGCGGAACAGGTCCCGGGCCGGAAGCTCCTCCCCGTAGCGCTCATTGTAGCAGGTGCGAGCCACCCGCATCTCCTCCAGCAGACCAGAGGTACCGGTGAACAGGGAGTCTGTCCCGAGGCAGATGTTCACTCCGGCCCGCTTCAGTTGCCTGATATCGGTGGTCCGGCCGAACATGAACATGTTGGAGCCGGGGCACCAGGAAAGGCTGGCCTCCCGCCGGGCCGCCAGCACCGCGTCCGCTTCGGTGAATGAAACACCGTGGATCAGCAGCGTGTTTCGCCCCAGGGCCCGCAGGCGGTCCAGTGTTTCAAGTTCGCCACGGCTCTCCGGATCGTACCCCTCCCCCACGTGAACCATGAAGGGCAGGTCCCGGTCACTGGCCCGGGCATACTCCTCGGCGGGCCCGTCCCCCCAGGGAAGACGGAATGAGGCCACCGAGTGGGCCAGGCAGTAGGGCGCCACCACCCGCACCGGCATGGCATCGATATGGGGGGCCGAAATCTTCTGCGGGATGTGATCGGCCACCGTGGTGACGCCGGAGAGAATCGACTTCAGGCCCCCCAGCTGGTACACGGTGGCCGCATCGATCATGTTCCGCTGCCGGAACACCGCCGACCGTTTGAGGTCGTTGTCCCAGTGAAGCCAGTTGAGATACGGGCCGAATCCCACCCGCGGCTGAAAAGAGCCGATGAGGTGGTCATGGGCATTGATCAGTCCGGGGTAGATCAGCGCCGACGGCGGCAGCGCGAGGGTACAGACCCCCCCCCCGGGATCCGTCGGGCCGTCCAGGGCCTCGATCACCCCCGACGCGCCGGCACGTATCCGGCGGTTGGGTTCCGTCCCCGCCGCCGTGATGCGCCGGCCGTTGATCAGTTCCAGAATCACGTCGGATGACCCCGCTGAGATTGCCGCAGGTGCAGGGGAAAATTATATTGGCGCGCTCCGCACCGCGTCAATTGACCCCGGGCGGGACCCGGCCCGCCGGTATTTCATCCAGCATCGGCTAATGGTATGCACACGGCCGGGCGATAAGAGTAGAGACAGGCGCAGAACCGGCCCGCAAAGAGCCGGAGACCCGGGCGGAAAAACCCGCCATGCCTTTCGTAAGGGGCAGTATGAAGGACGTATCGCCAGTGATTGTCGATACCGGCCACAAGGATATCAGGGCCAGTATCCGCAAGAGCCGCAGAAACAAGGAGCGGATGGAACTCAACGTCAAGGTTGAGTACCGAACCCTCGATGCCGTGCTGTGGAATTTCTCCACCAACATCAACGAGGGCGGGATTTTCCTCCGGTCGAACCGACCCCAGCCGACGGGAACCATCGTCCACCTGCGTTTCTATCTTCCTGACGTGATCAAGGCGATCCAGGTGGAGGGCGAGGTGGTCTGGTGCAACGACGACCCGCGCGAGGGCGACTGCGGCATGGGGATCGAGTTCCACGAGCTGCGCGGCGGGGACAAGCGGCTGATCGACCAACTGATCACCGGAAAGCGGCAGACCGAGTAAGACGCGGTTCCGGGCTCACCCCCCTGTCCGGCCCAGCAGCCGCGCCACGCCGCGGCACTCCAGCCGCTCGACCAGTTCGTCCGCCGATCCGGTCACCCGGCCGGTGAACGCCGTTCCCAGATCATCCCAGGACCACGGCTTTTCAGCTCCCAGCAGCGATTCCATCTGTTGTCCGAGGTGCGGCAATACCGGTTTGAGCAGGATGGCCAGGTCCCGGCAGACGGCCCGCTGGCTGTGCTGCCCGTCCTGCGCGGCGCGAACCAACTCCCGTATCCGGGCCAGCGCCTGGCGAAAATCGATGGCCGCGTAGGCATTGCCGATATCGCCATAAAAGCGCACCAGCATGTCGGGAGCCGGACCGCCGCGCCCTTTCGACTTCCTTCGTTCCAGGGCACCGCTGATAAAGCGCAGGATAAGCCCGCCCAATTCCCCGTTCACCGTGGCCGCAAACTGGTCGGGACTGATGTCGATTTCCTCCAGACCGCTGCCCAGCCGGCTGGCCACCGCATAGCGCAGGCACTCGGGGCCGACGTTCTCCGCCAGGTCCTGGACGATGATCCGCGGGCCATGCTGTCCGGCCAACCGCTGGCCGTCCACATTGAGATAGCCCTGGGCCACGATCCGGTTGGGCAGGCTGAAATCCGCCCCCATCAGCACCGCCGGCCAGAATAGTGTGTGGAAGGCGAGGATGTCACGGCGGACGAACTGGATGATCTCGCTGGCCCCGTCATGCCAGAACGGCTCCCGGCCAGGGCCCGGCCGGCCGCCGCAGCCGGCGGTGCCGGAGAGATACCCCAGGGGGGCATCGAGCCAGACGCAGAAGAACTTCTTCAACTCCCCGGGGACCGGAAAGCCGAAATAGGGCCCGTCACGGCTGATGCACCAGTCGTCCAGTCCTTGCCGCAACCGGGAGGCCACCCACTGCTCCACCTCCGGCTGGAGTCCGCCGCCGGAACGAACCCAGGCCGACAACCGCCCGGAAAACTCGCTGAGACGAAAAAAGTAGTGTCGGGACTGCCGCGGTTCGGTCCCTCCGCCACAGCTCGGGCAACGGAGCTCCGGCGCTGCGGACGATTGGCCATCCCCCCTGCAGACCCGGCACAGGCCGCCGTTGCGCACGGCCACACCGCATCCGGGACAGCGGCCCCGGTCGAAGCGGTCGTGGAGAAACCGGCGGCAGCTGGTGCAGTAGTCGAGGGGAATCTCCTTCTCGTAGATATACCCCTTCTCCTTGAGCCGGTTGAAGACCAGGATGCTCAGCTCCCGGTTGTCCTCGCCATGGGTGGAGCAGAAGGAGGAGAACTCGATGTGCAGGGACCTGAAATCCCGCAGGTGCTCCTGGCCATAGCGGGAAGCCAGTTCTTCGGGCTCCACTCCGGCTGCGGCGGCATTGAGCTGAACGTCGGTTCCGTGGCTGTCCACGCCACCGACAAAGACCACCTCGCGGCCGCAGAGCCGCAGGAAACGGGCGAGGATGTCGGCCTGCAGAGCATCCAGCAGTTGACCGAGACGCAGGGGACTGCTGGCATAGGGGAACGAACTGGTCAGCAGAACCTTTCGCGACATCTCGGTCGGGCTGTATGGCCTGGGCACAACGCTCATCTTCAGACCTTCCGCATCGCCCCCCCGCCGGCGAACCGTTCACTTCGAATCAGGGGGTTCGGGTTTTCTCCACGGGCGACGTATGGTATTACAACAGCTTGCCACAGGACAACCGGACCGCATGCCGGTGTGGATGTCCGCCAGGCCACAACGGATTCGAGGTTCCATGGCTTTGTCAGACAAACATATGGCCTGTCGTTTGCGGCCCTTCCGCATCGACGACCTCCAGGATCTGGTCCGGTTGGACCAGCGCTGTTTTTCTCCATCCATCTCCTATGACCGCTTCGAGATGTTCTACTACCTCACCGCACCTGGGCACAGCGCCATCCTCGCCGTGCCCCTGGCCGGCCAGCCCCCTGCCCTGCTCGGTTTCGTGATCGTTGCCGCCGGACCAAGCGGCCGGGACGGGCAGATCGTCACCCTGGACGTGGATCCCGACCATCGCCGAAGTGGCATCGGCCGGCTTCTGCTGCGGGCGGCGGAACAGCAGCTGGCTGAATGCGGGAATCGTGAGGTGTGTCTCCAGGTGGCGGTGGACAACACCGGCGCCCGGGTGTTTTACGAGGGTCTGGGCTACGAACTGGCCGAGCGACTGCCGGGCTACTACCCCGACGGCACAGATGCCCTGGAACTGGTCAAGCGGCTCGGCTAGCGCACCGGGAAACAGACGTAGCGCAGGATGAAGAGCAGGGCCAGCAGGTAGAGCAGCGGGCTCACCCGGCGGCCCTTGCCCGAGAAGAGCATGATCAGCGGGTAGGCGATGAAACCCAGGGCCAGGCCGTCGGAGATGCTGAAGCAGAACGGGATGCCGGCCAGAATGAGGAACGCCGAGATCCCCTCGGCCGGTTCTTTCCAGTCCACACCGGTCACCCCGCGGATCATCATCGCCCCCACCACCACCAGGGCCGGCGCCGTGATCGGCGGGTAGGTGCCCACCATGGCGGCCAGCGGGGTGAAGAAGAGGGCCAGCAGGAAGAGCAGCCCGGTCACCACGCTGGTCAGCCCGGTGCGCCCGCCCTGCTCCACCCCCACCGCGCTCTCGGCGTAGGTGGTCACGGTGCTGGTGCCCATGCAGGCGCCGGCCACCGTGCCCACCGCGTCGGCCATCAGCGCCCGGCTGGCCCGGGGCAGCTTGTTCCCGCGCATGAACCCGCCCACTTGCCCCACCCCCACCAGGGTGCCCACCGTGTCGAACATGTCCATGAAGAGGAAGATGACGATGAAGGGGACAAAGCGCATGTCCAGCGCCGCGCGCAGGTCAAAGCTGAAGAAGGCATGATCCCGGGGCAGCCCGACGAGACCGGTGAACGACACCTTGCCGCAGACCAGCGACAGCAGGGTGGACGCCAGCAGCGCCCAGAGCACCGCCCCCCTGACCCGCAGGGCCATCAGTGTCCCGGTGAGCAGCAGACCGAAAAGAAAGATCAGCATGTCGATGGAGAGCAGATCGGGATTGATGGTCAGGCCGGTGGCCGGCGACTGCACCACCAGACCGGCATTCTGCAGGCCGATGAGGGCGATGAACAGGCCGATGCCGGCGGCGATCCCCGATTTGAGACCCGGGGGGATCGCGTTGATCACCACTTCCCTGACCCGCAGCAGGTTGAGCAGCAGAAAGAGCAGCCCGGAGATCAGCACGATGCCCATGGCCACCCGCCAGGCCTGGGCCACCCCCATGGCGGCCAGGGACATCACCACGGTGACGAAGAAGTAGTTCTCCCCCATGCCCGGGGCCAGGGCAAAGGGGTAATTGGCCCAGAGCCCCATGATCATCGTGGCCAGGAAGGCGGAGAGACAGGTGGCCAGCATCACCGCGTCGTGGGACAGGCCGGTGGGATTGCCGGCGAAATCGGTGGAGAGCACTGCCGGCTGGAGGAAGATGATGTAGGACATGGTGATGAAGGTCACCAGACCGGCGCCCACCTCGGTGCTCACCGTGGTGCCGGCCTCACGCAGCTTGAACAGACGCTCCAGCATCGCTTCCCACCCCCAGTTTTTCGCAAGTATCCCCGCCGGTCCCGAAACCTGTCAACCCGGTGAACAGAAGGAAAACGCCGCTCCTTGACATTCGACCGTAATAACATTACTTTTTAGTATAGTTGCGATCTGATAGCAGTCGTCCAGGCAGAAACATCTCACCATACTGGCATCGAGGCACGGGAGATGACACTCAGCAGAATGCTCTCGAGGACCATCACGGTACTGCTCCTTCTCCTCATTCCCATCCTCTCCCCCGCTGCGATCATCAATGTCCCTGCCGACCAACCCACCATCCAGGCCGGAGTCGATGCCGCCGTGGACGGGGACACGGTGCTTGTCGCGAGCGGCACGTACACCGGTGCCGGGAACATCAACGTGCTGATCAGCGGGAAAGCGATCGCCATGCTCTCCGAAAGCGGGGCGCAAAACACCATCATCGACTGCGAAGAGCTGGGCCGGGGGTTCACCATCGGTCCGGTGAGCAGCGGTACCGTGACGATCGAGGGGTTCACGGTCACCAACGGTCAGGCCGGAGCGACAAGTTCCAATCATTGCGGAGGTGCTGCCTACTGCGAGGCGGCGATGGTGACCATCCGGGAGTGCGTCCTCGAGAACAACAAGGCTGATTACTCGATCGAAGGCAAGCCGTGGGGACGAGGGACAGAGGGAGGAGGCGGGGCAGTCTACATTTGTGGCGGTGCCGAAGTCACGATAGAGAACAGCTCGATGAGCGGCAACAGAACATCATTCGCGACCGGACTCGGCGGTGCCATTTTCTGTGAGGGCGACAGTACTCTTTTTCTTGATCAATGCCACCTGTTTGAGAACCGCGCTGATGGCGGCTCGTACGCCGCAGGCGGCGCGCTCTATGCCGACCAATCAGAGACTACGATAGCCTTCACTGAAATCCGCGACAATGAGTCCCATAGTGGCGGAGAGGTCAGCGTCGGCGGAGGCATTTGCGCTCGGCATTCTGCACTCACGGTGGAGGATTGTATCGTCTCCGGAAATATTGCGAACGACAGTCCATTTCAAACCGGCCAACCTCCCCAAATCGTGGAGGCCGGTATCATCTCCGGAAATACCGCGGCAGACAGGAGCGCCTGCAATGGTGGAGGAATATCCGCCAGCGGCATTGTGACTATTCGCCGCTGCCAGTTCATCCACAACAGACTGGGATGGGTGTCCGAACCGGAACTTTCCG
This sequence comes from Acidobacteriota bacterium, assembly GCA_032127265.1. Classification (GTDB taxonomy): domain Bacteria; phylum Acidobacteriota; class JAQAZP01; order JAQAZP01; family JAQAZP01; genus JAQAZP01. Next base: position 12,620 of record JAQAZP010000339.1, read on the forward strand.
GCGATGACGATAGAGGCACGCCCGATCACGGTGGCGGCGTTTACGTGAGTTACGGTGCAGCGGGAGACGAGTGCGTGATCCAGGATTGTCTGTTCTTTCGCAACAGTCCGGAGCAGCTCCATGCCGTCTCCCCACAACTACTCATCGAAAGGTGCACTATCGTCGACTGCATGCGGTATACCGGGCAGGGGTTCTATTCTGGAGGACTCTACTGCTACGGCGGAGCAATCCGAAACTGCATCATCTGGGGGAACCACACGACCCGCCCCCAGGTCGCTCTCGAAAATGACACGGTTGTTTCGTTCTGCGACATCGAGGAGGGGTGGGACGGTGACGGAAACATCGATACAGATCCGCTGCTCACCAACGGACCGCACGGAGCGGGATACTTGAGCCATGAGGCAACCGGGCAACCGCTGGACAGTCCCTGCCTGGATGCCGGTGACCCTCATTCACCGAAGGTTGAAGGAACCACACGCACCGACTCCGTCCCGGACGGCGGAAGAATCGATATCGGCTGTCACTATCGGCCAGAGTCAGGGCTCTCCATTTGTTCCCACCCGTATCGCCTTGACTACGAGGTCCAGGAAAGCAGTCTATCCTTGATCGAAACGATTATCGAATTGCAGACCTGCTCGGGTGGAACCCTCGAGTGGACGGTGGCCAGCGATGTCTCCTGGATAACTCTCGAGCCGCAAAGCGGCATTTTGATCAACGAAACGGTTCCCGTTGCAGTGACCATCGACCCCACCGGCCTGTCGCATTTGTGGAATCATCCGGCCAGCATCACCATCGAAGCGACGGAGGCCCAGAATTCACCACAGGTGGTCCCAGTTTTGGTCACCGTGGGCGAGGTCGTCATCTGGAATCAACCCGACACGCTCGCTTTCGAAGAAACCATCCTCGAAAAACCTGCCGGCGATCAGACGATCGAAATCAGGAGTGACGATAATCTGGCCCTCGAATGGTCGGTTGCCGGCGACGCTCCCTGGCTTTCGCTGGATCCGCACTCCGGTGTCTCCTTCGGGGACACCGATGAAGTGACCGTTCACGTAGAGTCGAAGGGGCTTCCCGCCGGGATCTATCAGGCCGCGATTACCATCTCGGACCCGCAGGCGGTCAACAACCCGCAAACGATCCCCGTCGAATACACCCTCTATGAACGCCTCATCGCCTATTCGCCGGAGAGTTTCACTTTCCAGTGCGTCCATGCGGGCGATCCGCCGCCGCCCCAGCAACTCGAGGTCTGGAATGCCGCGGACGGCATCATGTTCTACCTCCTTTCCAGCGATGCCGACTGGATCTCAATCGTTCCGCCTCACGGATCCTCGGCGGGAAAGCACATCTTCAACCTGGTCCATGTCGATCAGGCGGGCCTCGAACCCGGGTCATACGAGACGGTGATCACGATCTCATCCGACAATGCGACGAACTCCCCACAACATGTCCCGGTCACCCTGACCGTGGCCGAACCGAATTGGGTCCCCGGACTGGCGGTCGGGCCGGGCCCCAGCCCGGTGAACCCGTCATTGGTCCGGGTCTTCCCCCCGGAGCAGGACGCCGCGGCGGTCTTCGAATTCACCGCTTATGCCAC
>JAQAZP010000340.1:0-11886 GCA_032127265.1 Acidobacteriota bacterium
GGGGAAGCTTTCCGGGGGAGAGCAGCAGCGGGTGGCCATCGCCAGGGCGCTGGTGATGATTCCTGACCTGGTGCTGGCCGACGAGCCCACCGGAAACCTCGATTCAGTGAGCAGCCGGAACGTTTACCGTCTCTTTCGACAGCTCCAGGAGGAACGCGGATTCACTGCGGTGATGGCCACCCACAACCCCGAACTGGCGGCTGGCGCCGACCGGGTGCTGTGTATGGAAGAGGGGCTGCTGCAGCGCTCGGAAGCCGGCTGATCCGGGGATCGGCCGGCTGTGGCGGCCCCCCGCTGCGCCACTTGCTGAAATCCGCATTTCATTGCATAATCAAACAATGAAATTGTTGGATCATTTGCGGGCCGTCAGATATCCAGACGGGCGAGGATTGCACGATGTTCGAACGATACACCGAGAGAGCGCGCCGGGTTCTCTTTTTTGCCCGCTACGAAGCGAGCCAGATGGGAAGCCGGAATATAGCTCCTGAGCACCTGCTTCTAGGCCTGATCCGCGAGGGTGAGGAGATCACCCGGCAGCTCTTCCAGCGGGCCCGGGTGGAGATGGAAGCGGTGAAGAGCGAGATCGAGTCGCGCTCGGAAATCCAGGAGAAAATCTCGACCTCGGTGGAGATTCCCCTGAGCCAGGAGACGAAGAAAGTGCTGCACTACGCTTCGGAAGAGGCGGAAGCGCTGATGCATAAGTACGTGGGCACCGAGCACCTGCTGCTGGGGTTGCTGAGGGAGAAGAGTTCTCTGGCCGGTCAGATCCTGGCCGAAAAGGGAATGAAGGTCTTTTCGGTGCGTGAGGACGCGCTGCTCCTGCAAAAGGAGAAGGGCCAGAACATCCGCAAGAAGAAGAAGGAGCTGCCGTTCCTTTCCGAATTCTCCCGGGACCTTACGGCGCTGGCCGGCAAGGACGTCTTCGATCCGCTGATCGGCCGGGAGAAGGAACTGGAGCGGATCGTGCAGATTCTTTGCCGCCGGCACAAGAACAACCCGATCCTGCTCGGTGAGGCCGGGGTGGGAAAGACGGCCATCGTCGAGGGCCTGGCCCAGCGGATCATCAAGGGTGAGGTACCGATCACCCTGAGCAACCGCCGCCTCTTTGCCCTCGACCTGTCACTGATCGTGGCCGGAACAAAGTACCGCGGCCAGTTCGAGGAACGGTTGAAGTCGATCCTCAACGAGTTGACCGAAAACAAGAACATCATCATCTTCATCGACGAGATTCACACCCTGGTGGGGGCCGGGTCGGCGGAGGGCAGCCTCGACGCGGCAAACATCCTCAAACCGGTGCTGGCCCGCGGGGAAGTGCAGTGCATCGGCTCCACCACCCCGCGGGAATACCGCCGTTACATCGAAAAAGACCGTTCCCTGCTCCGGCGCTTCCAGTCGGTGAAGGTATCTCAACCCACCGAGGACGAGGCACTGGACATCCTCCACGGCATCCGTGAGCGCTATGAACAGTTTCACAATGTTCGCTACGATGACGAGGCGCTGCGCACCTCGGTCTACCAGTCGAACCGCTACATCAGCGACCGTTTTCTTCCGGACAAGGCCATCGATGTGCTGGACGAGGCCGGGTCGCTGGTAAAACTGCGCGACGCCGACAGCTCCCTCGATGTGCGCGAGATGGAGGGCCGGATCTCCAAGGCTATCGAGCAGATGAAGGAAGCGATCTCCAAGAAGGACTTCGAGACCGCCGCCCGCTTTCGCGAAGAGGAACTGACACTGCAGAAGCAGATGAAGGGTCTGAAGGAGCGCTGGGCCGAGGAGGAGAACACCGAGCAGCTTGTGGTGACCAAGGAGGAGGTCATGGAGGTGATCTCCAACTGGACCGGCATACCGGTGGCTTCGATCCACGAGGAGGAGAGCGACAAGCTGCTCAACATGGAAGAGGGCCTGCACCAGCGGATCGTGGGGCAGGATGAAGCGCTCACGGCGCTCTCCCGGGCTATCCGGCGCTCTCGGGCCGGTCTGAAGAGCCCGGCCCGGCCCGTGGGGTCCTTCATTTTTCTCGGACCCACAGGAGTTGGCAAGACCGAGGTGGCCCGTTCCCTGGCCGAGTTCCTCTTTGGCAACGAACGGGCGCTGATCCGCTTCGACATGTCCGAGTACATGGAACAGCACTCGGTGTCCAAGCTGATCGGGTCACCCCCCGGTTACGTGGGCTACGAGGAAGGCGGCCTGCTCACCGAGCGGGTCAAGCGAAACCCGTATTCGGTGGTTCTGCTTGACGAGATCGAGAAGGCTCATCCCCAGATCTACAACATTCTGCTCCAGGTTTTCGACGACGGTCAGATCACCGACGCTTTCGGCAACCTGATCGACTTCAAAAACACCCTGGTACTGATGACCTCCAACATCGGCGCGAGGATCATTCAGAAACAGGGCCGCATGGGGTTCCGCTCCGCCGAGGCGTCGGCGGTGTCCCGTGACATTCGGGATCGGGTGATGGCCGAGGTGAAACGGGTGTTCAACCCTGAATTCCTCAACCGTTTGGACGACGTGATCGTCTTCGACCCGCTGACCGACGAGGACCTGCTGGCCATCAGCCAGTTGATGATCCGTCAGCTCAACGAAACCATGAAGGAGTCGCACATTACTCTTGTTATATCCGTCGAAGCCTGTCGCTGGCTGGTCCACGAAACCTGTAGTGAGAAAATATACGGGGCCCGCCCCCTGCGAAGGGGGATCCAGAAACACATCGAGGACCCGTTGGCCGAGTGGATGCTTTCCCACGCCGCTGCCGACATCTCTGGGGAGATTCGGGTTGACCTGAAGGACAACCGCATCGTTTTCCACCAGGCCCGGACCGGAGAAATGATCAACGTCACATCCTAGCGGAAGTCCCCGATGACCCTTTGCCAGTCCATTGCCGTCCGTTCCGGTGCCGTCCGTTTGTATGTGTTTTGCGTCTCGGCGATTCTGCTGCTCCTTTCCTTGCCTGCCCTGGCCCAGACCGGCGCCCCGCTGATCGAGTCAATCGAGGTGCGCAACAACTACGAAGTCCAGGCGCAGGTGGTGACTTACCCCCTGCGGTTGAAGGTGGGTGACCCCTACGATGAGCGAATCCTGCACGAGGACTTCCGCAAAATCATGGATACCGGTTTCTTCGACCGGGTGCGCCTGCATGTGCACGACGGCGAAACCGGCAAACGGCTGGTTTTCTGGGTCCAGGAACGGCCGGTGGTGAAGAGCGTCGATTACCGGGGATTCAAAAAAGCGCTCTCCAAGCAGAATATTGAAGAACAGCTGCAGGACGAGGGCCTCGACCTGAAGATCAATTCCCGGCTGGACTACAGCCTGATCGAGAAGATTCGCGTGGGGATCAAGGACCTGCTCGACGAGAAGGGGTTCGAAAACGCCACGGTGGAAGTGGATATCCAGACCGTTTCGCCGGTGGCCCGGGCGGTGTACTTCAACATCAACGAAGGAAGCAAGGTCAAGATCGGTGAGATCATCTTCACCGGCAACACGCTTTTTTCCCAGCGCCGGCTGCGTTGGACAATGAAGAAAACCGCCCGCACCTGGTTGTTTTCGTTCCTGACCCAGCACAATATCTTCAGCAGGGTGACCTATGACGAAGACATCCAGAAAGTGCTCAACAAGTACCGTGAACGAGGGCATGCCAAGGTCCGGGCCGGGGAACCCACCATCGAGAGCTACAATGTGGCCAGGGAAGGCAAGGATCCCAAAAACCGGCTGCGAATCACCATTCCGCTGGTGGAAGGTGAGCAGTACCGGATCAACAGCATTGCCGTCGAGGGAAACGAACTGTTCACCGATGATGAACTCCTCTCCACCATAGCGCTCCTGCCCGGCGACATTTTCAACCAGACCATTGTCCGGGAGGCCCTGGAGGGTATCGACACCGGGTACGGCGTCCGGGGATATATATTCGCCTGGACCGATCCCATGGTGACCTATGACGACGCACAGCTCACCGCCGACCTGACCCTGCGGATCCAGGAGGGGGAGAAGTTTTTCCTCCGCCGGATGGAATTCGAGGGCAACAGTTCGACCAAGGACAAGGTTATTCGCCGCGAGGTGCGGATGCGGGAAGGCGATGTGTTCAACGAGGAGGCATTCAAGAACAGCCTGCTCAAGGTGAACCAACTGGGCTACTTTACCCTGCTGGAAGAGCCGAACAACCCCGAAGTGATTCCCTCGATGGAAGGCAACGAGGTTGACGTGATCATCAAGGGCGAGGAGACCAACCGCAACCAGCTGGAAATCGGCGGCGGGGTCAGCGGCCTGGAGGGCGCTTTCGGACGCCTGCTCTTCTCCACCCGAAATTTTCTCGGCCGCGGCGCCACGCTCAGTGCCGAGGCGCTTATCGGCACCCGGGCCGACCGTTATTCCATAAGTTACACCGAGCCCTATATCTTCGACCGGCCCTACATCTTCGGCGCCGAGCTGTACAAACGGAGCTACCTCTACTACGACCTGACCCAGGACAGGACCGGTGCCGGCACCCGTTTCGGCATGTCGCTGGGGTATTTCTCCAGGATCATGCTCCGCTACTCGTATGAGATCATCGACATCGAATTCCGCCAGGGCCCGCTGCTGCCCTGGGAGCCGCCGTCGCTGGGGCAACCCTACCCCCCGGGGAGTTTTTCCTTCCGCAGCCTGTACGAGGAAGGGGAAACAACCATTTCCAGCGTTTCCCCGAGCTATGTTTACTCCACGGTGGACAATCCGTACCGGCCGACGCACGGCCGCGAGGTGAACATCTCGCTGCAGGTGGCCGGCGGGCCCTTCGGGGGACAGAAATCCTTCTTCAAGCCCCTGGTGCGCTACTCCCAGTATGCTAGCGCCTTCCTCCGCACTTTTTTCGCCTTCAACACGGAGGCGGTCTTTATCAAGGAATACAACGAAAGCACCATCCCCGGTTTCGAGCGGCTGTTCATGGGCGGGGAAATGTCGGTACGTGGCACGAAAATCCGGACCGTCGGCCCCCTGGACAACAGCGGGCAGTTCATCGGCGGGACGTCATCGCTGCTCTTCAACCTGGAGTATCACATACCGGTGAAAGAGACACCGGTGGAGACGCTGCTCTTTGTCGATGCCGGAAACGCGTTCGACGAGGACAACTTTATGAACTACAAGGATCTGGTCTATTCCTACGGTGTGGAAGTGCGGGTCTACCTGCCCATCTTCCCCTACCCGCTCCGCTTCATCTACTCGTTCCTTCCCGATCCGCCGCCGCGGAACTCGTCAACCGACTTCCAGTTCTCCATCGGGTCCACTTTTTGACCGCCCGATGCCTGGAGAGGGGGCTGGACGGATGGGCTGCATTTTGATAGAAAAGGTGACTCCTCATCATTAAATTGTCTTTCAAAGGAGAGTCTCATGGTCCACTCAGCAAAAAAAACGTTCGGTTCCGTCCTGATCATCGGGCTTGCCCTTTGCCTGCCCTGGTCGATCTCTCCGGTGGCCGCCCAGGAGCAGGCGCCGATAAAAATCGGAGTCCTCGATCTCCAGGGAGTGATGGAACATTCGGCCCAGGGGAAGCTGTTCCAGGCTGAAATGGAAAAGCTCACTGGGGCGAAACAGCAGGAGATAACCTCCCGTGAGAAGAAGATCCAGGACCTGCAGCGCGAACTGGAAGCCGGGGCCAGCGTGCTCAGCGACCAGGCCAAGCGGGAGAAGCAGGAAGAGGCGGAACGGCTGATCATCGAGTTGCGCCGCTATCGCGACGATGCCGAGCGTGAACTGGAGAGCCGCTACCGCCGGATGCTGGCCGACGTGGAGGAAAAGATCCTGCCCATCATCACCGCCTTTGGTGAGGAAAACAACTACACCCTGATCCTGGCCCGGATGCAGAGCGGGTTGGTCTATGCAAACCGGAGCACCGATGTGACCCCGATGATCGTCAGTCTCTTCGACCAGGCGATGGTGGCTGCGGAGGGCGCCGGACCGGTGGCCCAGTAGGAATTCAGGGCTGGAGGGTCAACCCCGGACCTGGAGGAGACGCCGTGGCCGAAGATCGCAGCCAGATACGGTTCACCCTGGGCCAGGTGGCGGAGCAGCTTGGCGGACGGTTGGTGGGGGACGCCGACCGGCCGATCACCGGCGTTCGTCCACTGCACGACGCCGGGCCCGGCGACCTCAGTTTCTTCACCAATCCCAGATACCGCAGCCAGCTGGATACCACTGAAGCCGGTGCGATCATCGTGCCCGAAGGTGTGGAACCGCCGGGGAAAAACCTCGTCGTCTGCGGACATCCCTACCTCGCCTTTGCCCGTTCCCTCGAGTTGTTCCACCCCCGGTCACGGCCGGCGGAAACCGGAATTTCCCCCATGGCCCATGTGGCCGATGACTGCCGGGTGGGGGAGGGGGTGACGGTGATGCCTTTCGCCTACGTGGGGCCCGGATGTTCCCTGGGCGACTCGGTGCTGATCATGCCCGGTGCGGTGCTGATGCGGGACGTGGTGCTGGGTCGGGAAACGGTGATCCATCCCAACGTCACCGTGGGCCACGGAACCCTGATCGGCTGCCGGGTGATCGTGCATGGCGGGACAGTGCTGGGCAGCGACGGATTCGGTTACGTGCCTGATGGGGGCCGGCAGCACAAGATCCCCCAGGTGGGCCGGGTGGTGGTGGAGGATGATGTGGAGATCGGTGCCAATGTGACCGTGGACCGCGCCACCCTGGGAGAGACCCGCATCTGCCGGGGCGCCAAGATCGACAACCTGGTGCAGATTGCACACAATGTCAGGGTTGGGGAAGACAACATCCTGGTGGCCCAGGTGGGCATATCAGGGAGTACCCGGTTGGGAGATCGGGTCACCCTCGCCGGGCAGACAGGGGTGGCCGGCCACATTGAAGTGGGGGACGGCATCACTGTCACCGCCCGGGCCGGGGTGACCAAGAGCGTTCGGGGAGAGGGCGTCTATTCCGGGTTCCCGCTGATGGAGCACCGCCGATGGCGCAAGGTGCATGCCGCCTACACCCGGCTTCCCGAGTTGCTGGAGCGGCTGAAACGGCTGGAAAAGGCCGTTCGCCGCGTGGAACCTGGAGCGCAGGACAATACCGGCGGGGAGACCTCCGTGACCGAGGAGTAGCTGTTGATGACTATCGATTTTCGCGAGATTCTGGAAATTATGCCCCACCGCTATCCATTTCTTCTTGTGGACCGGATCCTGGAATGCGAGAAGGGAAAGCGGGTGGTGGGAATCAAGAACGTGACCTTCAATGAGCCCTTCTTCCAGGGCCATTTCCCGGGAGCGCCGGTGATGCCCGGCGTGCTGATCCTCGAGGCCATGGGCCAGGTGGGTGCGGTTCTCCTGCTGCAGTCGGTTCCGGACCGGGAAAAGAAACTGATCTATTTCATAGGCATCGACGATGCCCGGTTCCGCCACCCGGTTTTCCCCGGTGACCAGATCCGTTTCGAACTGGAGGTCCTGCGGCAAAAACCAAAAATCTGCAAGGTCAAGGGGCGCGCCTACGTCGAGGGCAAACTTGTGGCTGACGCCATTCTGACATCCTTCATCGTCGACCGGTGAGCGGAGGAGAGACAATGATCATTCACCCCACGGCCGTCATACACTCCACGGCGGAAATGGAAGATGATGTACAGGTTGGCCCGTACTGCGTGGTGGGCCAGAACGTCCGCATCGGCGCCGGCAGCGAACTCGTCTCTCACGTGGTGGTGGGGCGAGACACTCGAATCGGCCTGCAGAACAGGATATTTCCCTTCGCCTCCATCGGGTTTGCCCCGCAAGACCTCAAGTATCGCGGAGAGCCCACCAGAGTTGAGATGGGGGACCGCAACACCATCCGCGAGTATGTCACGATCAACCGCGGCACCTCGGGCGGCGGTGGGGTGACCAGGCTGGGAGACGACAATTTCCTGATGGCCTATTCCCACGTGGCCCACGACAGCCTGGTGGGGAACCGGACTATCTTTGCCAATGCCGCTTCCCTGGCCGGTCACGTGGAGGTCCAGGACGACTCCACAGTCGGGGCTTTCTCCGGGGTCCATCAGTTCTGCCGCGTGGGGGCCCACGGTTTCATCGGCGGGTACTCCGCGGTAAACAAGGACGTGCTGCCTTTTTCCCGAACGGTGGGGAACCGGGCCAGGGCATACGGGGTCAACGCCATCGGTCTGCGGCGCAAGGGGATTACGGAAGAGAGCATCGGAGCGATCACCCGCGCCTTCCGCATTCTTCTCTCCTCGAAACTGAACACCTCCCAGGCCCTGGAGCGGATCCGGTCCGAGATCCTCGGTGTGGCGGAGGTGGACTACCTGGTGCGGTTTATCGAGGAATCGGAGCGGGGTGTGGTGAAATAGACGCCGCCCCGCGTGGGGCCGGCGCTCCGGAGGAGGATCCAGACAGATGAGTGTGAGCCGGTTGAAAGCCGGAGTGATCGGAGTGGGCCATCTGGGCCGCTTCCACGCCCGGATTTACAACGAGATGGAAGACGTGCAGTTGGCGGGTGTGGCCGATAGCGACCTGTCCGTGTCCCGGGCGGTGGCCGGTGAGCTTGGCGTTCCGGCCTTCGGTTCGGCCGAGGAATTGCTCGATTCGGGAATCGATCTGGTCAGCCTGGCCACGCCAACGGTGACCCACGCCGATCTGGGCGAACTGGTACTCGGCCGGGATTGCCACCTGCTGGTTGAGAAGCCCCTGGCCTCCAGCCTCGAAGAGTCGGACCGGCTGATCGACGCCGCCGCCGGAGCGGGAAAGATTCTCCAGGTGGGTCACCTGGAGCGTTTCAATCCCGCGTATCGTTCGCTGAGCCGCAAACTGTCCCGGCCGCTGTTCATCGAGGCGCATCGTCTGGGGGCCTTCACCGCCAGAAGCGTCGATGTGGACGTGGTGCTGGACCTGATGATCCACGACCTCGACCTGGTGCTCTCCATGGACACGTCCGGGTTGCGGCAGGTGGATGCCTCCGGCGTGGCGATCCTGACCCGGAAAGTGGACATCGCCAGCGCCAGGCTGACCTTCAATTCCGGATGCGTGGCCAATATCACCGCCAGCCGGGTCAGCGCCGACAAGGTTCGCAAATTCAGGATCTTCCAGCAGGACGCCTACTTCTCCCTCGACCTTCAGGAGCAGACCGTGCAGCACGTCTATCTCTCCCTGGGCGGCGGGCTGCCGGGGATTGTGCGGGACAACCTGGAAGTGTCCGGCACCCAGCCGTTGCAGGCGGAAATCCGCGGCTTTGTCGATGCGGTGCGGGACGGCGGCCCCCCCCTGGTCAGTGGCCAGGACGGCCGGAATGCCATGGAACTGGCCCTGGTGGTCCAGGGGAAAATCGAATCCCACCTGAAATCCGCTGAAACCGGAACGCCCTCTTTATCGTAAGTAACTCTTGAATACTCGCCGGCCTGCCTGCGGCCCAACCTTTCGCAGGTTCGCTGTTCAGAGAATGAAACGCCGGTGAACGTCGGGAGACTGATGGAAAACCGGCCGTGGCGGTATGAACGGTTCTTTTCTTCCACGGACAAGGAGACGCTATGAGGCACTGCAGACCGAGGACACGCACGATCCCATTTCTTTTCGCTCTGTTTTTCTCGGCATTCCTGCTGATATTCCCGGCAGGGCTGTATGCGGATGACGACAACCCGAAAAACGACCTGGAACGTGATTACGTGGAGTTGACCAAGGTTGCGCTGGATACCGGTTCATCCGCCCGGCTGGAGAATTTTACTTTCAAGCGCGACTGCCTGGAGGTGACCTTCAAGAGCGGGGTGCTTTACCTCGCCGAGCCGATTGACGGGGTGGTCACCGGCGCGGCCTTCATCGGCAAGGGGCAGATGAAAGTCTCCCTACCTGACGACATTGAGCGGGAACAGTTGGAAAAGTACATCGACAAGCGGGAATTCGACGAGCCTTTCACCAACGCCTTCTTCCGCTTCGACGATGACACCGGCGCGCTCTTCACCACGTCCTCCGGAGCCGACGGTGATAGCGGCACGGCACGGCAGCTTTTCGAGAGCCGGGGCGATGCGCTGCGCAACATGAAAAACAATGTCGAGTTCGACGTGCTGACCCACCGCCTTTCAGGGAGCCCCCACGGCGGCACGTTTTACGGTGAATTCGATACCGCCGAGCACGGTTGGGTCTCCTTTTCAGTTGTGCCCGATTCCGAGGAGGAAATCTTTCTTTTCAAGCACACCAAGGCCGGGGCTTCCGGTTCGACCAGAAAGATCGAGCTCTGGTGCCAGTTCGACCAATTGGCCGACCGGGAAAAACCGGAGAGTGTCCGATGGAAACAGAACAAGGATGATATCGACGTGGCGGCGTGCACCATGGACCTCACCATACGGAAGGGGTCGCTGGTGCTGGACAACAAGGTGAGCCTGGAGGTGGTTTCGCGGCGCGAGGGATTGAACACCCTGCGCTTTGCATTTCTTCACGAAGGTGTTTTCGGACACCCCGGCAAGGTGCAGGTGCTCTCGCTCACCGACAGTGCGGGCACGGAGCTGGAATACGTGCACCGCAACCACGAGATCATGATCCGTCTGGCCGCGACACTCAATGACGGAGACCGAGATACCATCACCTTTGTCTACGAGGGGGACATCATCGCGCCGATCTTCATTCTCGGCGACATGGCCGGCACCCCGGGAGGCCGGATGCCGGCTGAGTTCGATTTTCTGCCCAGCCACCCGGTCTCCTTCCAACTGCTCAACACCTACCCCTGGTATCCCCAGTACGGATACCTGAGGCGGTCCCATGTCGACTGGACCGTCAGGGTGCCCAAGCCGAACCTGCCGGTGGTGTCCGGTGATACGGTGCGCACCTGGGAGGAAGAGGACCACAACTGCATCCAGACCACCTTCGATGCCCCGGTGATGCTGCCCAGCATCCTCTTCGGTGAATTCCACCTGGAGAGCAACAAGGAGACCCGGGAGGAAGGCGCCCCGATCATCAACGTCTACAGTCTGGCCAAGCAGAAGGGGGAGGCGGGCAAAATCCTCGCCGAGTCCGAACAGATCGTCAAATACCTGGAGAGCCTCTACGGGCCGTACCCCTACAAGGAACTGGACATCGCCCAGATGAGCTTCTTCATGGGCTTTGGCCAGGCCCCGCCGGGGCTGGTACAACTCACCGGCGAGGCCTACCTCACCGAGGGCCAGATGTCCACCATCTCCACATACGGCAACCCCGAGTTCCGCAGCCCCTTCCTGTGCCACGAGATTGGCCACCAGTGGTGGGCCCACGTGGTGGGTTGGCGCACCTACCACGACCAGTGGCTCAGCGAAGCCTTCACCGAGTATTCCTCGGCGATGTATATGGGTGTGCTGGATGGCCCCAGCGGCTTCCAGGAGGACATGGACGGCTGGTGGGACAATGCCATGCAGCTCAAGGAGGCCGGCCCGATCTCCCTCGGCGGCCGTCTGGGCGGGCGGGATTACGTCTACTCCCTCTACGACAAGGGACCCTACGTGGTGCACATGCTGCGTATGGCCCTGGTGGCCCAGTTCGGCCCGGACAAGGGAACCACCATGTTCGTCACCGCGCTTCGTAATTTCCTCATGGAATACCGGCACCAGAACCCGACCACCACTGACCTGCAGCGGGTGGTGAACAAGACCGTGGGGCTGGACATGGACTGGTTTTTCGACCAGTGGTTCCGGGGGTCGGGCATCCCCAAGATGCATTTTTCCTACGACGTGCGGCCCACCGAGGACGGTAAATGGCTGCTGGAGGGGAGGATCCGCCAGGAGGACGAGAAGACCGCGGTAAAGGTAATCATGCCGATCTACTACGAGTTCGGCCATAAGCAGTTCAGCGATCAGATCCTTTTCGTCAACAAGGCCGACTTTACCTTCAAAGCCAAATTGCCGGCGGAGCCAAAAAAAGTGGTGCTGAACAAGTCGGAAGACGTGCTGGCCCAAATCATCAAGGATTGACATCCATCCCG
>JAQAZP010000341.1:0-20665 GCA_032127265.1 Acidobacteriota bacterium
CCACCCCCACGGTGGCCCGGCGGGTGAACCTGGCGGCCCATGCCGTGGATGCCGCGGTAACGGTCACCGGTTACTCGCTCTCCACAACGGCGGTGGGCGTCGACTACAGCGGGGCCAAGGCCTTTCTCGGGGTCAGCGACAACAGCAGCGCCTTTGTCCGTTTCGGCACCGGCGACTTTTCCATCCTCACCTCCACTTACACGCCCTTCGATATCGGCACCTCCCCGGATCACAGTCTGGCCATCGGCATGCAGTATCGGTTTTCGGTCCTCGATTTTGCCACCGAGTCGCTGCTCGGCCAGTACCAGGGCTACTCCCTGGACCACGGTGCGGTCTCGCCAGTGGGGACCAGGGTGGCGGCGTTCCACCCCATCTTCAGCGAGAGCCTCTACTTCTATGACTACTCCGGGATGGACGGCTCCATGTATCGCGGGGCCACGCCATCGGGTCTGGACCCCGAGGGGGACGCCCCGCGGCGCGTGTCGGTGACCCCGGACGGAACGAAAGCGGTGGTGACCAATGTGCTCTCCGACAACGCCTCGATCATCGACCTCGCTTCGGGCACGGTTGAGGCGGTGCTGCCCATCGGCGACCGGGTGCAGGACGTGGCGATCACCAGCGACTCCAGGTGGGCCGTGATCTGCGCCTTTGAGACCGGCACGGTGAAGATTGTCGACCTGCAGACCAACAGCGTGGTTGCCGACGTGCCCTGCGGCAGCCGGGCCGGTGTGCTGGCCCTGGCTCCCGACGACAGCCGCGCTTACGTGGGCAACATCTCGGCGAACACCATCTCGGTGGTGGAACTGGACGGCGCTGATTCCAGCGAGGTGGCCGAGATACCCTGCGGTGTGATCGGCGTGGTCTGGGCCGCCTACGGCGTCTCCAGCGGTGTGGCCTGCAGCCCCGACGGCGACGAGGTGCTGGTGGCCGCTTCCTTTGACGACCAGGTGAAGGTCATCGACACGGCCAGCAACAGCGTGGTGGCCTCGCTCACCGTGGGCGATTTCCCGATCCAGGTTGCCTTTGACGGCAGCGGGGACTATGCGGTGGTGACCAACTACTTCGCCGACAGCTACTCGGTGCTCCGGGTGGACGGGGCCGCCTCCTCAGTGGTGGGTACCTTCCCCTGCGGCGCCGCGCCGCTGCGGCTGGCCTGGAACCCGGCCAGCGGTTTGATCGGCGTGGGCGCGATGACGGCCAAGACCGTCTACCATGTCGACCCGGCCACCGGCGCGGTGGCGGGCACCGACAGCTTCTCCGCCTACGGCAGCCTGATCGACCTGGCCTTTGACGAAGCGGGCACACTGCTGGCCCTGACCACCGCCTCCGGCGATGACGCCGGCCACATCCACTGGGGCGGGACGGCCTATGCCACACCTGCCGGGCCCTGCAGTTTCGCCTACTCGCCGGCGGCCCGGGCGGTGCTGGCCGCCTGCCCCGGTCCCGATGCCGTGGCCGTGGCCTCGGCGGAAGCCGTGCCGTTGATAATCACCGGTCCGGGGCCCGGCCCGAACAACCCCACCGAGGTGCGGCTGTTCAGTGCCGAAGCTCCCGGCGTGCCGCTGGCGGCCTTTTCCGCCTACGGTGTGGACCGTTACGGGGTCAACGCGGCCTGCGGCGACATCAACGGTGACGGATTGCTCGACCTGGTCACCGGGCCGGGACCCGGCGCCGTTTTCGGCCCCCATGTGCGCGGCTGGACCACCGCCGGCAGCCCGATGGGCGACGTCAGTTTCTTTGCCTACGGCACGCCGAAATACGGGGTCAACGTGGCTTGCGGCGACATCGACGGCGACGGCATGGACGAGATCATTACCGGCGCCGGACCGGGCACGGTGTACGGGCCCCACGTCCGGGGGTGGAACTACGACGGCATCTCGGTGACCTCTATTGCCGCGGTGAGTTTCTTCGCCTACGGCACGCCGAAGTACGGAGTCAACGTCTCCTGCGGTGATGTCGACGGCGACGGGATCGATGAGATGGTCACCGGCGCCGGCCCGGGCGCGGTCTACGGCGCCCACGTCCGGGGGTGGAACTACGACGGCGTTGCCGTGGCCCCGATGCCCGGGGTCAGTTTCCTGGCCTACGGAACGCCCCGCTGGGGGGTCAACGTGGACTGTGGCGACCTGGACGGCGACGGGATAGACGAACTGGTCACCGGTCCGGGACCGGGCACCATCTTCGCTCCCCACATTCGCGGATGGAACGTGGATGGCGGGACGGCCGTGGCCATGGGCGGAGTGAACTTCATCGCCTATCCTGACCTGGTCTGGGGCGCCCGGGTGGGTGTGGGCGACCTGGACGGCGACGCCTTTGCCGAGATCCTTACCGCCCCGGGGCCGGGCCCGGATCCGGCGTATACCTGCCTGGTGCGCGGCTGGAACGTGGACGGCGGATCGGCGTCAGCCATCACCGGCATCGACTTCCAGGCTTATGGCGGTGCGGTGACCCATGGGGGAAAAGTGGCTGCGGTCCGTTGAAAACCTCGTCTGAAGCCCAATGGCGGCAACCACTTCTACTCGGGCCAGGTCTCGAGCAACCGTTCGCCGATGAACTCAGCAAGCAGTTCATTGCCCAGCTGGTTGTAGTGGCAGCAGTCGTCGTCGTACACCGGTTCGGGCTCGAGGTCGAAAATTCCGGTGGCGTCGTGGAAGCGGACGCCTCTTGAGGCGAGCCAGTCGGCTCTCTCCAGCAGGTAAGGGTAGCCGTTTGCGGCATTGCCCCGCAGGGGTGAATCCTCCCTGATGGCCAGGGCCTGCTCTTCCTCGCTGAAGACCCGGTTGGTGAAATACTGGTTCGGCTGCAGAAAGTGGTAATAGGGTACGCCCCGGACCGAGAGCAACTGCTGCATCAGCAGGGACGACTCCACCCAGCCGTCAGTCACACTCTGGAACATCGTTTCATCGTCCACCACTATTTCTTCCAAACCGGCAATACCCATCAGGGATGCGGCTGTCCCTTCCGCCTTCATCTGCTGGAACCGGTTTACTTCCGCTGAATAGTCGGCATTCAACCGTCCGGACCAGGCACCAAGCAGCAGGTGCACCGCCGCGCTGGGTGTCTCCTGCAGCCGGGTTGTTACCCATTGCAGCCGGTCTTTCAGGCGGGTGATCCGGTGCAGTGACTCCAGCCGTTCCGGGGTCAGCGTCGAGTGGTCCATCAGGTTGACCAGGGGCAGCAGGTGCAGATTGCTCGGCATGGCCAGGGCATTGTCCGAGCGGCGATTGAACGGGGACAGCGCGACCTCGTTGAAACCGTCGAGATTGATCACCAGGTCGAACTCCTGGCCCTGGGAGAGGAAATAGGTCAGAATCTGCAGTTGCTGAGGCTGCTTGTACCCGCCGCTGGCGAAGTCGAGCACCACCAGCTCCCGGTCCGCCAGACGCTGGTCGGCGGACAGCACCTCCTTAAGCCGATCAGCTCCCTTGACCGTGAGCTGGGTGGCCACCGACCCGCCAAAGATACCGATGATCAACTGCCGGTCCCCGCTCCGGGCCATCGGATAGTCGACTTTCGATATGAACCCGTAGTTGTTGGTGGACACTTTCTTCCGTGGTTTTTGCTGATTGATTTTCAGAGAAAATCCCCAATAGGGCTGGAGCCGGTACTCGGAAATCAGCCTCTCCCCGGCCATGGTGAACTCGGCCGGCTCATCTTCCGCGGTTCGGAGGTAAAACAGCTCCCCTTCACGCCGGTAGTGAACCACCAGGCCCGCCAGCTCCAGCAGCAGCAGGAGAATCAGCAAGTTGCACATCAGGATGGCGGTGATGCGGAGTGTTTTCTTCATTTCCGGCTTCCAATGACTCAAAATGGGCTGCGACGTGTATGGAACGGATGTCCGGTAGTATATACTTTGGTCGTCCGGCGAGAAAGACAGCCGGTTCCCCAGGGCCATGGGGCGGCCCTCTTCCACCAGGTGATGAAGTTGTAGTAACATATGGGTTTATAACTAGTTGTCCTCGGTCAGATTTTGAAGGAGAACTCCCATGTCCGGCCACAATAAATGGAGCAGTATCAAGCACAAGAAGGGAAAGGCCGACGCCAAGCGGGGCCAGGTCTTCACCAAGGTGATCAAGGAATTGACCGTGGCCGCCAGGTTCGGCGGCGGAGACCCCGAGGGCAACCCCCGGCTGCGCAGCGCCCTGGCGGCGGCCAAGGCGGCCAACATGCCGGCCGAAAACATCAAGCGGGCGATCCAGAAGGGTACCGGCGAGCTTCCCGGCGTGACCTACGAGGAAGGGATCTACGAGGGATACGGCCCGGGCGGTGTGGCAATCATCATCGAAGTGCTCACCGACAACAAGAACCGCACCACTCCCGAGATCCGGCACCTCTTCGACAAGCACGGCGGCAATCTTGGCGCGGCCAACTCGGTGGCCTGGATGTTCGACCGCAGGGGCTACTTCCTCATCCCCACTTCGGCCATCCCCGAAGACGACCTTTTCGAGCTGGTGCTCGAGGCCGGTGGTGACGACGTACAGACCGATGAGGAAAATTTCGAGGTCTTCACCAGCCCTGAGGCGTTCCCCGATGTCCAGGCCGCACTGGAGGCGAAAGGGGTGCAGACCCTGGAGGCCGAACTCTCCATGATCCCGCAGAACACCGTTGAGGTGTCGGGCAAGAAAGCCCAGCAGGTGATCAAGATCCTCGAGCTGTTCGAGGAACACGAAGATGTGCAGAATGTCTTCGCCAACTTCGATATCGACGAGAGCCAGCTGAACTGACGCTCCCGCCGGGGAAGCGATCCTGGACAACACATGCCCCTCATCGCAGGAGTCGACCCGGGCATCGCGGTCACCGGTATCGGAGTGATCCGGGCCGAAGGCTCGGCGCTCCGCCATGTGCATTCCGAGGCGGTGACTCCGCCGCGAAGCGGCCCTTTCGAACAGCGGCTGCTGGTGATATTTCGCCGCCTCGGCCAGGTTCTCGACCAGTATCAGCCGGATGCGGTGGCCCTCGAGGACATTTTCTTTGCCCGCAACGTCAAATCGGCGATCAAGCTGGCCCACGTGCGGGGTGCGGTGATGGCTGCGGCGGCGGACCGGGGGATTCCAGTGAGCGAGTATCCGCCGCTGTCGGTGAAAAAGGCGGTGGTTGGTGTGGGCCGGGCGGACAAGACCCAGGTGCAGCAGATGGTCAAGATGCTGCTCGGGCTGGCGGAGGCGCCGTCGCCGCTGGATGTCAGCGATGCCCTGGCCGTCGCCGTCTGCCACGCCAACACCTCGTCCACCCTGGTCCGGCTGGACAGTGGCGGCGACGTACCCACCAGGGGCCGGCGTTCGGCGTTACGGCGGGGGAGAAGACGGTGAAAGGAAGACGATGATCGCGCGCCTCACCGGGATAGTGCTGGAGAAGGAGGCCGACCGGCTGATCCTCGACGTGGGCGGCGTGGGCTATCTGACCACGGTGCCCCTGGGTACCATGGGTCGGGTGGGCGAGCCCGGCGCGGAGGTTTCGCTCTACATCCACACCCACGTCCGCGAAGATTCCCTGGCCCTCTTCGGTTTTCTCACCAGCCTGGAAAAGGAACTCTTCGAACGGCTGATCAGCATCTCCGGCGTGGGACCGCGGCTGGCGGTGACCGTTCTCTCCGGCCTCAGCCCCGAGGCCCTGGCTGCCGCGGTGCGCCAGGGCGACCTGAAATCGATCCAGGCCGTGCCCGGCGTGGGGAAGAAGACCGCCGAGCGGATGGTGCTGGAACTGCGTGACAAGCTGGATGGCCTGGGGCTGGCCGAAGGAGACGGCGGAACGGAACCCGAGCCGCTGCTGGATGAGGCGGGGCAACTGGCGGCCGATACGGTGTCCGCCCTGGAAAACCTCGGCTACCGCGAAGCCCAGGCCCGGGAGGCGGTGCGCCGCTTCCTCGCCGGGAAGACCCGCGAAGCCCGTAAGCAACTGGACCTGGAGGGCCTGCTGCGCGGGGCGCTGGGCCGACTGAACCGATGACCACCGGAGGCGGCGAGTGATGGAACCAGACCAATCAATGGGCGAACGGATCATCGGTGGCGACACCATGGACGACGACGCCCGTCTTGACCTCACCCTGCGGCCGCGCAGCTTCGGCGAATACATCGGCCAGGAGCAGATCAAGGAGAACCTTTCCATCTCGGTGGAGGCGGCCTGCAAGCGGGGCGCCCCGCTGGACCACGTTCTGTTCTACGGCCAGCCTGGACTGGGCAAAACAACCCTGGCCCACATCCTGGCCATCGAGATGGGCGCCAGCATCCGGGTCACCTCGGGGCCGGTGATCGAGCGGCCGGGGGACCTGGTGGCCATGCTGACCAACCTCGAAGAAGGCGAGGTTCTGTTCATCGACGAAATCCACCGGCTGAGCCCGGTGGTTGAAGAGATCCTCTACCCGGCGATGGAGGATTTCAACGTCGACATCCTGGTGGGCCAGGGGCCCAGCGCCCGGTCGATCAAGGTGGCGCTCAAGCCGTACACCCTGGTGGGTGCCACCACCCGGGCCGGCCTGCTCACCTCGCCGCTCCGTGACCGCTTCGGCATCATCCACCGCCTGAGCTATTACGATGACGCCCAGATGAACCGGATCGTCAAACGCTCCGCCGGTATTCTCGGCGTTGCCGCCGATGCCGAAGGGGTGAGCGAAATTGCCGGCCGCTCGCGGGGTACACCCCGGGTGGCCAACCGGCTGCTGCGCCGGGTGCGCGACTATGCCGAGGTGCGGGCAGATGGAGTGATCAGCCATGACGTGGCCTGCCGGGCGCTGAAGACCATCGACGTGGATGCCCGGGGCCTCGACGACGTTGATCGCAAGCTGTTGCTGACCATTATCGAGAAGTTCGAAGGCGGGCCGGTGGGACTGAACACCCTGGCCGCCTCAATCGGTGAGGAGAAGGACGCCATCGAGGAGATCCTCGAACCGTATCTGTTGCAGATCGGTTTCCTTGACCGCACCCCCCGGGGCCGCTGCGTCACCCGCCTCGGGTACCGTCACTTCGGCCTCGAGCCGGGCGGCAATCCATCGGCCCAGGAAAAACTCTGGTGATCCAGATAAACCAATGTCCCACCTCGAGCTGAAAGACTTTTTCTACGACCTCCCGCCGGAGTTGATTGCCCAGTCCCCCCTGCTCGAGCGTCATGATTCACGACTGATGCTGCTGGAGCGGGAGACGGGCCGGGTCAGCCACCACCGGTTCAGGGACCTTTCCGGATTGCTGGCCTCGGGCGATCAACTGCTGATGAACAATACCCGAGTCTTTCCGGCACGCCTGCTGGGCCGCCGGGAGGGCAGCGGCGGCCGGGTGGAGCTGCTTCTGGTGCGCCAGCGCGAGCCAGGGGCCTGGGAGGCGATCTGCCGTCCCGCCCGAAAACTGAAGCCGGGCAGCCGGATCATTTTCGGTGAGGGCGAGGTGACGGCCGAGGTGGTCGAGCGTATCGGCCCGGGGCGCCGGCTCTGTCAACTGACGCACCAGGGGGATCTGCAGCCGCTGCTGGAGCGGCTTGGTGAAATGCCTTTGCCGCCCTACATCCGCCGCGGGCAGGGGGACCATCGTGCCCCGGAGGACCGGGAGCGTTACCAGACGGTGTATGCCGAGCACCGCGGCTCCATCGCCGCTCCAACCGCCGGCCTGCACTTCACGCCCCAGGTGATCGGTGCGCTGGATCGCCGGGGGGTGGAGCGCTTGCCGCTGACCCTTCACGTGGGGCCCGGAACTTTCATGCCGGTGCGGGTGGAAACGGTGTCCGAGCACCGGATGGAGGTGGAGCGGTTCGGCATCCCCCGGGAGACGGCCGCGGCGGTGGAGCAGGGGAAGCGGGACGGGCGGCGTCTGGTGGCCGTGGGCACCACCACCACCCGGGCGCTGGAATACGCCTGGTCCGGTGATCAGGGCCGGTTTGGCCAACTCGAGGGTGATGCCGATATTTTCATCTATCCCGGCTACCGCTTTGGCTGTATCGACGCCCTCCTGACCAATTTTCACCTCCCGGGGTCGACACTGATCATGCTGGTCAGTGCCCTGGCCGGCCGTGAGGCCGTGCTCGAAGCCTATGCCGAGGCGGTGCGGGAGCGCTACCGGTTCTACAGTTACGGAGATTGCATGCTCGTATTGTGATCCAGGGACAGGGCATATTGTCCTGTTTGTTAATCGACCCGAATGGGGTATAATTCGTCAGCTTTACCAACAGATCCGTCAATAGATGCCCACTCCCCGATGGGACGGTCTCGTCGCCCTGTCGGAGGAGATGAAGAACTCATGTGGAGGGAACAACGTATGCGCAGCGGAAAACTTTTTTCTACCAAATCCGGTTTGTCCCTGATGGCCCTGGTTCTGACCCTCGTAATTCTTTCTCCGGTGGCTCTGCTGGCCGGTGATGACGGTTACTATGTCGAATCGATGGTCAAGAGCGGCGGCATGATGGGTCAACCCCCCTCCGAGCAACTGACCAAGATGTACATGACCCCGACCAAAATGAAGATGATCTCCGGCGAGGAGGGCGAGATGATCTTTGACGCCGCATCCAAGATGCTGACCATCATTTCCCATCCCAAGAAAGAGTACTACGTGGTGGCGGAGAAAGATTTTCAGGCGATGATGGCGATGGGCATTGCGATGATGGAAGGGATGATGGGCGACGCCGTGCCCAAGGTGGAAGCCACCGGTGAAAAGAAGAAGATCGGCGAGTGGGACTGTGAAAAGGTGGTCATGACCCTCAGCGGCCAGATGACCATGACCCAGGAAATGTGGGTCACCAAGGATGCCGGCATCGACATGGACGCCTACCTGGAGATGGCCGACATGGTCGGCCAGGCCGGGATGATCAAGAAATTCCAGGATGAGATGAAAAAAATCGACGGCTACCCGATCCTGACCAAGACCACCATGAACATCATGGGGCAGAACGTCGAGACCGAAAGCCTGGTCCAGACAATCAGGAAAGAGACCTTTGCCGCCTCCACCTTCACGGCCCCCGATGGCTACGCCAAGAAGGAAGGCGACATGATGCAGGCCATGTCGGCCATGCAGGGCGGCGGCCAGTAGGTCTGACCGATTCGCGATTCACAATGCCCGGCCGACGGTCTGCCCGGGACCGCCGGCCGGGAATGAACTGAAGCGCAGTACGAATTTGGCGGAGTCCACCGGATGGAACGTCTGGGGTACGAATTCCCACAGCTGCTGACTGACCTGCATGAGCAGATTTCCGGCTATGAGAGCTGGAAGGTGGAGTATTTCCCGGTCCGCCGGCACCATGGGATCGTTCCCGGGTTTGGCTACACGTTTACATATTTCAATGCCCGGATCGTCCTGATTTTCTTCAATCCCGAGTTCAACAACGAGAAGTTCCAGATGGCCACCCTGGCCCACGAGCTGATGCACAACTACATCAACATCGTGCTCGGCTTCCCCGGGTTCCGTTTCCAGATTCGCGACGGGGTTGATCGCGAGGTGGGGATCAAGGTCCGCACGGCGATCAAAAGCCTGGTGGAGCACCCCCGGCTGGACAAGGAGCTGCGCAAGCAGAAGATCTCCCAGCGCGTTCTGCAAAAACCGCTCTTCGGCTACCTCTTCTCCACCTACACCGAGCGGGTGCGCCTGCCGGGGAAGAAATCCCTGCTCTACAAGGGGCTGCAGCTCACCGCGGCCAATCTCTACTACTTCGCCAACACGGCCCAGCGGAACACCGTCATGCGCTGCCGCAAGGGTGCCCTGCCCAAACTGCGCAAAGAGGGTCGGGAGTGTGTACGGATCATGGAGAAGCACAAGAACTGCCTCACCTCCGAAACCTGCCGTGCCGCTTCTGAAGAAATTCTCGATCTCCTGGGTTTGCACAAGTATCTCGAAATCAAGGACGGCTTCACCAACGACTGATAAAAATCCGTCTGGAGCCCGAGGGCTTTGTTGCAAGCTTCCTCGAAATGCTCACATGCCAGATGAGCATGCTGCGCTTTCTCGTCGGCTTGCGCCTCGCCCTCGAACCCCAGAAGAATTTTTATCAATCTGCTGTAACCGCAGCATTCATCGAATACAACCGTTCTGCGCGGCAACATAGGCGGCACATCTCCGACAGGTCGTGCAGACGGATGTCCCCATCCACCGAATGCACGCAATTGAGCAACAATTTTGGGCGGGTCAAATGTTGTTGCAACACCGGAACTCATGACCATAAACTGATCCCATGAGCAAGACACCCACCAGGCCGTTGACAGTCATCAGCGCCGGGCGGACCAGGGACCTGGCCGGCTGGCATCCGGCCCACCTGGCCGAGGTGCTCGCCGGTAAGGCGCCGGCGCGGCGCGGGCCACGTTCGCCGGCATTCTTCATCGATCTGGACCAGGTTGGGGCCGTGGTCCTCTGGACCAAGCAACCGGCCGCCCTGCTCGACTCCCCGGAAATTGAACGGCTGCTTTCGGAACTGCGGAAACGGGGGATCCTGGTACTGCTCCAGCTCTCGGTCACCGGGCTTGGCGGCAGCCCGCTGGAACCGGGAATCCCGGGTCCCTTTGAGGCCGCCTCAACGCTGGAGCGGATCCTCGAGCAGGGTCTGCTGGCCGGGCCGGACGGCGTCAAACTGCGCTGGGACCCGGTGGCCGAATACGACCTGGGCTTGATCCAGGGTGGGTCATCCCAGGGACGGCGGCTGATCCTTGGCAATGCTTCGAAAGATTTATTCACCCCGGTGTTTGAGCGGTTTCGCTCCATCGGGCCGCTGAGCTGGACCTCTTCGGTGCTCGACCTCAAGTACCAAGGCGCTACGAGCCGGCTGAAGGAGGCGGACATTACAGTGGCGGAACGCGATCCCGAACGATATCGGCCTTTTTATTCTGTCATGGCGCACACGGTCACCGCTGCCGGCGGACGCTTCTCCATTTGCTGCAGCCCGCCCCTGGAACCGTGGGTCTCCGGTGACGGCTGCATCGACGGGGAGTGGATCAACGGACTTCGTGCAAAGTATTTTGGCCTGTCCGCTCCGGCAGTGGAGACCGTCCTGCACAATGTGAAGCGCAAGGGCGGTCAGCGGCAGCGCTGCGGCTGCAGTTACAGCGTAGACATCTCCTACTCCACCGGTTTTCGCACCTGCGCCACGCAGTACGAGGAGGGCGGCTGGGGAGGCTGCTGTCTTTACTGCTACAGCTGGCACGGGAGGAGCGGTGCGGCAACGGACAGCAAGGTGCGTGCGGCCCTTGAGGCACTTCGCACCAGACCACCGCTGGATGCCGCGGCAATGAACAGCGGGACGTTCTGGCACCGCGGTCTGCAGGCCAGGGAGGCGCAGGATGCCGGCAGTTGAACAACCTGTCCGGCCGCCGGTGATCGGCATCGCCGGTCCCTCCTGTTCGGGCAAGAGCGGTCTGGCTCGCCGGCTGCTCCAGGTGCTCGAGGACCGGAATCCGGTGATCTTCCCCATGGACGCCTATTACCTCGATCTGTCAACCGTACCTCCGGCCGAGGCCGACCGCCGCAATTTTGACGACCCCGAAGCGCTGGAATGGCCGCTGCTGGAGGCGCATTTCGGGGCGCTGCTGCGCGGTGAGGCGGTGGAGCACCCGATCTACAATTTTGCCCGCCACGTGCGGGAGCCCCATGGAGTGAGGGTGGGGCCGGCGGGGGTGGTCATCGTCGAGGGGCTCTTTGCGCTGCTGCGCGAGTCGATGCGGATGCACTACGACCTGGCGGTCTACCTGGAAATCGGCGAGCGGGTCTCCTTTGCCCGCCGGCTGGAACGGGACACCAGCGAGCGGCGGATCGGGAGGGGGTACGTGGAAAACCAGTGGCGGGAGACGGTTCTGCCGATGGCTGCAGAACACGTCATTCCCACCCGGTCCAATGCCGACCTGGTGCTCGACGGCGAAGCGCCGCTGGAACGGTCGGCGGTACGGGTGTTACGTTTTCTTGGTCTGTAAGCGTGATCAGTCGCCTGCTGAGACAGCGATCTCCAGCGACTTCCCGTCGGTGACCACGGATATATCGCCGTGAAGGTCGGTGCGCAGGATGAGGGCTCCGCTGGCCTGCCAGGCGGCCAGGGTATCGTCGTTGGGGGCGTCCCAGGGGTTTTCACCGAGGGTGACCAGAGCCGCCTCGGCGGTCATGGCGGCGATGAAGCCGGGGTCGCTGACATTGGCGTGGTGACCCACCTTGACCATGTCGGCCCGCAGCCCTTCCGGGCCCAGTGTCTCCAGCAGCAGTCGCTCGGCTTTCACCTCGGCGTCCCCCATCAGCAGCAAGACCCGTTCCCCGTACTGCAGGCGCATCACTGCCGAGGCTTCGTTGAGGTTGTGGAACCCACCGAGGTGGATCACCTCCCAGTCCACATTCTCGCCCAACGCTTCGATCCGCATGCCGGGGGCCAGTTGCGATACCGGGATGCCCTTTTCCGCGGCACGTTGGAGCAGTTCAGCGTGCAGACTATCATCATACTCCAGCCCGCTCTCCAGGATCCGGCCGATCTCCACGTTGTCGATGAACCCGGCCAAACCGTCGATGTGGTCAGGGTGGGGGTGGGTCAGCACCAGGAGGTCGAGGCGCTTGATACCGTGATCGCCGAGAAAGCCGGCGATCTTCTCTCCAGCATCACGGGGCCCGCAGTCCACCATCGCCGTCTCTCCGTCCGGCCCGCGAAGCAGCAGGCAGTCACCGTAGCCCACGTGAATCACATCGAGACTCAGCGTTCCGGTGGAGGCTGTTTGGTCCGTGGTATCCATTTGACCTCCGTCCACCGGCACGCGGTGAACGCCGCCGCAACCGGTGAGCAGACCGAGCAGCGCAGGGAGGAACGCCGCCCCAAGGCACCTGCGGACCAGGTCCCGCAGCCAGGTGTCGCATAGCATCACTCGATATACCCCAGCGCCCGGTATTCTTCCTTCCGCCGTTCGTCAAGGCCTGATTCGTCCTCCACCGGCCCGCCCGCCGCGGTGAGGTGGTCGTAACTCTCTACGAAATCCGCCTCGTCCGTCTCACCGAGGAATGACGCGCAGGGCCGTCCGTCCATGTCCCGCGCCGCCGGCAGTCCCATCATCGCCAGCAGGGTCGGACCCACGTCGGCCACGGCGATCAGGGCCGGGTCCTTGAATGATCCGCCGGCCGGAAGGTCTGGCCCGGCGCCGATGAAGATACCGTCCGGTCCGAAGAAATGCTGGCCCGGCGGGATCGACTTGGGCCGGAGCCCGCTCATCCCCATTGAAGCCAGGGTGATCGGCCCCCCAGCGGTATCCATGGTGTCCTGCTGGAGGATCTCGGGATTGGTTTCGGCCCGCACGTGGCACCACTCCAGGTCCAGGGACGGCCGCGGATCGAGGAAGAAGGGCTTGCCGTCCGAGGTTTTTAGACCGGAAAGGGCGACAATCACTCGATCGATGACATCGTCCGGCACCGGCAGCCCTAAGTTCACCGATGTCTCTCCAGTGATTTCACGAGCCGCGATGAACACCTCCCGGGCAAAGGAGTGTTGCTCCACTGCCTGGAGCCGGAACACGCGGCCCTCCGACTCGATCTCCCGCAGCCCCAGCCGACCCAACAGGGGTTGGACATTGAGGTCGGCACGGTTTTGCTGCTGAAACAGTTCGTGCCGCGGCCGGAATCCGTGATCCGAAACGACCAGGATCCTCCCTTTGGGCGCTTTCTCCAGGAACAACTGCACCAGCTCGCCCAGCCGCCGGTCGTAGTAGCGGTAGGCGCCGCCCACCACCGCCGAATCGGCGGCCACACGTGCACCGCCCGGGTTGGGCCAGTAGCCGTGCTGGGTCACGTCCAGCCCTCGCACCAGCAACGCGGTGAAGTCGGGCAGTTCGGTCTCGATAAGTTGCCGGGCGGCCTGGAGAACCATCTTGTCCCGGGCCAGGTGTTCCTGCACCTCGCCAAAGCCGTCGGCCGCCACGATTTCATCGTGCAGGGCCGGGTCGAGACCGAAGGCCTCGATAATCTCCCCGGCGGACGCCTTGGGCCGGCGCAGATGATCCATGGTGTCGATCCATTCGGCGGGCCAGGTCAGCCGTGACTTGCGCTGTTCTTCAGGCGGATCGAATAGAAAATAGGGCGCCCGGTCGCTCATCACGTACCCGTTCAGCTCCTCCGCCGGCCAGGTCAGCCACCAGTTGAGGACGGCGACCCTTTTTCCGCCGTGCGAGAAGATCCGCCAGACCGGCGCCGGCCCCAGCATCGCTCCGCGAAATCCGCGTTTCATGTCCGCCAAGTGGATGCCCAGCCGCAGCCACGACTTTCCGGTGGCCATGCTGTTCCAGATCAGCGGGGAAACGGTGGGGATGTAGGTCTCCATGCGGCTCGACCATCCCTGCTCCATCAAGCTGTTCAGGGTGGGCATCTCGCCGCGGGCGGCCAGCCGGGTACAGACTTCCGGTGAAGCGCCGTCCAGACCGAGAAAGAGGATCGGCTCCGATTGCGATACGGGCCGGTCCGGACCGCCGCAGGCCGCGGCGAGGAGCAGGATCGATACGACGGTCAGTATAGCTTTGGGCATCAGGATCTCCGGCCGAGAGGGCCCTATGAAGCTCCGCGGGCCAGAAAGACCGCGGGGATGGTTTTAAGCAGGATCTTCAGGTCCAGACCAAAGCTCCAGTTGTCGATGTATTGTAGGTCCAGACGCATCCACTCGTCGAAGTCGACCTTGTTGCGGCCGGCGATCTGCCAGAAACAGGTGATTCCCGGCTTCATGCTCAACCGGCGCCGCTGCCACCGCTGATAATTCTCCACTTCTTCCTGCGGGGCGGGCCGCGGACCCACCAGCGACATCTGACCCCAGAGCACGTTGATCATCTGCGGCAGCTCGTCGAGGCTCAGGGTGCGGATGATCTTGCCCACCCAGGTGACCCGCGGGTCGTGCTTCATCTTGAACGCCGGTCCGTCCATTTCGTTGCTGTCGGCCAGCGCGGCCTTGCGCGCTTCGGCATCGGCCACCATGGAGCGAAATTTGAGCATGGTGAAGGGACGGCCGTTGAGGCCCAGCCGTTCCTGTCTGAAAAATACCGGGCCGCGGGAAGTGAGTTTGATCGCCGCCGCGATGGCCAGCATCGGCAAAGAGTGGATCACCAGCATCACCAGGGCCACCGCCAGGTCGAAGAGCCGCTTGACCAGCAGCATGAACTCGTTGGTCGGCGTGGTGGTGTAGGTCAGCAGGGGCAGACCCTGCAGATCGTCCAGCTGGATCTTGGCCACGAGATGGGGGAAGAAGTTGGCCGCCACCCAGGTGCGAATCCCTTCCTCCTCGCAGAGGAGGAAGGTGTCCTCCATGTCCCACAGCTTGGTCCGCGGCACGGCGAAGATCACCTCGTCCACCACGTTCTGGTGGATGATCTGCTCCATGTCGTTGATGTGCCCCATCACCGGACGGCCCTCCAACTCGCCATCGGCCACCACTACCTCGTCATCCGTGGCGAAGCCGAGCATCTTCAGCCCCCACTCCGTGGTTTCATCCACCAGGCCGGCCAGTTTGCGGGCCTGCTCGCCCGAGCCGATGATCAGCACAGTACGGAAGTTGTAGCCCCGCTTCCGCCAGTAGCTGAGGAGCTGCCGGGCCACCAGCCGTTCGCCGAGCAGCAGGATGTAGTTGATGATCACGAAGCTGATGATCAAGGTCCGGCTGACGTTGGCGATGTCGATGCCGCCGATGCGGGTGAAGAAGATGAGGATCACCAGCAGGACCCCGCCGGAGGAAACCGCCTGGAAGAGCGACCAGGCCTGGGACTTCGGTGAGACCAGCCGCTGGGAACGGTAGGAACCGAAGCTGTAGAGCAGCAGGGCCCACAGCGGGATGATCAGGATCAACAGCAGCTGGTAGAGTTCGAAGGCCATGATTGGCCGGTAGAACTCCTTGAACCAGGAGACGTAACGAACCAGGGTGGTCTGGGCCATTTCCACACGCAGGAGATACGCCGCTTCGAAGGCCAGCACGGTGAGGATCATGTCCATCAGCAGGTGAAACGTGCCGATGGCCCTGGCGTGCTCTTTCAACATTCCTGGTTCACTCCGTTTCCCCGCACCCGGCGGATCATCTCTTTTTCCCAACCAGCTGGGTGAACAGCGATTCGTAGCCGTCGGTGACCACGTCCCAGGAATACCGCTCGGCGGACCGCCGGGCATTGGCCCGCCCGGCGTCGGCCACCAGGTCCGGCCGGTCCTCGAACTGCTGGAGGGTGGCGGTCAGCCCGGCCGGGTCGTCCAGCGGGAAGTAGAAACCGCTCTCGCCCAGCACCTCGCGGTGTTCGGGCACGTCGGCGGCGGCCACGCAGTTGCCGAAGCCCATGGCCTCCACCAATGCCGGATGGGTGCCGCCCACCTCCGTGGCCTGGACGAAGCAGTAGGCCCCGCTCTGCAGCTGGCGGTATCCCCGGCCGAATACGGTGCCGGTGAAAACCACCCGCGGGTCGGTGGTCTCCTTGAGCTGCCTGATGTATTCCCCGGCGTACGGGGCGTCGCCGACGATGACCAGCCGGCGGTCGGACTTCACCTGTGCGAAGGCTTTGACCACCAGGTCCGCGTTGTTCTCCGGCTCCAGCCGGCTCACATAAAGCATATACCCATTCGGCTGCAAACCGAACTGTTCCAGGGTCTCCGTCCCCTCTTCGGTCCCGGTCTCCACCCCGTAGGGGATGAAGGTCGATTTTTTGCCGTAGCGCTCGGCATAGTAAGCCTCGATGGTCACGGCGTCGGTGACGATGGCGCTGGGCAGGACGGTGCTCAGCTTTTCGGAGAGGCGGTACCAGGCCCGTCCCAGGGCGTTCCACTTCTTGCGTTTCCGTTCCAGCCCGTCCACGTTCACCGCCACCGGCGTGCCGAAGAGCCTGGGGAAAAAGGTCACCAGCGTGTTGGCCGCGTTGCAGACCAGGATCACGTCGTAGCGCTTCGGCAGGGCGTGAAACGTGGAGAGCAGGGCGTGGACCACCGTGTCGAGGTATTTGTGCCTGATGGTGGGCAGCACCGCCAGTTTCACGCCCTCGTAAACGTGCCCGTGGGGGTGGCTGGCGTAGGCCGTGCGGCAGTACACGGTGACCTCGTGACCTCGGCCGGCCAGACGCACCGAGAGCTGCTCGGCCAGGGTTTCGAACCCGCCGTAGTTGGCGGGGATCCCTCGTGTTCCGATGATCGCGATTCGCATGTCATTCAGCGGCGCGGGCGCCGTCCAGTTACCCATAACCTGCTTTGATTCAAAAAGTTAAGCGGGGCAAGGATACCACAGCACGGAGGCCCTGTAAACCCGGTGATGACCGCCGGCGCGATCCCGTGGTATGCTGACGCTGCTCGCCAACCAGAGGTCCGGCCGGCCCGATCCGGCCGTCCCGCAGCGGAGGAGATAGTGACGTGGGCCTGAAGATGAATAACCTGCTGGTGACCGGGGGCTGCGGCTTCATCGGTTCGAATTTTGTCCGTTACCTGCTCGAGGAATCCGGTTTCAAGGGCCGGTTGATCAACCTGGACAGCCTGACTTATGCCGGCAACCCGGAGAGCGTGGCCGACGTGGCCAGGGCGAATCCTGACCGCTATGTCTTCGAGAATGCCGATATCTGTGACCTTGTCAGGCTGAAGGAGATATTCGAAACATACGATGTGGATTCGGTCTGCCACTTTGCCGCCGAATCCCACGTGGACCGCTCGATTCTCGGGCCGGACCAGTTCATCCAGACCAACATCGTGGGTACCTTCAACCTGCTGGAGGTGGCCCGGGCCTGCATGGACCGGCTGGTTCTCTTCCACCACATCTCCACCGACGAGGTCTTCGGCAGTCTCGGGGCCGAGGGCCTGTTCACCGAGACCACGTCCTACAAGCCGAACAGTCCCTACTCGGCCTCCAAGGCCTCTTCGGACCACCTGGTGCGCGCCTACCACAAGACCTACGGCATGCCGGTGACCATTTCCAACTGCTCGAACAACTACGGGCCGTACCAGTTTCCGGAGAAGCTGATACCGCTGATGATTCTCAACGCTCTCGAGGGCCAGGCGCTGCCGGTATACGGCGACGGGAAAACGTGCGTGACTGGCTCTATGTCCGCGACCACTGCACCGCCATCTGGGCCATCATGTCCCGCGGGCGGCACGGCGAGACCTACAACGTGGGCGGCGCCACCGAGATGGAAAACCTGGCCATCGTGGAGATGATCTGCGACCGTCTCGATGCCCGGAGTGCGTTGCCCGACGGCCGCGCGCGGCGCGAGCTGATCACCTTTGTCAAGGACCGTCCGGGGCATGACCTGCGCTACGCCATCGACTTCTCCAAGCTGCAGTCCGAACTGGGCTGGTCGCCCGAGGAGTCACTGGACACCGGTGTGGAAAAGACCATCCAGTGGTATCTGGGCAGCAGCGAGTGGGTGGACCGGGTGCGCAGCGGCGAATACAAGAACTGGATGCGCCGGCAGTACGATGGGTAAGGGTGGTCAGCGGTGCGTATCGCTGCAATGGGCCGCATCTGACCAAGCGATCTCCCGCGAGGCGGTGCCTCGCGATGACGGGTTGCGGCATCTCGAACCTACGGCTGATACTCGAACAGCACCTCTTCCGGGGCGTCAGCCAGCAGCGGGTGAACGAGGTCTTTGTCGGAGAGGATCGGGTCGACGCAGGGCCAGTGGATGCCGATGGCCGGGTCGGACCAGAGGATGCCGTATTCGTCACCCGGGGTGTAGACATCGGTGCACTTATAGAGCACGTCGGCGATTTCGCTGAGTACGCAAAATCCGTGGGCGAACCCCCGGGGCACGTAGATCTGCTTGCGGTTCTCTCCGGAGATGCAGACGCCGAACCACTGGCCAAAAGTGGGAGAACCGCGGCGAATGTCCACCGCCACGTCAAAGATCTCGCCGGTGATGACCATCACCAGTTTGTCCTGGGCGTTCTTACGCTGGTAGTGCAGGCCGCGCAGGGTGCTTTTGCAGGAGTGGGAGAAGTTGTCCTGGACAAATGGCCCGTTGATGCCGGCCTTGTGGTAGGTCCCCTGGTGATAGGTTTCCATGAAGAAACCGCGGGGGTCGTCAAAGACCATCGGTTCGATCAGCAGCACCCCGGGTAGCGGTGTCTTCTCAAAAACCTTGACGGGCATTCTGCTGTTCCTCCTCGCTCTCTCCCAGGATCTGGATCAGGTACTGGCCGTATTCATTCTTTCGCATGGTCTCGGAAAGGGCTCTCAGCGTGGCGGCGTCGATGTAGCCCAGCCGGTAGGCGATCTCTTCGAGGCAGGCGATCTTCAGCCCCTGCCGTTCCTGGATCGCCCGGACAAAACTGCTGGCCTGTTGCAGCGACTCGAAGGTGCCGGTGTCGAGCCAGGCCACACCGCGGCCCAGCAACTCGACGCGCAGCTGGCCCCGGCGAAGGTATTCGAGGTTCACATCGGTGATTTCCAGCTCTCCCCGTGGCGACGGTTTCAGTGCCTCGGCGATGGCGACCACGTCGTTGTCGTAGTAGTAGAGGCCGGGGACGGCGTAGCTCGATTTTGGTTTCTGCGGTTTCTCCTCGATGCTCAGCACCTTCCCCTGGTCGTCGAAATCCACCACCCCGTAGCGCTTCGGATCGCGGACCAGGTAGCCAAAGATCACGCCGCCCTTGGTAAGCTGGGCGCAGCGGTGGAAGGTTTCGGAGAGCCCCTGGCCGTGGAAGATGTTGTCGCCGAGTACCAGGGCCACCGGGTCATTGCCGATGAACGGCTTGCCGATGATAAAGGCTTGGGCCAGGCCCTCGGGACGGGGCTGTTCGGCGTAGGAGAGGGTCAGACCGAACTGCGAGCCGTTACCAAGCAGTGATTCGAAGCGGGGCAGGTCTTCAGGAGTGGAGATGATCAGGATCTCCCTGATCCCGGCCAGCATCAGCACGGAAAGCGGGAAGTAGATCATCGGTTTGTCATAGATCGGGAGTAACTGCTTGCTCACCACCCGGGTGATGGGGTAGAGACGCGTACCCGAGCCTCCCGCCAGTATAATTCCCTTCATTTCCACCCCTCCGCTTGGGATAAAGCCTTCTTTCAAAGCGATTACGCTAGCACCGCGCCCCCTTCAAGTCAACCGGTGGGCCGGGAGTCATGACCGCTGCGGAACCAGGTGTTGATTTCCGCCCCGGACCGTGACCTCCGGCCCATGATCTCCTTTCGTTTCTTGATCATGCGGTGGCGATTGCGCCAGAGCCAGGGCAGGGCGGGGAGGGAGGTCTGCTCCACGGTGAGCAGGGCCCCGAGGACCAGCAGGTCACGGAAAAGAGTGGGAAAGAGAAAACGCAGGGCGTGCCCGGCGGTCTGGTTCTTGATCCGCAACAGGAAGCGGTTCTTCACCGAGTGCCGGTTGATCGCCGGGTCCAGTCGGCGGCGCCGCCGCGGGGTCACCGACCGGCGGTGCAGTGCTCTGGCCGCCGGCCAATAGATGGTGTCCCACCCCATCAACTGACTGCGCCAGGAGAGGTCGGCATCCTCGCGAAAGCAGAAGAAATCCTCGTCGAACAGTTCGCCGGCGACGGCGGTCTCCTCGAGCATCTTGCGGCGATAGAGTGCGGCCGCGCCGCTGACCCCGAAGACATATTCATTTTTGTCGTACTGCCCCCGGTCCTGTTCGCCGGCCCCGCGGTCGAGGTGCCGGCACTGGGGGGTGACCAGGATGCCGGTGGAGTCGATCACACCGCCGCCCCAGGTTTCCTCCGGCCACCGGGCAGGCGGGCCATCGGGCAGCGGCCGCGGCATGCGCAGCAGCTTGCCGGCCACCGACCCCACCCGGTCCCGCCCG
>JAQAZP010000342.1:0-8837 GCA_032127265.1 Acidobacteriota bacterium
CGAGAACTCGATCATCAGCAATGATGTCGACGAGCAGATCCGTTCCAGCACCGGCACCTGCACCGTGCGCTATTCCGATGTCAGGGACGGGTGGACCGGTGAGGGGAATATCGATGCCGAAGCGCTCTTCGCCAGCGGTCCCCTGGGGAACTACTACCTCAGCCAGACGGCCGCCGGCCAACCGGAGGAGAGCCCCTGCGTGGATTCGGGAGATCCGGCCAGCGGCCTGTTCGAGGGCACCACCCGCACCGACTCGGTCCAGGACAGCGGCATCATCGACATGGGCTACCATTACCGTCCCGCCGAAGCGGAGCCGTTCATCGTTACCGGTCCGGGGCCGGCATACGAAAACCGGCCTGCAGTGCGGATTTTCACCGCCGGACCGGACCCGACGCCTATCATCGAATTCGACGCATACGGGCCGGACCATTTCGGGGTCGAGGTCAGCTGTGGTGAAGTCAACGGTGATTCAAGGGCCGACATCCTGACCGGGGCGGGCCCGGGCGAGATCCACGGGCCGCACGTCAGGGGTTTCCAGGTGGACGGCACTCCCCTGCCCGGTCTGAGTTTCCTGGCCTACGGCACGAACCGCTGGGGGGTGAACGTCGCGGCCGGCGACATCGACGGCGACGGCTTCGACGAGATCATCACCGGCGCAGGGCCCGGCGCCGTGTTCGGGCCCCACGTCCGGGGCTGGAACTACGACGGCAGCGGCGCAGTGACCCCGATGTCCGGGGTGAGCTACTTCGCCTACGGCACGCCGAAGTGGGGAGTGAACGTCGCGGCCGGCGACATCGACGGCGACGGTTTCGACGAGATCGTCACCGGCGCCGGCCCCGGTGCGGTGTACGGCCCCCATGTCCGTGGATGGAACGTGGACGGCGGTGCCGCCTCGGCAATCCCCGGGGTCAGTTTCCTGGCCTACGGCACGAACAAGTATGGTGTCAATGTCACCTGCGGCGACGTGGACGGCGACGGCATGGACGAGATCGTCACCGGGCCCGGACCGGGGGCTGTCTTTGGCGCGCACATCCGCGGCTGGAATTTCGACGGCCTTGTCCTCACGCCAATGATCAACCTCAACTTCTTTGCCTGGGAGTATCCGTCCGCCAGCTACGGAGCCAACGTCTTTGCCGGGGCCGATCTGAACGGTGACGGCCGGGACGAGCTGGTGGTGGGCTGCGGGCCAGATCCCGATGTGGCAACCCCGGTAAAGGTCTACCTCTACGACGGGTCCCAGGTGACCCAGTGGTTCTCCCTCGAGGCCTTCGAGGGGCTGACCCACGGCGCCACGGTGGCGGCAGGGAGGTTTTGAGCGGTCAGATTCCGGACTTCTGCAAACGGATCAACCGCCGGGAATTCCAGATCAGGCCCACCCAGAGCAGCAGGATGACCCCGCTGGCCGGGATCGTGGCGTTGAAACCGAGCAGCAGGAAGTCGTAGAGGCCGTGGGCCAGCATGGCCAGCGCGAGTGAGCCCAGTTGCCACAGCAGGCGGCGGCCCCGGCTGCGGCAGACCAGCAGGGCGTGGGCCGTGCCAAAGCCCCAGATGGCGGCGAAGAGGGAGTGGGTCAGCGGCGAGGTCACCGCCCGGGCCAGCATTTCGGGCCAGGACAGCAGCGGAGCGAAGAGCAGGTTCTCCACCGTGGCGAAGCCGATGGCCACGGCGGCGGCATAGACCATCCCGTCGATCCGTTCGTCGAAATGACGCCAGCGAAAGACCAGGGACCGGGCCAGGAGGAATTTGGCCCCCTCCTCCACCGGCCCCACCAGGGCCAGGCAGTAGAGCGCGATCTCCCCGCGGCTCTCACCGGGCCAGGACGGCATCCCCAGCAGCCCGGCAATCCAGTAGAGTGCCAGGGCCACCAATGCCGACGCGCAGCCGCAGCCAAAGGCCAACAGCAACAGACGCCGCGGCTCGGGCTTCAGCGAGTCCTTGCGGTCGAAGTAGAGCATCCAGAGCAGGGCCCCGGCGGCAATGATTCCCACCGTACGAACGAACAATCGAGAGACCTCCGGCGATCCCCGGCATACTGCCACACCAGGAAATTTTGGACCGCAACTTCAACAATTGCTTCGGAACCGAGAACCTGCCCCTTGAGATTTTCTTTTCCAAAGCCGTCTTGGAGGATCAGGAATATCAGTTTTTACGCGACTGGCAATTTTTCCTCTAAGGCCATTGGCGGTCGGTGCCGATAAGAAAAAGTGCAGACGTCGATCTATTACGGGGATTGTGAAAGTTCGACGATTTTTGCGCCCCCTCCGCACCTATCTCCGCGGAGGGGGCCCCCCACCTTCATCGATTACGGCAGAATTCCCACTCTTTGGTGTCGCATTTCTTGACTCAAACGATCGGGCACACATACAATTGCGCCGGCAATACCCCGTCGGGGCAGAGCGAGCCAACCAGGCTGCGCTCTGCACCGCCGGCGCTGATAACCGCCCGATTTGGCCCGATGGGCAGCAAGGCCCCAGGTGATGACCGAAGAGACCGACTCACTCCCCCCGCCAGTCATCATCCCCCGGGGCAAGCATTCCATATCGCGAAAGCTGATCGATTCCGACGCCCTGAAGGTGCTCTACCGGCTGCGGCGCTTCGGCTTCGTCTCCTACCTCGTGGGCGGCGGCGTGCGGGACATCCTGCTGGGCAAGCGGCCCAAGGATTTCGACATCGCCACCAACGCCCGGCCCAGCGAAATCCGCAAGATCTTCCGCAACAGCCGCACCATCGGTCGCCGCTTCCGTCTGGTCCAGGTCTTCTTCCGCGGCGGAAAGATCGTCGAGGTGGCCACATTCCGCCGGCAGTCGGAGTTCGACCACCGGGACATCGATGACGATGACGACGACGGAGATGATACCACCCGGGCGCAGAACAGTTTCGGCACACCGGCCGAGGATGCCTTCCGCCGAGACATCACCATTAACGGCCTGTTCTACAATGTGGATGACTTCACCATCGTCGACTACGTCGGCGGGCTGGAAGACCTGAAAAACGGAATCGTGCGCAGCATCGGTGCGCCCCGTGTGCGGTTCCACGAGGACCCGGTGCGAATGATCCGGGTCGTCCGTCACGCCGCCCGCACCGGCTTCAGCATCGATCCCGAAAGCTACCAGGCGGTCCTGGATATGCAGGGAGAAATCACGTCCTGCCCCCAGGCCCGGGTGCGGGACGAGTTCCTTCGCGACCTGGGCAGCGGCTCGGCCTGTCCCGCCATGGAACTGATGATGAAGACCGGGATCATCTACTCCCTCTACCCCGAATACCAGGAGTGCCTGGGCGACGGGGAGTGCCCCGAGGCAGCGGAGTACCGGGGCTACATGCTGCGTCTGATGGAGGTGCTGGACCGGGCGATGACCGGACCCAATCCACCGGGCCGGGCCACCATGCTGGCCACGTTCCTGCTGCCCATGTTCGGCTCGCTGGTGGACAGCACGCCTCACCCTCCGGGGATCCGTCTCTCCACCTTCCTCAATCGGCTGGGCATGGACCGCTTGAAGCCGTTGCTGATGCGCTGGTCCTTCTTCAAACGTGATTCCGAGATCGTGCGCCAGATCCTGTCGGCCCAGCCCCAGCTGCGGCGGGCGGTAAGCCGGGGCAGCCTGCCGGGGACGCTGACCCGCAAGATGTATTTCGATCCGGCCCTGATCCTCTACCAGATCGAAGCCGCCACCCGGGGGGAATCGGTTCCCCCGCTCCTGCACCAGACCCGGCCCAACCTGCCCTGGCCGCTGGCCGCATCCCACCAGCGCCGGCGGCGAAGCAGACCCCGCCACCACAATTCCTGATCTGTTTTCAGCCGGAAGTTTCAAAATCCCAGGTGCGTCCCGCCATCGTGGAGACCGCCCACGACGCTCCCGGGCCACCGATGAGGGTCTAGCGGTATTCCACCGGAACGGCACGCAGGTAGCGGGTTGTGCGGAATTTGCGCTCGAAATCCTCGTAGGCCCGCAGGACCTGTTGCTCTTCCAGCTCGAGCACCGCAGCCGCTTCCGCCGCCGGAACACCGTTCTCCTGGGCGTACCACAGCAGGTCCATCAGCTGGAAGGGCAGCCGGTAGAAGAACTCCTCCTGGCTGCACTCGGCGCTGTAGGTGTCGGTGGTGGGTGTGCGGGTGCGGATCGACTCCGGGACGCCCAGGTGCGCGGCCAGCTGGAAGACCTGGGTCTTGTAAAGGTGGGCGATGGGCTTCACGTCGGCCCCTCCGTCGCCGTACTTGACGAAAAAGCCCTGGTCGTGCTCGTTCCTGTTGCCGGTGCCGATCACCGCATAGTTCAGCAGTTCGGCGTGGTAGTAGAGCATGCACATCCGCGACCGCTGCTTGAAGTTGGAGGCGGCCACGATCTGCAGGTAGTCACGGAGGTTCAGGCGCTTGCTCATCGTTTCCCCGACAGGGGGAATGACGGTGAGGCGGAAGATGTTCAACGTGCCGGTCTCCAGCAGGTCGGGCAGGACGATCTTGGCCTTCCACTCCTCGGTGAACTCGGGGAAGACCCGCCTGATCGCCTCGTCACGGCGCCGGTAGCAGGCAAAGCCGTCCAGCGCAGGCGTCATGTTCTCCAGCAGCGGGTCATCGGCGCCCACCGCCCGGCACAATTCACGGGCCAGGGCTTCGCTGTCGGGGTTCGAATCCTCTTCGGGCATCATCACTCCCCGAACCTTCGCCTTGCCGAAGGCCTTGACGCAAAGGGCCAGGACCATAGAAGAGTCGATGCCGCCGCTGATACCCACCACCGCACCGCCCCGCTTGAGATCCCTGGCCACCGTTGTTTTCAGCTGCAGTGCCAGGTCGTCGATCACCGCGTCAGCGTCCAGTTTCAGTATGTCCCTGTTGAATGGCATGGCTCCCCGTTCTCCCATGTACCCGGCACCGCGCGGCGGGGCCGGCCGTTTATCGTCAAGCTACTGGTTTATCGGATTCGGGATAAACCGTATACCGAGCGGGATGTGCTTGTCCAGACAGATTGACTCCTCCCCCTATTGTCCTGTACTATTTTTTATCCTGCATTTCGTTAACCGACCTAATCGAATCTGCTCCAGGGAGGTGGGAACATGCTCCATCCGGCCGATCTTTTCCAGATCCAGGCCTGGAAATATGCCGATCTGTTCGACGACGTGACCTACGTCTGGGAGGTTTTGTCCCGGATCAAGGATTACATCGCGGCGCACCTGAAACCAGGTATCCACGGTATCGTTATGGAGGGGGCCTGGCTCGAGGGTGACGAGATATATATCGACGAGGG
Organism: Acidobacteriota bacterium; assembly: GCA_032127265.1. GTDB lineage: Bacteria > Acidobacteriota > JAQAZP01 > JAQAZP01 > JAQAZP01 > JAQAZP01. The sequence goes on from JAQAZP010000342.1 coordinate 5,241, forward strand.
GACGGTGGTGGAGCCGGGGGCGCTCATCCGCGGACCGGTGATCATTGGCCGCAACTGCGAAATCCGGCAGGGGGCCTACATTCGGGGCCAGGCCCTGGTGGGAGACGGCTGTGTCGTCGGCCACACCACCGAAGTGAAGAATTCGGTGCTGCTCGACGGGGCAAAGGCGGGGCACTTCGCCTACATCGGTGACAGTATCCTCGGCCGGGATGTGAACCTCGGCGCCGGCACCAAGCTGGCCAACCTGAAGATCAACGGCTCACCGGTGACCGTGCGCTTCGAGGGGCAGGCCCACGACACCGGCCTGCGCAAGTTCGGGGCCATCCTCGGGGACGGAGTGGAGCTCGGCTGCAACAGCGTTTCCTCGCCGGGAACCATCATCGGTCCCCAGTCGCTGGTCTACCCCAATGCGTCGGTGGCCGGTGTGATACCTGCGCAATCCATTGTCAAACTGAAGCAGAACCAGGAAATTCACCCCCGGCGGATCCGCGACTGATCGAGCGGCACGGGGCACATCACGGCAAGAGGATCAGTATCGTGAGCAGACTGGACGCCCTGTTCTTCGACATCGACGACACTCTCTTCTCCACGTCCGATTTCGCCGGCTCGGCGCGGCGGTCCAGTGTCCGGGCGATGATCGCCGCCGGTCTGCAGGCGGAAGAACAGCAGTGCCTCAGGGAGCTCTACGAGGTGATCCGCGAGTTCGGCCCCAACTTCCCGAGCCACTTCGAAAAGCTGCTCCTCCGCTATCCCATTGCCAACCTCAGCGGCGTCAACCCGGCGATCATCTGCGCGTCCGGCGTGGTGGCCTACCACCAGACCAAGAACAGCGAGTTGCGGCCCTACCCCGACGTTGTGGAGGCGTTCAAGATCCTGAACAGCCGGGGCCTGCGCATCGGCATCATCACCGCCGGGCTGGCCACCAAGCAGGCGGAGAAACTGGTCCGCCTGGACCTGCTCAAATTCATCGACCCCCGCGCCATCTTCATCACCGACCAGATGGGCATCGGCAAACCGAACCCCAAGCTCTATACCACCGCCTGCCACTCCCTGGGTCTGAAGACCTCCCGTTGCATGTATGTGGGTGACCGGCCGGTGGACGACATCGATCCGGCGGGCAGCGTGGGCATGGTGACGGTGCTCAACCGGCGGGTCAGCAAACCGGTCAGTCAGGCCGGCCTACGGCTGCCCGACTACCAGATTTACAATTTCCACGATCTGCTGGGAATCCTGCGTTCCGACTTCGAACTGGACAGGGACAACGACGAAGACTAGTCCCGGGGCTGCGGCGCCGGCGTGCTGCCGGCAAGAACGGCACAGATCCGGTCCTGCAGTTGTTTGGCCTCGCCATTAACCAGCCCGCTGCCGTTCATCAGGATGGAGAAGGCCACCGGGCCGGCGTCCGGGTTTCCGGCCACACCGCTGAGCGCGCTGACCCCGTTGATGAAACCGCTCTTGGCCCGCACCCGGCGCAGGGCACTGCCGCTGGTCATCCGCTTCTGCAGCGTCCCGTCCGCTCCGGCCACCGGCAGGGAGGAGAAGAACTCGGGCCCGCTCTCGAAGTCGCTCCAGAGGTGGCGCAGCACCTCGGTGAGCAAGCGGGCGGTGACCCGGTTGCCACTGGACAGGCCCGAAGCATCGTCCAGCACCACACCTTCCTGGTAATAGCCGAAGTGCCGCAGGTAGGCCTCCACCGCCTGGAGCCCCTTGGCCGCGGTGCCGGGAGCGCCGAGCATCTCGGCGCCGATGGTCTTGAGAATCATTTCCGCCGAAAAGTTGTTCGAGTACTTGTTCATCTCCACCAGCAGCCGGCCCAGCGAACGTGACTCGAAAGTGTAGATCTCTTCGGCGCCCTCGGGTACCGGCCCCAGGGAGGACGGCCGGCCGAAAGAGATGCCGTTTTCTTCGGCCACCTCCACCAGCGAGGAAAGAAAGTAGCCGGCCGGGTCCTCCACACTGCGCAAGGTCACCGAGACCGGGTGGTCCGGCGGGATCGCTCCGCCCACCACCACCTCGTTACGGCCATCGCGGTAGCGGCGGTCCACGGTGAGGGTCATCTTTCCCTTGCGGGTATTGGCGCTGTTCAGCACGGTGAAGAACCGGCTGAAGGGGTCGATGACCACCACCGGCGGTTGTCCGGAACGCTCTGCCGGACGGACGATGACGTTCACCGAATTGAAATTGCAGGACAGCGCGCCCACCGGGGCGGCAAAGGCCCGGTGGGCGTAACTGGACTTCCAGCGCTTCGACCGGCCCTGCTGGTCGAAAAAGGTGTCATCCCCCACCAGGCCGCCCCGCACCTCGCGGATGCCCAGAGCACGCAGTTGGCGAACCATGATCCAGAGGTTCTCGCAGACCAGGTCCGGTGCTCCCCTGCCCCGCACATGAAGGTTGCCGTCCAGAACCCCGTTGCGAACCGGACCGCCGGCATAGAACGGGGTCTGGTAAAGATAGTCCGGCTTGAGCGACCAGAGGGCTGCGGCGGATGTGATGATTTTCATGTTCGAGGCGGGAACCATCAGGTCGTCCGCCGAGCGCGAATAGAGCACCCGGCCGTCATTCAGCGAGACCGCATGCAGGGCCACCTTCAGCGAGGCCGGCCGGCGTCCGGCCAGCAGCTTGTCCAGCGCGGCCTCCATGGAACTGGCCGGGGCGGTCTCCTTCGCCGCCAGCGGCAGGAGCATCAGGACAGCGGCCAGGGCCAGGACCCCGCCGTAGCGCAGCAGGCGTACAGCGATCCGTCCGCCGCCGCCGTGGTATTCAGTCTGGGCCATGGGTTCTCATCCTCCGCGAACCATGACGTGCGGCGGCCTTCCGCACGGTTTAATTGATCAGGTGTGTTCCGTGCGATCAGCTTACCACAGCGGCGCACCGCCGGGCAAAACCATTGCCAAATTGGCACTAAATGTAAATGGTAAATGGGGGTAAATGGGGACAGGACCCTATTTAATCGCACATTGTTATCGCCATCAAACGAAATTGATCATATCCCGGCCAGCAAAGTTGAGAATGTGCGATTAATTGGGGCCTGTCCCCTTTTACCCTTTTATGCCCCCTTTTATGCCGCTTTCGCTTGCCGGTTATCAGCGCCGGTCAGGCGCTACGCGCCATGCCCGGCGCACAAAAAAAGGCGGGACAACGGTTACCCGCTGCCCCGCCGATACAAGCTATGCAAACCGCAGGATCAGAACTGGCCCACGGCCACGTTCACACCGTGGGTGATGTCGCGGTTCGGACGGTCGAAGGCGGTGAACTCTTCGATCATGCTGATCGTTCCGCCATCAAAGTTGTAGGTCTCAACCCAGGCGTCATAGGCCGGTCCTGGGCCGGCGCCCACAATGATCTCGTCGATCCCGTCGCCGTCGATGTCGCCGCAGCCAACGTTACAGCCCCATTCGCTGTAATCAAAGGCAAAGAAGCTGATCGCGCCGATGGAAGTGGCCGTGCCGCCGTCGACGTTCCAGCCGCGGACGTGGGGTCCGAACACCGCGCCGGGGCCGGCGCCGGTGATGATCTCGGCCATGCCGTCGCCGTCGAGGTCGCCGGAGGCCACGTTGCGGCCGAGGAAGTTGGTGCCGTAGGCCAGGACGCTCTCCG
>JAQAZP010000343.1:0-4380 GCA_032127265.1 Acidobacteriota bacterium
TGCGGCAGCGCGGAGGCCGGCTCTCCTGGCCCTGGCGGTCCTGGCGGTGGTGCTCCTCGGCTGGTGCATCGACGCGGCGGCGCAACTGAAACGCGGTGGCCGCTTCGACAAGGGCGGCGGGTGCGTGGAGTGCCACGAAGAGGTGGGGAAAAACCTGAGCGTTCCTCACCGGCCGATGAGCGAGGGTGAGTGCTCCGCCTGCCACAAGCCTCACGGGCTGGTGGGCGCGCTGCGGTTGCAGAAGGACGAACCGGACCTTTGCCTCGACTGCCACGACCGGGCGGCCATGCACCTCGACAACGCCACGATCCACCCCGGCGTGGCCGACCGCTGCTCCCTCTGTCACGATCCCCACGGATCGAACCACGGGGCGATCCTCAAGACCGCCGAACGGGAACTCTGCGTCGAGTGCCACGAGGAGGCCGGGAAAGCAGGCGCGGTGGCCCACCCTCCGGCCGCCGAAGGCTGCACCTCCTGCCACCTGCCGCACAGCAGTGTTGAAAAGGCGCTGCTCAAGCAGCCGGTGGCCGAGGGCTGCGCCCAGTGCCACGAGGGGCAGGCCGCCGGGTATGCCGCGTCGCACAACGGCTTGTCGGTGGCCGCTTCGGACTGCACCGCCTGTCACCCGCCGCACTCCGGGGCCAGCGAGCACCTGCTCCGTGCGTCGGTGCACTCGGAGATCAGCTGCGACCTGTGCCACGAAGGGGAGCTGGCCGTGGCGCCCGCCGGTGGAGCCAACCTGTGCCTCGAGTGCCACGAGGCCCCGGAAGAGGGGGGTGCCGGGTCGGTCCACCCACCGGCGGAGGCGGGAGACTGTCTCGACTGCCACAACCCGCACACCTCGGACCAGGCGGTGCTGTTGCGCGCCGCGGAGCGGGAACTCTGCACCACCTGTCACGAGGAGGTGGGCTCGATGCTCAACCTGGCCCATCCCCACGAGGCAGCCGAAACGTGCACCAGTTGCCATGCCGGCCACCAGAGCGCCCACCGGAAATTGTTGCTGGAAGAGCCGCGGTCGCTCTGCATCCAGTGCCACGACGACCCGGCGGAGTCGGGTGACGAGGTCCTTCACCCGCCGGTGTTCGAGGAGTGTATCGACTGCCACGCGCCACACGGATCGGCCGTGGCCGGCATGCTGGTGGCCGACCAGGATGCACTCTGCGGCGAGTGCCATACCGATGTGGGAACGCGGGCCGGCCTGGCGGTGGTCCACGAACCGGTGGCCGTCGGCAGCTGCACCTCCTGCCACCTGCCCCACTCGGGCGGGAAGCGGATGCTGCTGGCCCAGGGCCGCGACCTCTGCCGCAAGTGCCACGAGGCTACCCTGTCCGCGGCGGAGGGCCTGCCGCGGCACGATCCCTTTGACAGCGGCGAGTGCGAACTGTGCCACGTGGCTCACGCCTCGTCGCTGCCCGGCCTGCTCACCGAACCGCAGGTCGATCTTTGCGCCAACTGCCACGACGTGGAACTGACCGCGCCCATCGGCGGCTCGGCCCACGCCCCGGCGGCCGCGGGCCGTTGCGTCGACTGCCACCAGCCGCACGCCAGCGCGATCAAGCCGTTTCTCAAGGCGCCCCAGCGCGCCCTCTGCGGCAGTTGTCACGAGGAGCTGGCCGGGCGGCTGGCGGTGGAAGCGAACCACGACCCGGCGGCCGACAGCGACGGTTGCACCACCTGCCACGGGGCCCATGTGGCGCGGCACCCCCACCTGCTGCAGCAGTCGGTGCCCGGCCTCTGCCTCGAGTGCCACGATGGAGAGGATGCGGACTTCACCGCCAAACACCTCGGGCTGGCCGCCGGCTCGATGAACTGCACCGGCTGCCACGAGCCGCATGCCTCCAGTATTACCGGGATGCTCCTGCCCGAGCAGCACCCACCCTTCGCCGAGGGCGACTGTACCCTCTGTCACGAAGAGTCGAGCGGAGGTGCCCAGTGAACACCTGTTACCCGATCAAGTACCTGGCGCTGGCCCTGCTCATTCTCAGCGGCGGCCCTGCTCTTTCGCCCGGCCTGGCCGGCCCGGTGGACCAGGCGGAGGTCTGCCTGATGTGCCACGAGGACATCGCCGGCCTGCTCGATTCGCCGGTGGTTCACCCGCCGGCGGCGGAGAGCGAGTGTACCGCCTGTCACAACCCGCACGTCGCACGGTTCAGCGGCCTGCTCAAGCAGAGCCCGGGCCCGCTCTGTGCCGCCTGTCATCCCGAGATTGCCGTGGAACTGGAGCGGCCGGTGACCCACCAGCCGGCACGGGAGGGCAAATGTGTCGCCTGCCACCTGCCCCACGGCGGGGAACACCGGGCGCTGTTGCTCAAGCCGGGCCGTGAACTCTGCGTGGAGTGTCACCGGGAGGTGGACAGCTGGTCGGCCAGGCCGGTGCAGCACAAACCGTTCGCCCAGGGCCGTTGTTTCGACTGCCACGAACCTCACGGCGCCGAGGGCGAGGGCCTGCTCTCCAGCCCCGGGGCGGACGTCTGCCTCACCTGCCACCCGGCGGACGGCCGGTTCCGGGCGGCCCACAAGGGCTACCCGGTTGAGCGGGCGGCCTGTCAGCAGTGCCACGATCCGCATGCCTCGGAGCGTCCCGGCCTGTTCCGCCAGAACCTCCACCCGCCGTTCAGCGACGGGGACTGCCGGGTCTGCCATGCCGGGGCCAGTGCCGAGCGGCCCTTCGCCACGCTGATGCCCGAGGACCAGCTCTGCGGCGCTTGTCACGAGGAGGAGGTATCGGCCTCGATCCACCTCCCCTTCCCCCATGCCTCTCCCGGCGGGACCGGCTGCACCGCCTGTCACAACCCGCATACCGCGGACGGCACGGGCCTGCTGCAGGACGACCAGCAGGGGCTCTGCCTCACCTGCCATGATCCCGGCGGCTCGTCATCGGGCGAGGCGGGACGCTTCACCACCCACGGCGACGGCCTGGACTGCACCACCTGTCACAGCCCCCACGGTGGGGAGCGGCCGCTGCTCTTAGTTGACGACCCGGTTCTGCTCTGCGCCGAGTGTCACGAACACCAGCACGGCATTACCCACCCGCTGGGGGAGGGGACCCGCGACCCGCGCAACGGGACACCGATGGACTGCCTTTCCTGCCACGGGATGCACGATTCCCCCCACCCCTTCTACTTGCACCGGTCCGGTGATCGGGATCTGTGCGTCTCGTGCCACAAGGACCTGGCCGGAGGCCAGAAATGAGAAATCGACGCGAAACAATCCTGATCATCGTGGCGCTGCTGGCGGCCGGTTCCCTGTTCCCCGTTGCCGCGCAGTCCACCCTGGCTCCGGCGCTGGTCTGGCAGGGGGCGATCAATGGCGAGGAATCGTCCAGCCTCCGCTGGCCGGTGGCCGTGGCTTCAGCCGCAGTGGGTGAAGTGGTGGTTGCCGATGCCGGCACTCCGCGGCTGGTGGTTTTTCACCTGGTTGATGACCGGTGGGTGGCCCAGGCCACACTGCCGCTTCCCGCTCCTCCGGTGGGTCTGGCCGCCGTAGGCGGCCGTTACCTGCTCTCGCTCCGCGGGGAGACCGGTCTGCTGGAGTTCGAACGGGAGAAGTGGACCTACCGGGTGGTTCCGCTGCCGGCGGGGACGGTTCCCGGGGCCCTGGCCGCCACACCGGACAGTGGCCTGCTGGTCTATGACGATGCCCGCCAACTGGTGCTGCGGAGATCCGGCGGCGGGGCTTTTTCCAATGGTGTTCCGGTGCGCGGTCCGGTGCGGGCCCTGGCCGCCGGCCGGGGCGGTGACTTCTACGCCGCCGTGCCGCACCAGGGTGTGGTGCTCCACTGCGGCTCCGACGGCGGGGAACTGGACTGCTGGCCGGTGCCCGGTGTTGCTCCGTCCCCCTCCTGGCCGGTGGGCCTGGCCGTCGCCAGCGGCGGAGATCTCCTGGTGCTCGACCGTACCGGCGGCCGGGTGGTGGTGCTCGACGCCCGGGGCGGAGCCCGGGGCGCCGGTGCACGCAAGGGCTGGGACGCCGGCCTGCTGCGCTATCCCGCGGGGCTGGCCCTCGGCCCGGACGGCCTCCTCGCCGTGGCCGACCAGGGCAACGGCCGGGTCCAGCTGTTCAGAGCGTCTGGAGGAGAGTGAGCCGGATGAGCAGACCGCTGAGATTTCTCATTGCCCTATTCATAATCGCCTGGCCGGTTCTCTGCGCCCGCCCCGCCACGGCTGAAGCCCGCCTGCCCTACCTCCAACGGCTCTCCCTCCCCTCGGCCACCGACATCTTCAAGTGGCCGTATTCGGTGCTCGACGACGTGCACACCGGGGATGCCTTTGTCAGAGACCAGTTGAACAGGCGGATGGTGATTTTCTACTAGGGCGGCCGTTTCCGCTTCCATATCACCGGCGTCCGGGTCTTCAACTCGACGCTCGACGTGGCGGTCAC
>JAQAZP010000344.1:0-8491 GCA_032127265.1 Acidobacteriota bacterium
GGCGTGTTCACCGTGGACCGCGACTGGAAGATCACCTCGTTCAACCGCGCCGCCGAGCGGATTACCGGGGTCTCCGCCGAAGAAGCCATCGGCCAGCGCTGCTGTGACGTGTTCCATGCCAATATCTGCGAATCGGGCTGCGCCATGCGCCAGACCCGCGACACCGGCATGGAGCAGATCGACCTGCCGGCCCGCATCCTCGATTCCAGCGGCAAGTCCACTCCGATCAGCGTCAGCACCGCCGTGCTGCGCGACGCCGACGGCACGCTGATCGGGGCGGTGGAAACCTTTCGCGACCTCTCGGCCATCGAGCAACTGCGCCGGGAAATCAAGAGCCAGTACACCTTCGAGGATATCGTGGGCAAGAGCGAGGCCTTTCGCAAGATCTTCGCCCTGCTCCCCGACATCGCCGACAGCGAGTCCACCGTGCTGATCGAGGGGCCCAGCGGCTCGGGCAAGGAGCTGCTGGCCCGGGCGGTGCACAACCTCAGCCGCCGCGCCGAGCAGCCCTACGTGGTGGTCAACTGCGGCGCCCTGCCGGTGACCCTTTTCGAGTCGGAACTCTTCGGCTACGTGAGGGGAGCCTTCACCGACGCCAAGCGGGACAAGCCCGGCCGGCTGACCATGGCCGAGGGGGGGACGATCTTCTTCGACGAGATCAGCGAACTGCCCCCGGAGACCCAGGTCAAACTGCTCCGCGTGCTCCAGGAACGGGAATACGAACCGCTGGGCGGCGAGGGGCCGTTGAAGGCCAACGTGCGGGTGGTGGCGGCCACCAACAGCAAGCTGGCCGAGCTGGTCAGCCAGGGCAAGTTCCGCGACGACCTCTACTTCCGGCTGGCGGTGATCCGCCTCACCGTGCCGCCGCTGCGCGAGCGACGCCAGGACATCCCCTTCCTCGTCGAGCACTTCATCCGGCGCTTCTCAGTCAAGCGGGGCAAGAAGATCACCGGCGTCACCCCGGTGGTGATGGAGATCCTGATGCGCCACGACTTCCCGGGCAACGTGCGCGAGCTGGAGAACCTGATCGAGTACGGTTTCGTGCTCTGCCATGACCTGCAGATCGACATCCACCACTTACCCGAGGACCTGCAGTCCGGGGCCAGGCGCCAGGCCATGGCTACGGCAGCCCCGGCCGCCGCCGACCCGAAGAAACGGCTGAAGGCCGCCGAAGGGGATGCCATCCGCAGCGCCCTCCGCGTCAACCAGGGCCGGGTGGAGGAGACCGCCCGCGACCTCGGCATCAGCCGCACCACTCTTTGGCGCAAGATGAAGAAGCTGGGGATCGATGCCCGGGAGTATCAGGCTGATTGATCGCCGCCGGCGGCGCTCAATCGGCGGAACGAGAGTAGAGGCGGGAGAGCTCCGCGAGCTGCCGAGCCTGGTCCATGAACCCGGAGTTGCGGAAGACCCGGTTCTCCCGGGCCAGAGGCGAGTCCTCCCGGACGATCAGCGACAGGCAGTCGATCAGGGCCTCCCCGCTGCCCCAGTTAATCACCTCCTGGGCGATGCAGCGCAAACCGTTCTCCCGGGCCATGGCCTCCATGCGCCCCGCGGTCATGTCCGGGCTGCGCCAGTGGAGGTTCCGCTCCATCAGCCCCAGGGCCCGCAGCGCGCCGCGCAGCAACGGCACCCGCTGCAGGCGAGCCTGGCAGGGGTACTCGCCGAGGTTCGAGTGGTGGATGAAGATCGCGCCGCCGGCCGTGAGCTTCCGGCGGAGTTGAGCGACGTACGCCGCGAGCGTGGCGCGCTCCACGTGAACCAGCGAATCGAAGGAGAAAGCGAGGTCGATGGAGTCATCCTCGACCATTTCCAGGGAGACGCCCTCGTTGACGTGGTAGGTGATGTGCGGGCAGTCGGCGAAGCGCTTGCGGCAGGCCTCGATGCAGGTCTCGGAGAGGTCGACGAGGACCAGCCGCTCGCACTGCTCCTTGAGGAACTGCGTCATCCTCCCGTAGCCCGGGGCGATCTCGAGAATCGTACCAGCCGGCAGCAGGCTCTGCAGCCGGGGCATGAGCACACCCTGCCACTGCATGCGCACCCCGCCCCAGGCCGCGGACCACTCGTCGCCCCCGCCGGGCCAGTCGTAGTCGGCGTCCCACGTTTCCCGGTTCTGCTCGATCGTCGGCACGTCCTGCGTCCCTCTGCTGTCCGGAGCGTGGCTCGTTCTGCTGCTATATAGGCCGCGTGTGTCCGCGCTGTCAAGCAGGGAGGGCCGATGCGGAAGCTGGATAGTACCACCTGCATTTTGGTTCGAAGTCCTGATACGGTGTGATGAGCGAAACGCCGGTGAGGTCATCAGCATGAACGATCGGGTATCCGCGGAAAAGTATCGTGCCGGGGAAGAAGAGAAACGGATTGCCGGTGAAGCCGGCGTGGACCTGACGCTCATCCGCTGGATGCTGTCCCTCATCCCTGCCGAGCGCCTGATGGTCCTGCAGGACAACATCCGGTCCCTGAAGAGGCTGACCGATGCCGCCCACAAGTCCTGATTTCTACCGCATCATGTCGACACTCTCCAGGCACGACGTGGAGTTCATCCTCGTCGGCGGTGTCTGTGCCGTCCTTCACGGGGCGCCGGTATCGATGTTCGACATCGAGCTGGTTCACGCCCGGACCGGGGAGAACATCGCCAGACTGCTCGCCGCCCTGGAGGAGCGCGAACAGAAATAGTCCTGACCCGGTTCAGAACTTCCCCGCGGCCACGTTGGTGCCGTGGGTCAGCCCCTCGTAGCCCTCCAGTGAGAACCACTCGGTCACCTGCTCCCCGTCATAACGGAATACCTTGACCGTCGTGCCTACTTCGGGGGCGGGACCGCAGCCCACCACCAGGTCGTCAACCCAGTCCCCGTCCAGGTCGGCGCCGGCAAAGACCGTGGCCCCGTAGCTGACAGCGGGATACTCCCAGGCAAAGAAGCTCAGCCCTTCCAGCTCCGTGACCGCATCCCCGTCGTAGTTCCAGCCCCGGATGTGCGCCCCGAACACCACACCGGGTCCGGGGGCGGTGACGATCTCGTCGATACCGTCACCGTCCACGTCACCGCAGGAGACCCTGACGCCGAACTGGTTCGTGCCGTAGGCCAGGTAGCTGACGTCGGGCAGTGGCGTGGTGGTCGTGCCGTCATAGTCCCAGCCCCTGACGTGGGGCCCGTAGACCGACCCGGGCCCGGCGCCGGTGACGATCTCATCGAGGCCGTCGCCGTCGATGTCGCCGGCCGAGACGTTGACCCCCCACCTGGGCGTGCCGTAGGCGAAGTAGTTCACCCCGGTCATGGCGTTTACCGGCCCGGAGCCGTCGACGTTCCAGCCGCGGACGTGGGGGCCGAAGACCTCCCCGGGCCCGGCGCCGGTGACGATCTCGTCGAAGCCGTCGCCATCGATGTCCCCGGTGGCCACGTTGACGCCGTACTTGTTCGTGCCGTAAGCGAGGAAGCTCAGGCCGGAAAGAGGCGTACCGTCCCCCTCGAAGCCGCGGACGTGGGGGCCGAAGACCTCCCCGGGCCCGGCGCCGGTGATGATATCGTCCCGGCCGTCGCCGGTGACATCACCGGCGGTTACATTGACACCATACTGATCAACACCATATGCCGTGAACTCATACTCGAACGCTGCATCCTGGACGGGCAGAAAGGTCCGCACCAGGGTTGGGTTGTCATGATCAGGGCCGGGGCCGGTCACCAGCCGGGGGGACCCGGGATCCAGCGAGTGGTGGAAACCCATGTCCGTTATTCCCTCGTCCTGCTCCAGGTCGGTGCGGGTGGTCCCCTCGATCATCTCGCCGGCCGGGTCGCCGGCATTGACGCAGGCGCTGTCCGCCGCCTGTCCGGCCGCGGTCTGGCTGAGGTAGAAGTCACCGAACGGACCGGAAACGAACAGCGGGTCACTGTCCATGTTCCCCTCGCCCGGCCATCCGCCACCGATGTCCGAGTGATGCACGGTGTACTCACCACGCAGATCCTCCACCTGGTTGCCGTGGATGATGGAATCGGAAATCCCCACGGTCCCGAAGGAAAAAATACCGCTCCCGAGTTTCGCCGTATTGGCCGCGATGGTGCAGTTGTCCACCTGGGCCGCCGGGCCGGTCTCGATCTTCATCCCGCCGCCATACTCGCCGGAGATGTTGCCTGTGAGCAGGGCACTGGACATGGCGAGATCAGACGACCCGGACAGGAGAATCCCGCCGCCGCCGCCGGCAGCCTGGTTGTCCGTGATCCGGCAGGCACCGATTTCGACATCCGGGCTGTTACGGAGGCAGATGCCGCCTCCGCCGCTCTCCGAACTGTTCAGGGAGACGAGGCTCCCCCCGCTAATCACCACCGTCGACGCCTCCTCGCAGCAGATGCCGCCGCCGTCGCCCTGGGCCGAGTTCTCACGGATGGTACTGTTCCGGAGTGTGATGCTTCCCTGGGAACTGCAGCTGACGCCGCCGCCCGATGCCAAGGTTGAATTTCCGGCGATGAGGGTGTCTCGCACCACTGGTGCGCTGCCGGCCCCGCTGGCGCTCACACCGCCCCCGAGGTTGCCGGTGATCGTGTTCGCCGTGATTTCCGGGGAGGAGGACTGGTGGCAGTGGATGCCGCGCCCGTCGTTGCCGCTGACGGTGTTGTGCGAGATGACCGGAGAGGATGAAAAGCAGAGGATCCCCTCACCGACATTTCCGCTGATCTGGTTCCCGGTCAGCTCAGGCGACGCCCCGCTGCAGCAGATGCCGCCGCCCCAGCCCGTGTTACCGACAAATTCGTTAAAACTGACCGCTGCTTCGCAGTCACCGAGGAACAGGCCGCCGCCCATCCCGGACTGGTTGCCTTCGAAGTAGCATCCCCGGATGTACAGGTCGGAGTCCAGGGCGTAGAGGCCGCCGCCATACATGTCGGCGCTGTTCCCCTCGATGGTGTTGCGCTGGATCGAGGGTGTTTCGATGCCCGCGGGGACCACAAAGAGGTAAATGCCCCCCCCGGCGCCCTGTTCCCAGTCATCGGCGATGTTGTCGATGATCGTGTTGTCCCAGATAGTCGGCGCCGATTCGCCCGTGCAGTAGATCCCGCCGCCGTTTGTCGAGCTGACGTTGAGCGAGATCGTGTTCTCGATGATCCACGGTGAAGCGTCGATGCAGGCGATCCCACCCCCGCCGCTGGGCGGCCCCCCCGGGTCTCCGGCCCTGTTCCCGGTGATGATGTTGTTCTCGATGGAGGGCGAAGCGCCTTCGCACAGGATGGCCCCGCCGCAGGCTTCGGCTCCCGTGCCCCACACGCCGCCGCCCGTGATGGTGAACCCGGAAACCGTGCACACCCATATGGTCTCGCCGCTGTGGAAGTGGAACCCGCGGTGCTGGTCACCGCTCGTCGACTGACAGTCGATGATGCAGTTCTCCGGCCCGTTCTCCGAGGCGACGGTGATCTCCTTGCCGAGGAAATCGATGTCCCGGTTGCCTTCGCCGGTGTAGGTCCCGTCCGCAACGAGCACGGTATCCTCATCCTCTGCGGCGTCGATCCCGGCCTGGATGGTGGGCTGGTCGGCCGGTACGCGGATGATGTCGGCCGATACGTGGGCAGGCAGGAAGCAGCAGGCGATGGTGATCGCCAGCACAAATAATGAACGCATCACGGACAGTCCTCCCAAGAGATCCCGGGTACGGGGTGAGGAGTAAAGAGTGCGAGTATTCAATTGCTCAGCATTTGCATGGCATTGTCCATGAAAGAGCGGCTTGGACATGGAATGATTACATTATAGGTCGTGGCGGCTTATTCGGGCCAGTGTGGGAATTCGGCCCGGGAGACTGCTTCGTCGCCGTCTTCGTGCACATTTTGGGGGTCAGGTCTTGAAATAGCGTACTCGGACAGTCATTCAGACAATCGAGAAATGTGTCATTTCAAGACCTGACCCCCAAAATGTGCAGTCAAGCGTATTGAGGCGATTTATGTGATATGGATCACATTTATCGTCCGTATAATGTGCGTTCCTGCACAATTGTAAGCCATGTGAAAGTGGAAAGCTCATGTTTAACCGGACACGTTGCAGTGATTCATTATTGCAACGTTGCAACCATGTTGCGTTGCAATAATGGAACGAAACCTTTTTCCAATCCCATCCCACTGGCACACCTAACCGTATTAACACCAGCTACATAGCCGCATCATCCCAAACATGGCCCGCCTCTTGCTTTGTTCCCTCCCCTCGGAGGCGAATGTAATGAAAGTTGCCATACCGCGATTCGAGGAAATGGTGGCCCCCTGCTACGAGTACTCGGCCACCATCGCCATCTTCACCCTTGACGGAAAGGAGGTGGCGGGCCAGGTGGACTTCCGTCTGGAGAGTCGGAATGTCTTCGACCGGCTGCGGCTGCTGCGCGACCAGCAGGTGGACGTGCTGATCTGCGGCGGGGTGCAGAACACCTTCGAGGACATGCTGAAGGCCAACGGCATCCACGTTATTTCCTGGGTCTCGGGTTCGGTGGAGGGCCTCCTGGAGCAGTATCTGCACGGTGAGCTGGTATCACGGGCCGAGCGCCCGGAATCCGGCGGCTGCGCGGCCAAGAAGCCGCGGAAAACGGAGGGAGCGGACAAGGCGAAGAAAGGGTCGAATTAGATGAGCACGTCGAAGCACAGCTACTACGTGGAGGAGAAAGCGCTGGAGGTCAGCGACCGGCCGAGGAAGTTCCTCGAGGCCTTTGCCGCGGTGCTGGAGCACGGCAGCTACGGGCTGGCCCTGGATGTCTACACGCGGTTGAGCACCAAGTGCAGCCGCTGCGCGGCCGCCTGCCAGCTGCACCAGACCACCGACGAGGACCGCGACATCCCCTGTTACCGCTCGGAACGGCTGTTCAAGATCTACCGCAGGTATTTCACCCGGGCCGGGATCGCCAGGGCGCGGGTCTTCGGCGGTTTCACCCTCACCGACGAATACCTTGACGAAATGGCCGAGGAATTTTACCGCTGCACCGCCTGCCGGCGCTGCAAGCTGACCTGCCCGATGGGCGTGGACCACGGCCTGGTGACCCACCTGGCCCGCTGGCTGCTGGCCGAGGTGGACGTGATCCCCAAGGCGCTGCTGGTCTCGGTGCGCGAGCAGCTGGAGGGCGAGACGCACAACACCTCAGCCATCCCGGTGGTCGCCCTCCGCGACACCTGCGAGTTCCTCGAGGAGGAGTTCGAGGAGGAGTACGGTGTCACCGGGATCAAGTTCCCCATCGACGTGGAAAACGCGGAATACGTCTTCTTCCCCGCCGTCTCCGACTACCTGCTGGAGCCGGACACCCTGATGGGCAACGCGGCGGTGATGCACGTCACCGGCGCCAGGTGGACCATCGGCAGCGGCAACTTCGACGGGATCAACTACGGCCTGTTCTACAGCGACCGGATGATGGAGCGGATCGTGAAGAGCGAGGTGGCCGAGCTGCGCCGGTTGAAAGGGAAGAAGATCCTGGTCGGCGAGTGCGGACACGCCACGCGGAGCGCCTGGTTCGCCGAGACCTTCTGCGGGGATGACGCACCCGAAGTGGTCAACTGCCTGCAGTATGCCTACCAACAGTATACGGCGGGCAAGATCCCGTTGAAGTCGGAGAAGATCAAGGAGCGGGTGACCTACCACGACCCCTGCAACATTGCCCGTGCGGGGCGGATCACCGAGGAGCCGCGCGAGCTGCTCAAGGCGATCTGCGAGGACTTCGTCGAGATGACGCCCAACCGCAAAGAGAACTACTGCTGCGGCGGCGGGGGCGGGACGGTCTCCATCGACGAGATCCGCGACTTCCGGACAAAGCTGATGGGCAAGGCCAAGGCGGACCAGATCCGGGCCACCGGCGCCCGGATCGTGGTCTCGCCCTGCGCCAACTGCAAGAAACAGCTTAAGGAGGTCTGCGAGGACAATGGCCTCGCAGACGTCCAGGTGGTGGGGCTCCACGACCTGCTGCTCAAGGTGATCGATTATGAAGCGGCCGGGGTCGAGGTGTTCAAGGGATCAGCGGAGGCGGATGACGACTGGCAGCCGCCGGCAGCGAATACAGGGGAGAAGAACTGATGGAATCATGGCTGGAGTGGGCGCGGGGGCCCATGTTCATGTTCGCCTTCTCGTTCATGGTGCTCGGCCTGGTGCGCCACCTGGCGCTGACGGCGATGCAGATGGTCCGCACCATGAATCGGGCCGGGGACAAGAACCTCAACTGCCGGGCACTGATCATCGACACCCTGAAGTGGCTGGTGCCGGTGACCAAGGTAAAAGAGCAGGTGCTGTTCAGCCTCACCTCCCTGGCCTTCCACGTGGCGGTGATCCTGGTGCCGGTCTTCCTCGCCGGGCACATCGCCCTCTGGAAACGGGGCACCGGCCTTTCCTGGCCCGCGCTGTCCAACAGCGCCGCCGACCTGTTGACCATCATCGCCGTGGTCACCGCCATTGCCCTGGTGGCGGAGCGTGCGGCGGCGCACACCAGCCGGGCGCTCTCCCGCTTTCAGGATTACGCCCTGCCGCTGGTCGTGGCGCTGCCCTTCGCCTCGGG
>JAQAZP010000345.1:0-4344 GCA_032127265.1 Acidobacteriota bacterium
GCCCGTTGTCCACCGAGGCGATGATCTCCTCGGGTGTATGAACGCCGGGCAGCAGGTGAAAGTTCGAGGTGCCGCCGCTGGATCCGGTGGTTTTCATCCCCAGCTTGTTGGCCGAGTAGGTGCCGAGGAAATACTGCTTCAACACCCCGGCGTCCAGCACCAGGTTCTTGCGCGAGCGCACACCCTCGCCGTCAAAGGGCCGGCTGCCTTGGCCCCGGGGGATCAGCGGGTCGTCCACCATGGTCAGCGCAGGCGATCCCACCTGCTCGCCCAGCCGACCGGCGAGGTAGGTCAGTTTCTGGTAGACCCGGCCGCCGCTGGCAGCCGAGGCCAGGGTGCGCACCAGGGAAGCGGCGGTGAGCGGGTCAAAGACCACCGGCACTACCTGGGTCTTTGGCTTTACCGCCCCCATCTTGCGCAGCACCCGCTCCACGGCGGTGCGGGCCACGTCACCGGGGGCCTCCAGGTCGCCCCAGTGGTGGCCGGCGGAAGCCCACGACGCGGACTGCTTGCGGCCGGTGTTCTGCTCGCCGCCCTTGCCGTTGTCCTCGGCGGCGCAGCTGAGTGACAGGGCGGCGGACGTCTTGCGGTAACCGTCGCAGAAGCCCAGCGAGTTGGCCCGGGCCAGCAGGATCAGAGCGCTGTCCACCGAGGATGAGTCGGGGATGATCCGCGGGTCGGCGGCCAGGGCTGCCCGTTCCATCTCCAGGGCCACCTCGGTTTTCTCCTCCACCGTGGTCTGCTCCACCCGGGGGTCGAAGAGGTCGAGGTCAACCGTGGCCGCGCCCAGCTCGTCCTTGTCGGGCAGGGTGTTGAACTCGTCGGGCTCGGTGTGCCGGGCCAGGGCCAGGGCTTCGTCCAGCAAGCCGGAGATGGAGGCCTCGCCCAGGTCGCAGGTGTGCACCGTGGAGGCACGCTGGCCCACAATGACCTCCGCCTCGAGGTAGCTCGCCCCGGCCTGGTTCAGCAGCTCGATCTCGCCCTGCCGCACCGAGACGCTGAACTCCTCGCTGAGGGCCATGGTCACCGAGACGGTGTCGGCGCCCTTGGCTTTCGCCAGTTCCACCGTGTCCCGGGCCAGTCGTTTTCCAAGTTCCAGATCCACGTGATTCTCCCTAAAAGGCGTTGCCGCCCACGGTAATCTCCGATATTTTCACGGTGGGCAGACCGACACCCACCGGAACGCTCTGCCCCTTGCCGCAGGTCCACATGCCATCGCTGACACCGAAGTCGGTGCCCACCATGGTGATGCGGTTCATCACGTCGGGGCCGTTGCCGATCAGGGTCAGGTTCTTCACCGGGACCGACAGTTTTCCATCCTCCACGAGATACGCCTCGGAGGGGACAAAGACAAAGTCGCCGCTTGCGATGTCCACCTGGCCGCCGAGAAACGAGACGCAATAAATGCCGCGTTTGGTGGAACTGACGATCTCCTCGGGGTCGTGCTCCCCGGCCATCATGTAGGTCGTGGTCATCCGCGGAATCGGGTGGTGCTTGTACGACTCCCGGCGGCCGTTGCCGGTGGGGGGGTAATCGAAGTATCTGGCGCTAATCCGGTCGTGCATGTAGCCGCGAAGGATGCCCTTCTCGATGAGCACCGTGCGCTGCCCCATCACGCCCTCGTCGTCAAAGCTGATCGCGCCGCGGTCGTTGGCCACCGTGGCGTCGTCCACCACGGTGCAGAGCGGCGATGCCACTACTTCACCGATCCGCCCGGCATAGGCCGAGGTGCCCTTCCTGTTGAAGTCGGCCTCGAGCGGGTGGCCCACCGACTCGTGGAGCAGGATGCCCGATTCCGCGGGGCCGAGGATCACTTCCATCGGTCCGGCCGGGGCGTCCACCGCCTCGAGCAGCAGCAGGGCCCGACGGGCCGCTTCGCTGCCGTGGTCGGCGGCGCTTTTTACCCGGCTGAAATACTCCATGCCCAGCCGTCCGCCCCCGGAGCTGCGTCCCTGCTGCAGGTTTGCGCCGTCCTCGGACACCGCTTCCACGCTGATCCGCATCATCGGCCGGGTGTCGCTGAGCAGCAGCCCTTCGCTGGTGGCCACGGTGACCTGGCTCGTGGTCTCGGCAAAGCTGGCGTTGACCCGGATGATCCGCGGGTCGCTGCCCAGGGCCGCCGCTTCGGCTTCGCGGATCAGGGCGATCTTGCGGTCCACGTCGTAGTCCGCGGGAGGGATTTCCACCGGGTAGCGGCCTTCAGCCGAGCCCACCGACACCTCCGGGATCTCCCGGCCCGTGGTGCCGCGGGCGATGGCCGAGGCGGTGAGCGCCGCCTTTTCCATGGCCGCCGCCGAGAGGTCCTCGGTATAGGCGTATCCGGTCTGCTCGCCGATCACCACCCGGACCCCCAGGCCGCGAAAGACCTGCCGGCCGGCGTGTTTGATGATCCCCTCTTCCAGGGCGATGGATCCCGAACGGCTCTCCTCGAAATAGAGCTCTGAAAAATCTCCGCCGCGGGAGAGTGAAATGCGCAGCAGTTTCTGCATAAGTCCGTGGTCTACACCTGCCGTTTCCGGAAACATCAAAACTCCTTTTAGTCTGCCTGAACAGGCCGCACCGACCGCCAGCCCAGGCCGCGGAACAACCTGCGCAGCGAGCCAACCCGCCGGGGGAACCAGCCATGATCGAAGATCAGCCGCAGCGGCGCCGAGGCCAGCAGGGTGATCAGCGGCGCCGGTATGTATGGACGGGTGAACAGTTTGATCAGCAGGTAGAGATAGCGGTCGGTGGAAAGCGCGCTGATCTTGCGGTAGACTCGGTCCTCGATCTCTTCTTCCTTCAGCACCCCTTTCTTCAGCGCCCGCTTGTAGAGCGCGGTGCCGGGGAAGAGGGTCATGGAGTAGATGTGCAGCACGAAGGGCCGCGGCATCCTGCTCAGCAGGCGGATTGTGTCCAGCGCCTCGTCGTATTCGCCCATCGGGTCGTCGACGATCAGGTCGTAGGTCGGCGGGAAAAAGCGGTTCTTGTGCTTGTTGAACATCGCCGCCGCTTCGAGGATCTGCTCGTTGGTGATCCGGCGGTTGTAGCGCTGCAGCGCCGTGGCGCTGCCGGTCTGGATCCCCATCTCCACGATCTTCAGCCCGGCGTCAAGCAGCATCTCGAACTTCTGCTCATCGAGGGTCACCGGGCTGACCAGGCAGAAGAAGGGCAGGCCGATCCGCTCCTTATACTGGCTGGTGAAGTCCTTGAGCCACTCCATCTCGGCGGAGAGAAAGCTGTCGTCGGTCAGCGCCACGAAGCCGAGGAAGGGGAAGCGCTCGCGAAAGTGCTCCATCTCGTGCATCACGTTGGCCACCGACCGCCGGCGCAGCTGTTTTTGACCGCGGTAAAGCGCCTTGTGCCACGAGTTGAAGCAGTAGGCGCAGGCGTGGGGGCAGCCGCGGGTGCTCATCACCTGCAGAACCGCCGCGCCCTTGCCCAAGGTCAGGCCGCCCAGCGCCATCTCCTTGTAGACCTCGTGGGTCACCGGGATGATGCCGCTGCCGTCCCGGGCCAGCACGTGGTGGTCCTCGAGGGTGAAGTCCTGCAGCGGCAAGGCGTCCAGGTCCTCGATCAGGGGCAGCATCTCGTTCTTCACCAGCTCGCCCTCACGGCGGCACATGAAGTTCGGCGCCTCGCCCGGGTCGCTCCCGTCCCGGTGCAGCTCCATGAAGCGGGCCAGCGCCTCCTCGCCTTCGCCGAGGCATACGTAGTCGGCGTATTCCATGCACTCCTCGGGGCGCACCGTGGGGTGGACGCCGCCCCAGACGATCTTGCAGTCGGTGTGTGCTCGAAGATGGCCGGTGATCTGCACCGCCTGGGCGAAGTTGTTCGACATCAGCGAGATGCCCACAAAGGGCGCCTCGCGGCAGAGGTCGGCCAGCTGACCGAGGACCGCGTCGCTGTACGGGCTGTAGAAGTCGTATTCCAGGTACTGGACCGGCTGGAGGTGCGGGAGAAAGATCAGCCGGGTGGAGAAGCCGCGGCTCCTGACCATTGACGAGAGCTGCCGCACCCCGTAGGCGATGTGGTCCACATAGGGGGAGATGATCACCAGGTCGGGGCTCGCAGAGGGATTGGGCCACTCGCGCGGCAGCTTCGCCTCTTCTGTTCGGGCCTTACTGGTTTCCATTACTTTTCCCCAGGGAACAGCCCGATCATCATTGATTGAGAATCCGGCCCTGCAAAAGATGGTCTGAGAGACGTTCAGGTCAAGGCCGAAAGTATAAAGAGTGCGCGGGATACAGTCAATTGGACGTTGCTCTTTCACATATCGGCAGATGAGCTATAATCACGCCGTTCTGTCATTGTGATGAGCCGATCCATGCATGTCATTGCGAGATCGCCGCGTCGCAGGCTTCG
>JAQAZP010000346.1:0-40573 GCA_032127265.1 Acidobacteriota bacterium
GAATCCGGGGCTGGTACGGGTGAAATCGGTCTATAAGGCTTGAATCTGCTGTGATTTGTGCCATAATTCCGTGTATCGCGAAATCGGACCAGTCCGTGGGCCACAGCACAAATCCTTGAATGTTTGTTCCTTGCGCTTTCGAACGTCCGTTCGCATTTTATACCCAAATCGCAGGTTGCGGGGCGCAACAATCTAATCGATACCCGAGTTCCGTGGCTGGCGCGGCACGGCTCACATCCACATGGGCAGGACAGCATGATGACACTGGAAGGGAAAAAGGCCATCGTCACCGGCGGCAGCCTGGGCATCGGCACCGCCATCGCCCTTGAACTGGCCCGTCAGGGCGCCGACGTGGCGATCAATTACCGCAAGCACGACACCGAGGCCAACCAGGTGGTGGCCGACGTCGAGGCCATGGGGCGCAAGGGCCTGGCGGTGAAGGCCGACGTGGCCAACTTCGACGACGCACAGCGCATGGTGGACACGGTGGCCGAGACCTTTGGCGGTCTCGACATCCTGGTCAACAACGCCGGCATCAACCGCGACAGCGTGATCTGGAAAATGACCGAAGAGCAGTGGGACCAGGTGCTGGATACCAACCTCAAGGGCTACTTCAACTACACCCGCGCCGCGGTGCCGATCTTCCGCGAGCAGAAGTCGGGCAAGATCATCAACGTCACTTCGATCAACGGCTTGCGGGGCAAGTTCGGCCAGACCAACTACTCGGCCTCCAAGGCCGGGATCATCGGTTTCACCAAGGCCCTGGCCCGCGAGTTGGGCCGGGCCAACGTCAACGTCAACGCCGTGGCCCCGGGCCTGATCGCCACCGACATGATGCGCGAAGCGCCGGAGAAGGTGCTCGAGGCGGCCCTGGCCGAAATCGTTCTGGGACGGCTGGGCCAACCGGAAGAGGTGGCCACCGTGGTGGCCTTCCTCTGCAGCGAGGCGGCGCGGCATGTTACCGGCCAGGTTCTGCAGGTGGACGGCGGGCAGTATATTTAGCTCGGACTTCCCGCAGCCCGTCTCCGGCCTGTCGCGACGACGTCCTGCGAAAAGTTCGAGCTTATCCAGGGGAGAGAACAAGTGGAATTATCCGACATCGTGGCAATCAGTGCCGTGCGCACCCCCATGGGACGCTTCGGCGGGACGATCAGGGACATTGCCTCCTATGACATCGGGGCGGTGGCCATCCGGGCGGCGTACGAGCGGGCCGGCATCGGCGGCGGCGACGTGGACGACGTGATCTTCGGCAACTGCCGCCAGGCGGGCAACGGCCCCAACCCGGCACGCACCGCCTCGGTGCGCGGCGGCGTCCCCACCGAGGTGCCGGTGATTACGCTCAACATGGCCTGCCCCTCGGGCATGCGCGCCATCGTCATGGCCTCCCAGGCGATCCGCCTCGGCGAGAGCAAGGCGGTGCTGGTGGGCGGGATGGACAGTATGAGCACCATCCCCTACCTGATGAAGAACTGCCGCTGGGACGGCTTCAAGATGGGCGACCGCAAGCTTGAAGACGGCTGGTGCGACAGTGTCGATCCGCTCTGCGGCGTGGGCATGGGAGCCACCGCCGAGAACCTCGTCGAGAAATACGGCATCTCCCGCGAGGCCCAGGACCAGTTCGCCGTCGAGAGCCACCACAAGGCGGCCAAGGCTCAGGCCAATGGCTGGTTTGACGAGGAAATCGTCCCGGTGATCGTGCCGGCAAAAGGCAAGCAGCCCGAAGTGGTCTTTGACAGGGACGAGACCATCCGCGGCGACACCACGCTGGAGAAGATGGCCCGGCTGAAACCGGTGTTCAAGAAGGACGGCACGGTTACCGCGGCCAACGCCTGCGGCATGTCCGACGGCGCCTGCGGCCTGGTGATCACCTCCCGCGAACACGCCGCCGCCCTGGGGGCCACGCCGCTCTTTTCGCTGGTGGCTTACTCCAAGGTGGCCTGTGACCCCCAGACCATGGGCGAGGGGCCGGGCGTGGCCATCCCCGCGGCTCTGCACAACGCCGGGTTGACGCTGGGCCGGATGGACCTCATTGAGGTCAACGAGGCCTTTGCCATCCAGGTGCTGGCCAACGAGGCGGTGCTGGGCTGGGACCGCGGCAAGCTCAACGTCCACGGCGGGGCCATCGCCCTGGGCCACCCCACCGGAATCAGCGGCGCCCGCATCGTGGTCACGCTGTACCACGCACTGAAGGGCAACGACAAAGAGCTGGGCATTGCCAGCATCTGCGGCGGCGGCGGGGTGAGCATGGCCCTGATCATCAAGCGGGAGTCTTGATACCATGAGCGAATACGAATTCCTGCTGTACGAGCGTGCGGGCGGCGTGGCCACCATCACCCTCGACCGCGAGCCGCTCAACGTGCTGCACAACCCGATGATGGCCGAGCTGAACGCTCTGCTCGACCGGGTGCTGGGCGGTGACGACCTGCCGGCGGCGCTGGTTTTCCGCGCCAATCACAAGGCCTTCTGTGCCGGCGTCGACGTGGCCGACCACACCGACGACAAAGTGGGCGAAATGATCGAGCGGTTCCACGGCATCTTCCGCCGCCTGGCCGCCACCGACGTGCTGACCATCGCCGCAGTGGCCCGGGCCGCCCTGGGCGGCGGCTGCGAGCTGGCCTGTTTCTGCGACATCGTCCTCGCCTCCGACCGGGCCAAGTTCGGCCAGCCTGAAGTCCAGGTGGGCGTGCTGCCGCCGGTGGCCGCCTGTATCCTGCCCCAGCAGGTGGGGCTGAAGAAGGCGGTTGAGCTGAACGCCCTCGGCGCCACCATCGGCGCGGCCGAGGCAAAGGAGATCGGCCTGGTGAACCAGGTCTTTCCCGCCGAAGAATTCGACGCACGGGTGGACGAGTACCTGGCGCACATCGACAAGCTTTCCCGGCCGGTGGTGCGGATGGCCAAGAAGACCACCGTGCTGGCCGAGCGTGAGCGGATGCTCGAACACCTCGAGCGGGTGGAGAAGATTTACCTCGACGAGCTGATGAAGCTGGCCGACGCCCACGAAGGCATCGCCGCCTTCCTCGAGAAACGGGCGCCGGAGTGGAAGCACGAGTGATGGAGGCGCGGAAAGTAGGGACAGGTACTACTTTCCGCCATCCTTCACCACTGGTTACTGAGGGACGTAACGCATGCTGAAAGCAGGAGAAGTCGGCGTCCATCCACCCGGTGCGCTGGGGGTCGCGTTCTACGTCCACGCCAATGCCGAGTGTTTCATCGGCCGCGGCGGGGACGGTATCACCCAACCGCTTAAAGACGCCGGTTGCTTTCAGCTGGACGACCACGGTCACATCCGCACCATCGCCCTGCGCAACAAGATCTTTTCCAATCTTCTCGAGGCCGAAGCCCTCGACCGGCTCCCCGAACTGCTCTTTGTCTGCTGCAATCCGGACCAGCTGATTCTCTTCACCGGCGAATTGACCCGCTTCCTCGAGATCCTCGCCGAGCGGGGCCGTCTGAAAAACGTCGAGGACATCCGGCGGGAAGTGCCGATCCTGCTCATCCTGCCCAACGGCATCCTCAGCGAAAAGACGATGACCGATTACGCGGAGCAGCTGCACGAGGCGATCCTGATGCAGCGTCTACCCGATGTCACCGAGGAGATGCGCCTGGCCCTGCTCGACCGGGTGGTTCGCGGTGTCTCACTGCAGGCCGGGGGCCGGCGGGGCAGCGGCGCCGAGACGATCTACGTCCACGAGCGCAAGGGCGCGGTGGTCTTTGCCGGCGGCGGCGACGCCGAGCGGGAACGGGTGGCGGCGATGTTCACTACCCACGATTACCCCTTCAAGCATGCCGAGGGGGTGCCGGGCACCCGGGTGGAGTTCGACAAGGCGATGATCTCCATCGTGCTCAACGTCGGCGGACTGATCCACACCGTCAACCCGGACGGTTCTCTCATCGACCTGCGCATGGGCGACCTCTGCAAAGACCCGGACAAGCAGGATTTCGTGCAGAAGATCACCCACGCCGTGTTCAGCACCGGCCAGGCGGCCGGCGCCTACCCCCCCGAGGCGACCTACGAAGACATCTGGGCTACCCACCGCGCCACCATCCTGGCCCACGAGGGGCATGTCACCAGCTCGTTGAAGACCTTCCGCGACGCCCTGGGGGCCGGGCTCACCGGGGTCAGCCTCTTCTCCAACGAAGAGTGGATTCTCACCCCGCTGATCGCCTATGCCGCCAAGGCCGGGCTGAAGGAGGAAGAGCGGCTTTTCAAGGATCTCAAACGCCGGGTTCAGGAATCGATGGCCAAGGCGATCCGCCACAAGGAGCAGTCTTCCGCCGGAGGGGCGGGCAACGTGAGGACCAGCAAGATGAAACTCATCGGGCAGCGCAACTTCAATATCGAACTTTACGAGGACGAGTCAGACTACCTGGTGATGGTGGGTACCATGCTCGACACTCACCACCTGATCAAGCTCGAGCTGACCCTCTTCATGCCCGACGAACAGA
Organism: Acidobacteriota bacterium; assembly: GCA_032127265.1. Taxonomy (GTDB): domain Bacteria; phylum Acidobacteriota; class JAQAZP01; order JAQAZP01; family JAQAZP01; genus JAQAZP01. The sequence continues at coordinate 4,447 of JAQAZP010000346.1, forward strand.
TCACCCGCAGCAGGCTGCAGATGAGCCAGGTCCCCTTCCCGGTCTGTCGCGAGATCGAGCCGCTGGCCGACCGGCTGGTGGGGCTGCGTATCCAGCGCGGGGTGGTCAACGAGATCGGCCGCCGGGTGGGCGGCCACGCCGGCTGTTCGCACATCAAGGAGCTGGCGATGAACCTGGTCTACTTCGCTGCCTCCAACCTGGTGGGCCGCCAGGTGAACATCGACGGCAAGTCTCCGGATGAGCGGTTCGAACTGACCAAGGAGCTGCTCAACGATTCCTGTCTGGCCTACGGCCAGACCACCGCCTGGGGCCTGGACGAGCGGATCGGGATCAAGAAGGTCGGGGAAGAACACGGCAACCCCATCCCCCTCGGCGACTACGAGCCCTCCTTCGGAGTGCTGCTCCGCGACCGCAGTGCGAAGTGGGGCGACAAGGTTTACCTGCGTTACTGCAGGGACGAACAGCCGCAGTCCCTGAGCTGGAACGAGTTCAACGCCCGGGTGGAGCAGATCGCCAGGCACTACATTGAACTCGGTATCCGCAAGGGTGACCGGATCGGCATGATCTCGGAGAACCGGCCCGAGATGTACATGGCCGAACTGGCGGCGATGATCATCGGTGCGGTCACCGTGCCGATTTTCTCCGACCATACTCCGCAACAAGTCACTTACGTGCTCAACCGGGCCAAGCCGCGCTTCGCCATCGTCTCCGGAAAGCACCAGCTGGACAAGATCGAGAAGGGTAAACACCCCTGGGTCGACAAGTTCTTTGCCATGGACTTCGATTCCGACTGCCGCAAGTGGGGGGCGCTGGACTTTGCCGAGCTGCTGGGGGACGGCGGAGCCCCGGAGGAAGAGCTGACGGCCCGGGTGGACGGTGTCCGTCCCGACGACCTCTGTGTGATCATGTTCACTTCGGGCACCACCGGCGCGCCCAAGGGGGTGCGTCTGGGACACCGCCACCTGATCTCCCAGCAAAAGGCGATGTCGCTGATCTGGGACGTGAACGAGAACGATGTCTTCCTCAACTACCTGCCCTGGCACCACAGCTTCGGCGGGTTGTTCGAGCGTTTCATGAGCCTCTACACCGGCGCCGAGCTCTGCCTCGACGAAGGCCGGGGCAAGGACATCGACCGCCTGATCAAGAACTGGGAAGCCTTTGAACCCACGGTTTTCTTCAGCATCCCGCGAGTCCATGACATGCTGGTGGCCAGGAGCACCGAGAGCGGCGACGCCGAGGAGATCATCTGGGGCGGCCGCCTGCGCCTGGCCTTCACCGCCGGGGCGCCGCTTCCCGGCCACGTGGAGGCGGCCTACCGCGAGCACGGTATCCCGATCCTCGAGGGCTGGGGGCTGATCGAGGCCGCGCCCTGCGTCACCGTCTGCACCACGGACCGCGCCTGGCGCCGGGGCTGTGTGGGTTTCCCGCTGCCCGGGGTCAAGATCCGCATCAACCACAACCAGGAGATCCTGGCCAAGGGGCCCAACGTGATGGAGGGCTACCTCCACGACGAGGAGGCCACGGCCCACATGCTCACCGAGGACGGCTGGCTGCGCACCGGCGACCTGGGCGAGATCACCCCCGACGGCCTCCGCCTGCTGGGGCGCAAGGACGGCACCTTCAAGTTGACCACCGGCGAGAAGGTCCACCCGCCGCGGATCGAGACCGTGCTGGTCAACGAGTCCCCCTACATCAGCGAAGCGGTGGTGGTGGGGGCGGGGAAGGATTTTGTCAGCGCGCTGATCTACCCCGATTTCGCCACCCTCGAGCTCTGGCTGAAAAAGCGGCATGTGCCGCTGGACCAGGCGCTCACCGACCCGGCGGTGCACGAACTTTACGCCTCGGAGATCGCGCGGATCAACCCGCTGATCGACTACAAGTTTCAGCAGGTGCGGCGGGCCACCGTGGCCCAGCGGATGCCCTCGCTGGACAACGGCGAGCTGACGCCGTCGGGGAAGCTGGTGCGCAAGACCATCATCAGTAATTTCAAGGCCCAGATCGACGCCCTGTTCGAGGCCGAGCCGCCGCCGGAAGTGATCGAAATCCCGAGGAACTGACTGGCTGGGACCCGGCCCAGTGACGATCTCGTCCCTCCCGTCCCCGTCCAGGAATTCAATTCACGGACAGAGCCGGCGAGCCTCGGCTGTGATGGCTTTTTTGATGTGCGGCCAGGAGGCCTCACGGATCATTCGCGGCATCGGCTCGGTTTCGGCATCTTCGAACCAGGTGAGGCTTTTGAGGATGTGGTAGCTGTTGTAATCGATATCGACGAACCGCTGTTCCAGCCAGAGCAGAGCCTGTGCAAGATCACCGCCGGATTGCAGGTAGAAATAGAGATCGACGAAGTCCTTCCGGCTGCCGCGGCCACCCACCGCAACCAGCTTCATCACCACGATATCCCTCGGATCGGCCAAGGTGAGCCCGCGGTAGGGAATTCCCGGGAAAAGGAGCGGCGCCTGGGCGGTGATAAAGCTGACCCGAACCGATCCAACCATGGCATGCAGCGTCGATGGCGAACGGTCGAGGACGGTGACCTTTGCGAGCGCAGCCAGTTGGTGCAGCCGCTCCTCGGGGTCAAAATGCTCGGGCCGGAAAAAATTGAGATCGTCAGAAACGCGGTGCCCGAGCTGCAGTGCCAGGCCGGTGCCTCCAGCGAGCGACCAACCATCGACGATCCCCAGACGGACCAGAGACTTCACATTGCTGGGAGTCTGGCGAACAGGCACCACTGGCGATTAAGAGTAGTGAAAAGCTTTCCTTCAGTCAAACGCTCAAGACCGATCGGGAGGGTCTTGCTCGTTCGTCCCAACTACACTTTTTCGCCCGATTCCCCTTGACTTTGCCCTTGTTGCGGTATAGATTTGATAGTATTCGAACGGACGTTCGAACGATTCTTGCATATAACAGCATAAATTATTGATTAATTGACCGTTATCCTTGTTCACCAGAGGCGCAAACATGGGAACCGGCGTGGGAACATCGATCGGCAAGCCTGGGGTGAAACCGGGTGCGAACCCGGGCTCGGGTTCCGGGAAAAAGCCGGGCGGGAGTGCCGATGGCGGCAGTGCCGGCAGGCGGGCACGGACGGCCCGCTACGACGAGAAACTCAATGCGGTCCTTTCGGCGTCCTCCGCGCTCTTCGCCAGCAAGGGCTACGAGCGGGCATCCATCCGCGACGTCTCCCGGGCGACCGGGATGAGCCTGGCCGGCCTCTACTACTACTTCAGCAGCAAGGAAGAGCTGCTCTACCTGATCCAGTACCGGGCCTTCGAGTCGATCTGCGAGGAGCTGCGCAAGATCATCAAGCGGGAGGCCGATCCCCAGGTCTGTCTCCATGCGATGATCAAGATGCACTTCGACTACTTCATCCGCAACATGAACGACCTCGAGATCTGCTCGCGGGAGATCGAGGCCCTCAAGGGGGAGTTTTACCGCAAGGTCGCCGACAAGCGGAAGGAGTATTTTGACCTGACCCAATCCATCTTCGACAGGATCATCGACACAGCCGGCGGCGCGTCGGCGGACAGCCGGCTGGCCGCGCTCTACCTCTTCGGCACCCTGAACTGGATCTACCAGTGGTACCGCCCCGGGCGCGACCCGGATGCCGGGGAAATGGCCCGCCAGCTCTCGGGCATCTATCTGCAAGGCGTGCCGCGAGCCGGTGAAGTGACAAGCGCATGAGAAGAGAGACACCGCGAGTTCAGCAGTTGCGACGGATGTATTCCATCGAAGACGGAAGACTGCGCGGGGATGCCGGCTGGGAGAAACTCGCTTTTTTCTGGTTCCACCTCTTCCTCTCCTACCAGTGCACCAGAAGGTGCGACTACTGTTATTCCTTCAACCAGGTGGGCAGTGATAACAAAACCGAGATGGACGAAAACACATTTTCCAGACTGCTGGACTGGATACCGGAAGTCTGGGAAGCCAACAACGTCAAGGTCAACGCCATCGGCTTCCTGGGCGGTGAGCCGCTCCTCCGCACCGACCGGATCAAGCGCGTGATGGATGCGGTCTACGAAAACACCGACGGCATGCAGGGCTTTGTCTACACCAATGGCGACACCATCGATGCCGTGAACTGGGATGATCTGGAGGACATCCAGTGGATATCCACAAACATCACGGAGATCAGCTTTGATGAACTGGCGAGAAGAATGAAGATCGTCAGTGAACGATCGAATGTCATCGGCCAGACCGTCGTCGCCACTCTCGATGATGAAAACCTCGAGCGGGCCCTCGATATCGCCAGGTTCGGCGTTGACCGCGGCTACCGGTTGAGGTTCTACCGCAATCTGTACCGCGGGCTGGATGCCGGGTACCGGGTCAGGTTGCTCAAGACCTATCACGACATCTGTGATCTGCTGGAACACGCGGTTGCCGGCGGATACGACGTTCACACGACCTTCATGATCGATACCCTGATCCCCCTCTGGGGCCACAAGTCGTCGCCCTACCAGTGCGGGCAACGGGTGGCCACCGTGTTCCCGGACGGGTCGATCGGGCCGTGCATCAGGAACCACTCCTTGAAGACCGGGACAATCTTTGATGCGGACCCGATGAGCAGACTGCAGTGCGGTCCCTATCGCTACGGTTTCAACGAGACGGGCACTCCTGAAGAGTGCCTGGCCTGCGAATCGAAAACCTCCTGCCAGGGGGGGTGCCCGAACGACAAACTGGTCCTCACCGGCTGCGCATCCGGCACTTCGGTGATGTGCGAGATTCATCGGGAGATTATCCCGAGGTTGAGACACCTGGAGACATTGAAAAAGGAAAAGACGGACAAAAAATTCTTTGAGGTGGTCTCATAACCTCAGCTGTGGCTTGAAAGCCGGCAACGCCGCTATCGGGGACTCAGATGCGGTTATGAGACGTCTTCAACATACGGGGTTGAACATGAGATACGCGGAGATGGGCTACCATCTGGAAATCGATCTGGCCACGGGAAACATCGAGAAGGTGGAGACCGACCCGAAGTTGACCGAGCTTCACCTGGGCGGACTGGGAACCAGCGTCAAGCAGCACTGGGACAGGGTTCCGCCCGAGGTCAAGCCGTTCGATGACGAGAACCTGCTGATCTTCAGCACCGGCCTGTTCAACGGTACGCCGGCATACAGCGCCAACCGCACCGTAGTCACCTTTGTCTCTCCCCAGTCAGAGCTGCTGGCCTACCCGATGATGGGCGGGTTCTGGTCGGCCGAACTGAAGCATGCCGGGTACGACAAGGTGATCTTCAGCAACAAGGCGTCGGACTGGGTCTACATCTGGATCAAGGACGGCAAGGTGGAAATACGCGATGCCCGTCATCTGAAAGGCCGGGGCGCGCTGGAAACCCAGGACCTGATCCGTGAAGAACTGAACGAACCGGCCGCCCAGGTGGCGGCCATCGGCCTGGCCGGCGAGAACCGCTGCTTCACCGCTTCCATCGAGCAGTCCCGCTCCAGCGCCAGCCGGCTGGGCGGCGGCGCGATCATGGGCGACAAGAAGATCAAGGCGGTGGCGGTGCGGGGGACCGGGGACGTCCACCTCGCCGATGGTGCCAAATTCATGGAACTGATGAATGGCGTCACCGAATACATCAATTTCCGTAACACGCACCCCATTCCGGACGTGATGACCATCCTCTCCGGCATCGGGTCGCCCCAGGAGATGGTCCACACCGACGAGAAGTGGCACAGCGAGAGCTTCGCCTGGGGCAATGCCCGCGGGCGAAGAAAAAACTTCTGGACCGATGACATCGAGAAGAGCTGGGCCGGCTCGCAAACCGACGCCATCAAGCGGCTGATCAGCTGCTACAACTGCCCGCAGAGCTGCGGGGCCTTGATCGACGTGGAGAACCTTCCCCGCTACATGATGAAGTGCTTCTCCAAGCTGACTTACAGCATGGCGGCCTATGTCGACAACCTTGATTTCGGGTTCAAGATCGTCCAGCGGGCCCAGGAGTACGGCGTGGACGGATTCTCCACCCCGCAGATCCTGGCCTTTGCCGTCGAGCTCAAGGAAAACGGCATCTTCACGGACAAGGATTTCGAAGGCTGCCCGCCCGACGAAGACAAGGAGGGCCGGTTTTTCTGGCTGCTCGACCGGCTGGCCAACCGCGAAGGGATCGGGGACATCCTGGCCGACGGCACCTACTGGGCGGCCAAGCGGATCGGCAAGGGCGCCGAAGAATTCGCGCACAACAACATCAAGAAGCACGAACAGCTGCCGATCAAGCTCGGCATGCTCGATCCCCTCTACTACCTGATGTATTCCACCAACGAAAAGATCAGCATCACCCAGATCGAGGGCAACTGGCCCCAGGCCCCGTTCCCCGAGCGGGAGCAGCGGGAACGGTTCGTCAAGGACTGGCCCCAGCTGCCCGATGAAAAGTTCAAACAGTATTTTGTCGACTGGGAACTGCGCGGCGAAAACTCGATCCCCCAATACCCGACGCCGCCGATGTGCAGTGAAATCGTCGACTGGATGGAGATGCTGCACAACATCGACGACGCCCTCGGGCTCTGTGCCGGCATGGCCTCCTTCTGTCTCAAGCCGCCCTACCACATCAACAACTACCACTTGCTGGTCTCCGCGGCCTCGGGCATGGATGTGGACCAGGCCGAACTGAAACGGAAGGTCAACCGCAGCCGCAACCTGCACCGGGCGTTCAACAACAGACGGGGTATGAGCCGCAAGGACGAGAAGCCGCCGAAAGACCACTGGCGGCACCGCTACCCCGAACTCGAGGAAGAGCTGCTCACTACGTACTACACCTACAAGGGCTGGAACTACGACGGCATACCCACGAGGGAGAGGCTGCACGAGCTGGACCTGGATTACGTTGCCGATGACCTCGAAAAGAGAGGGATATTGAAAGATGGCCAAGGTCAAGAAAATAATCAAGCGAATCAAGGTTGATGCTGACCGCTGCAACGGCTGTCGGGGATGCGAGATCATCTGTTCCGCCTTTCACGCCGAGCCGAAATACAGCAGCGTCAATCCGGCGAGGTCCCGCATCCGGGTGATCAGCCACCGGCTGAAAGACATCTGGCTCCCGCTGTTCGCCGGCGAGTATGTGGCCACCGAGTGTGCCGGCCGCGACGTCTACACCATCGACGGCAAGGAATACGACGAGTGCGGCTTCTGCCGGGCCTCCTGCCCGTCGAGGGACCTGTTCAAGGAGCCTGATTCCGGCCTGCCGCTGAAGTGCGACATGTGCGAAGGGGAGGAGGACGGGCCGCTCTGCGTCAGGTGGTGCCTCAACGACGTGCTGGTCTACGAGGAAGTTGAAGTGGAGGTGGACGAGGCGGATGAAAAGCAGAAACCGGAGCAGCTCGACATCGGGTTGGAATCACTAGCCGACAGGTATGGGGCGCAGCAGCTGCTGGACGCCGTGGCCCGCATGAACAAGAAAGATTAAAAATGGGTGTCCCCGATTTTTAACAAGAAAGACTGACTCGTGGAAACAGTAAATCCATTCATCGAAGTGCTCGAAGAGATCAAGGAGTCGGGCGGCGACGCCTTCCGGCTCTGCTTCCAGTGCGGGAAGTGCGATACCGTCTGCCCGTGGAATCAGTTCCGAAACTTCAGCATTCGCAAGATCATCCGCGAGGCTTCTTTCGGTCTGACCGAAATCGAAAGCGAGGATATCTGGCGCTGCACCACCTGCGGCACCTGCGCCGAGCAGTGCCCGAGGGGTGTGGAACAGGTCGCCCTGGGGGTCTCGCTGCGCAAGATCGCGGCGAACTACGATGTGGTTCACGCGTCGGCCAAGCCGGTGAAAGCGGCACGGACCAGCCTGAACGATGAAGGGAACCCGCTCAATGAGAACCGGGCGGAGCGGGCCGACTGGGCCGCGGGCCTCTCGGTCAAGCCGTTCACCGAAAAAACGGAAATCCTCTTTTTTGGCTGCTGCTACCTCAGCTACGACCCGCGGATGAAAAAAATCGCCAGGGCCACCGCCGAAATCCTGAACAAGGCCGGTGTGGATTACGGCATCCTGGGCACCAGCGAGAGCTGCTGCGGCGAGAGCATCCGCAAGACCGGCGCCGAAGACACCTACAAGAAGCTGGCCAAAGATAACATCAAGGCCTTCATCGACAACGGGGTCAGAAAGATCGTCGTTTCCTCGCCCCACTGTTACGAGGCGTTCAAGAACGAGTATGCCGAGTTCATGGTGAACTTCGAAGTCATTCATATGACCGAGTTCCTGCTCGAGCTGATCAGGGATGGACGCCTGGAGATCACCGGGACCTACGAAAAGCAGCTGACCTACCACGACCCGTGCTACCTCGGCCGGCACAATAATATTTTCGACCAGCCCCGGGAGGTTCTGGGCAGCATCCCGGGCCTGACCCTGCTGGAGATGGCCGCCTCCCGGAGAAACAGCCTCTGCTGCGGCGGCGGGGGCGGACGGGTCTGGATGGAAACACCCAAGGGCGAGCGGTTCTCCGATCTCAGGGTGGAACAGGCGCGGGCCATCGGTGCCGAAGTGCTGGCCACGGCGTGCCCCTACTGTATCTCCATGTTCGAGGACAGCCGTCTGACCCTCGAAGCTGAAGAAAGCATCGAAATAAAGGATATTACTGAAATCGTCAGGGAAGTGATTTGACGGTGGTTTTGAAACCACTTCCGGGATTATGGGAACTCTAAAGGACGAAGCAAGTGGAAAAAACGCCAGTTGACAGGAATCTCGGAGATGTCCTGGTGGTCGGCGGCGGGATCAGCGGCATCCAGGCCGCCCTCGACATGGCCACCGCCGGCTTCAAGGTCTACCTGGTGGAGAAGGGCCCGAGCATCGGCGGCCACATGGCCCAGCTCGACAAGACCTTCCCGACCAATGACTGCTCCACGTGAATACTCGCACCTAAAATGGTCGAGTTCGGCCGTCATCAAAATATCGAAGCCCTGACCTACGCTGAAGTAAACAGCGTGGAAGGCGAGGCCGGTGACTTCAAGGTCACCGTGACCAGGAAGCCCCGCTACATCGACGAGGACATCTGCACCGGCTGCGGCATCTGCATGAAATACTGCCCGGTGGAATATCCTGATCCATACAACCAGGGACTGTCGAAGAACAAGGCCATCCACATCTACTTCTCCCAGGCCATCCCCCTGGTCACCTATATTGATCAAAGCTGTCTCAAGCTCAAAGAGGGCAAGTGCGACATCTGCACCGGCGTCTGTCAGCCCGGCGCCATCGATTTCAAACAAACCTCCGAGAAGATCGAACTCAACGTGGGGACGATCATTCTCTCCGCCGGTATTGCGCCGTTCGATCCCGCTGTGGTGGATGAATACGGCTACAAAAAATTCAAGAACGTGGTCACCAGCATGGACTACGAACGGCTGCTCTCCGCCACCGGCCCCTACCAGGGCGAGATCCTGCGCGCCACCGACCGGAAACACCCCAAAAAGGTGGCCTGGCTGCAGTGCGTCGGTTCTCGTAAGGTCACCCCGGGGGAGAACAGTTACTGCTCGGGCGTCTGCTGCACCTATACCCAAAAGCAGGTGATCCTGACCAAGGACCATGAGGCCGAGGCGGAGTGCACGGTGTTCCACAACGACATTCGCGCCATCGGCAAGGATTTCGAACGCTATTTCCAGAGAGCCGAAGACCTCCCCGGGGTCCGGTTCATCCGCAGCTACACCTCGGTGGTGAGAGAAATCCCGGAAACCGGGAACGTGGTGCTGCGCTACGCCACACCCGACGATGGGGTGAAAGAGGAAGAATTCGAGATGGTGGTGCTGTCGGTGGGACTGAACCCTCCCACCGATCACCAGGAGCTCTCGGAGACCTTCGGCATCGGCCTCACTTCACACGGGTTTCCCGTAACGCCTCTCGAGAATCCCATGGCCACCAGCAGGCCCGGGGTCTTTGTCAGCGGCGCCATGCAAGGGCCCATCGACATCCCGGAGTCGGTGTACAGCGCCAGCGGCGCCGGATCACAGTGCGGCGAATTGCTGCACTACCGTCGCGGCCGGCTGACCCGGGAGAAGACCTATCCGCCGGAGAGGGACACCGCCCGGGAAGAGCCGAGAATAGGCGTGTTTGTCTGCCACTGCGGGGCGAATATCGGCAGCGTGGTGAATGTGCCGTCCGCCGTCGAGTATGCCTGGACATTGCCCCACGTGGTCCACGCCCAGGAGCAGCTGTTCTCCTGTGCCACGAACGCCGTCAGGGAGATCACCGACCTCGCGGAGGAAAAAGGGCTCAACCGGGTGGTGATCGCGGCCTGTTCCCCCCGCACCCTCGAGGAACTGTTCCGCGACACCCTGCGCGAGGCGGGGCTCAACCAGTATTACCTGGAGATGGCCAACATCCGCGAGCAGTGCTCCTGGGTCCACTCGAAAGAGAAGGAAGCCGCCACCCGGAAGTCGAAGGACATCATCCGCATGTCGGTGGCCCGGGCCGCCCACCTGGAGCCGCTGCAGGAGTTCGACCTGCCGGTGAACAAGACCACCCTGGTGATCGGCGGCGGCATCGCCGGCATGACCTGCGCGCTGTCCATCGCCAGGCAGGGCTACATGGTGCACCTGCTGGAGAAAGACAAGCGTCTGGGCGGAATGGCGCGAAGGATCCACACCACCCTCGAAGGGCTGGATGTCCAGGCCTACCTGGACGGCCTGATCCAGTCGATCTACCGCAACCCGATGATCCATGTTTCACACGAGGCCGCCATCAGGAGCGTGTCAGGATACGTGGGGAACTTCACCACCATCGTCGAGTCCCAGGGCCGGGTGAAGGAGATCGAACACGGCGCCGCGGTGATCGCCATCGGGGCCGACGTCTACCAGCCGGCGGAATACCTTTATGGCGAGGATGACCGGGTAGTGACCCACCTCGAGCTGGGGGAGAAGATCGCCGAAAAGGACGAGGCCGTGGTTGGCGCCGAAAGCCTGGTGATGATCCAGTGCGTGGGCTGCCGCAACGAGGACCGCAATTACTGCAGCCGGGTCTGCTGCAGCCACGCGATCAAGAACGCCCTGAAATTGAAAGAGATCAATCCCGGGATGGCGATCTACATCCTCTTCCGGGACATGCGAACCTACGGCTTCAAGGAAGACTACTACCGGGAAGCGGCGGACAAGGGTGTGAATTTCATCCAGTACTCGCCGGAAAACGGGCCCGAAGTGCAAGCGGGCAAGAACGAGGCGGGCCAGCCCTGCCTGAAGGTCAGCGTGCCGGATCTCATCCTGGGCAACCGCCTGGAGCTGGATGCCGACATCCTCTCGCTGGCCGCCGCCGTGGTCCCCTCTGCGGCAACCAAAGAAGTCGCCGGCCTGTTCAGGGTCACCCTGAACCCGGACCAGTTCTTCAAGGAAGCCCACGTGAAGCTGCGGCCGGTGGAGTTCGCCGCCGACGGGGTTTATCTGTGCGGCATGGCGCACTACCCGAAACATATAGAGGAAACGGTCAACCAGGCTTACGGCGCTGCCGGCCGGGTGCTGACCCTGATGTCGCACGACACGGTGGTGGCTTCGGGTTCCGTGGCCGCGGTGGAAGAATACGATTGCGTGTCCTGCGGGGCCTGCATCACCGCCTGTTCCTATGACGCCATCGAGTTCTGCGACACGGCTAAGGGGACGAAGGCCCGGGTGAACCCGATCCTCTGCAAAGGGGACGGCCTCTGTGTCGCCAAATGTCCCACCAGCGCCATCGCGCTGAAGCACTTCACCGACGAAGCCTTGCTGAGCCAGATCGACGCGGCGGTCACCGGGGAAGATATCCTGCGGCAAATGGAAGCTCCTTCGGAAGTGACATCCTGATGACCTGGAGCCGCAACGGTGAGAATGGAGCCGCAAAAATGGGGATGGAATCGCAAAAATGGGGACTGGCTCTCGATTTCCGCAGGAAATCGGTGCCCCCGATTTTTGCCTGATTGCTGGATGCGAATCAAAGGAGGTGAATGACGATGAGCGGCGGTCCTGAGTTCAAACCAAGAATACTCGGTTTCGTGTGCCACTGGTGAGCATACGGAGCTGCTGATGCCGCGGGAGTATCCCGCTTGCAGTATAAAAACGATATCCGGCTCATCCGCGTCATGTGCTCGGGCCGGGTCGATCTGGAGTTCATTTTCAGAGCCTTCTTCAACGGGCAGGACGGCGTGCTGATCGGCGGCTGCAAACTGAATGAATGCAACTACGCGACCCACGGAAATTACGATGCGCTGGGCAATGTCTGCATCAGCAAAAATATCCTGCAGCGAATCGGCATCAACCCCGAGCGGCTGAGCATCGAGTTCATGTCCGGCGGCGAGGGCAACCGCCTGGCCGACGTGATCAACGGTTTCACCGACAGGATCAAGGCGCTGGGCCCCCTCGGCGAGGCCGAGGGGATCGAGCGCGGTGCCCTGAAGCAATCCCTCGCTGCTGTCCGGAAGATGGTGCCCTATCTCAGGCTGGTGGAGCGGGAGAAACTCAGGGTTCAGAATCGATCCGAAGAAGGGTATCGCGATTTTTTCGCCAGCGACGGGGTCAACCGGCTGTTTGACGAACTGATTGGCAGCAACCTGGCCATCAGCCGGATCGTGTCTCTTTTGAAAACCAGACCTCTCTCCACCAGCGATATTGCTGAAACGCTTGGACTGAAAGCGTCCGAAGTGTCGAAGCACATGAAGAGTTCCTCGAGACAGGGGCTGGTCACGTACGACATGGAGAGCAGCTGTTATTCGGTGGCCCATTAATGCTGTCGTACGGAGGAGGCAGAAAGTAGGGACGGGTACTACTTTCTTACGTGTACCTGGAAAGCTGGATCATGGAAAGTAGTACCCGTCCCTACTTTCTGGTGCGAGGAGCCGAGAGCGATGAAGCCATCTCCTCGAAAATGCGAACAACGCACCCGTGAGCGAGAAATGTGCACTGACAGAATCGATCAAATCATCGACAAGCACCACGGCGATGCCGGCATGCTCAACCAGGTCCTGCTGGAAATTCAGCGCGAGTACAACTGGCTCCCCAAGCCGGCGCTGCAGAGGGTGAGCGAGAAACTCCAGGTTCCCATGTCGCTGATTCAGCACATCGCCACCTTCTACAAAGCCTTCAGCCTGGTGCCCAAGGGCCGCCACAATGTGCACGTCTGCGTGGGCACCGCCTGCCACGTGCGCGGCGCCACCCGGATTCTGGATTCGGTGCAGGAACTCACCGGTATCGATCCGGGCGAAACCGACCTGGAGCTTAAATTCAGCCTGGAAACGGTCAGCTGTCTCGGGTGCTGTGCGCTGGGGCCGGTGATGGAGATCAGCGGGAAAACTCACGGCAAGGTGTCGACGGCAAAAGTCGCCGGCATACTTGAAGAGTACAAGTAGGGGAAAAGATGGCGCTGTTACACTCGCCCACGGAACTGGACACGTTCAGACAGGGACTGTCCGCGGAGCGGAATCCGCACGCGCCCTGCGTCTCGATCTGTGCCGGCACCGGTTGTCTGGCCAGCGGCGCCGGCGACCTGATCCCGGCATTCCAGGCGGAGCTGGAGAAGCAGGGCCTGACCGCGAAGGTCAGCACCAAGGGGACCGGCTGTCACGGGTTCTGCGAGAAGGGCCCGGTGGTGGTGATCCACCCCGAGGAGATCTGTTACCTTGGCGTAACGCTTGAAGATGTGCCCGAGATCGTCACCGAGACCATGGGGCAGCACAAGGTGATCGAGCGCCTGGTCTACAAGGACCCCAACACGGAAGAGCTGGCCGTCCAGGAATCGGACATCCCCTTCTACAAGTATCAAGAGCGGCTGCTGCTGGCCAGCAACACCCGGATCGATTCCAAACGCATCGATGATTACCTGGCCATCGACGGGTATTCAGCGCTGAGCAAGGCCCTGTTCCGGATGACCGACATCGAGGTGCTGGAGGAGGTGAAGAAGGCCAACCTCAGGGGCCGGGGCGGCGGCGGCTTTCCTGCCGGCCGCAAATGGGAAGGGTCGCGCAACGCACCCGAACCGATCAAATACGTGATCGTCAACGCCGACGAGGGCGACCCCGGGGCGTTCATGGACCGCACCCTGCTCGAGGGGAACCCCCATTCGATCCTCGAGGGATTGATCATCGGCGGCTATGCCATCGGCGCCTACGAAGGGTTCATCTACGTGAGGCAGGAGTACCCCCTGGCCGTGGAGAACATCACCCTGGCCATTGCCCAGGCCGAGCAGTACGGCTTTCTCGGGAAGGATATCCTCGGTTCCGGGTTCGACTTCACGGTCCAGGTGCACCAGGGCGCCGGCGCCTTTGTCTGCGGCGAATCGACGGCGTTGATGACCGCGCTGGAGGGCCGGGTGGGAGAGCCGCGGCCGAAGTACATCCGCTCCAACGTCCGGGGCCTCTGGAACCGGCCCAGCGTGCTGAACAACGTGGAGACCAGGGCCAACGTGCCGCTGATCGTCAACAACGGCGCCGAGTGGTTCACCGGTTTCGGCACCGAGCGGAGAAAGTGGACCAAGATCTTCTCCCTGGTGGGCAAGATCAACAACACCGGCCTGGTGGAAGTCCCGATGGGCATCTCGCTCCGGGACATCATCTTCAAGATCGGCGGCGGCATCCCCGGCGGCAAGACCTTCAAGGCCGTGCAGACCGGCGGGCCGTCCGGCGGCTGCATCCCCGAGAAGTTGCTCGACCTGGGCGTCGGTTTCGACGAGCTGACCAGGGCCGGGTCGATGATGGGCTCCGGCGGTATGATCGTGATGGACGAGGAGACCTGCATGGTGGACTTCGCCAGGTACTTCATCCATTTCCTCACCGATGAATCGTGCGGCAAGTGCGTCCCCTGCCGCGAGGGCCTGCGCCAGATCGACCGCATCCTCACCGGCATCACCGAAGGGAAGGGGAAAGAGGGCGATATCGAGACCCTCGAGGAGCTCTCCGAACTGGCCATGGAGGCGTCGCTCTGCGCCCTGGGCAAGAGCGCCCCCAACCCGCTGCTCAGCACGCTGCGCTACTTCAAGGACGAATACGAGGCGCACATCAGGGAGAAGCGCTGCCCGGCGCTCTCTTGCAAGGAGCTGATCTCCTACTACATCGACCCGGAGAAATGCCTCGCCTGTATGATCTGCCTGCGCAAGTGCCCGGCTGAAGCCATCGACGGCGGCAAGAACAGGATCCACTATGTCATCCAGGACAAGTGCACCAACTGCGGCACCTGCCTCGACGTCTGCCCGGCCAAGTTCGATGCGGTGAGGAAATTGTCCGGCGAAGCGGTTCCGCCCCCGATTTCCGAGGAACAGCGGACAATCGACAGAAAGAGCAAAAAGAAATGAGCAAGGTCCACCTGCAGATTGACGGCAAAGCGGTCGAGGCCGAAGAGGGGATGAGCGTCCTGGAAGCAGCCCGGATCGCGGGGGTCCAGATTCCCACACTCTGTCATCACGAAAAACTGGAGCCCCTGGGCGGGTGCCGTCTCTGCATGGTCGAACTGGACTTTGGCGACTGGCAAAAACTCGTCGTGTCCTGCATCTACCCGGTGGAAGAGGGCCTGGTGGTCAAGACCAGGACCGCGAAGGTGGACCGGATTCGCAAGGGCCTCCTCGAGCTGCTGCTGGCCCACGCCCCGGATGCGCCGCAACTGGTGGCCCTGGCCGAGGAATACGGCGCGGACCGGAACCGGTTCGAGCAGGATGCCTCGTTCTGTATCCATTGCGGCCTCTGTGTCAGGTATTGTGCCGAGGTCGTGCAGAAGCATGCCGTGGGGTTCATCGACCGGGGCATCCGCAAGGAGATCAGCTTCATCCCCGAGATTGCGGCCAAGGAGTGCAACGCCTGCAAGGAGTGCTTCCCGCTCTGCCCGACCTCGTATCTCCAGGCCGCTTTCGTGCTGGTGGAATCACTCGTTTTCCCCCGCGGCGAGTAGCTGAATAATGGGGACTGGCAATCGTCTTCGGGTGCCTGTCCCCGATTTTTCAAGGACTCAACCATGCGCAAGAACACTGAACAGCACCAGGCCTCCCGCATCCGTGACGGACAGCGTGAACCTCTCACCCTCGACCTGATCGCCGAAGAACCCCTCCTGATCCGCATCGATGAAGAACCCTATTCAACGGTGATGCGCACCCCGGGGGACGAAGTCTTTCATGCGGCCGGGTTCTGCCTCGCAGAGGGGATCATCGATACGCCGGACGATGTCGCTGACATTATCTACGACGAGCCGCAGGATGAAAACGCCATCGATGTCCGGCTCACGCCGGCACGGCGCGAGCAGATCCCCGAGGTTCTCCAGCGCCGGGTCTTCGTCAGTCAGACCAGCTGCGGCATCTGCGGCAAGCAGCTGGTGGAGGACCTCTACCAGAAGATGGACCCGGTGGAGAGCGGTTTCGAGATCGAGTCAGGACAGGTCTTCAAATGCCTCGACGCCCTGGGCGAGCACCAGGAGTGCCACAAGGTGACCCGCAGTGCCCATGCCGCCCTGATCCTCGACGATCAACTGGCTCCCGTAGCCTTTGCCGAGGACGTGGGCCGGCACAACGCCCTGGACAAGGCCATCGGCAGCTGCCTGATGAACAGGCGGCTGTCAACCGCCAGCGTCCTCGTCCTCTCCTCGAGGGTCAGCTACGAGCTGGTGCAGAAAGCCGCCCGGGCCCGCCTGCCGCTGATTATCAGCTTCTCGAGACCCACCGCCATCGCCGCCGAAATGGCCGCCGCCCTCAACATGACGCTGGTCTTTCCGGACAAGGAGTCCGGGCTGGTGGTCCTGTGTAATGAAGGCCGGGTCAGAACGCAGAGCTCCAGGTCCTCGGGCGACCGTACATAAGCTTGCGGCATTCATCGTAGCCTGACCCCGGTGCTTGACAGTCCATCGACCTGCGGGCTGGTAATGTTGTACAATTCCGACACCAATTGAATGGATAGTCGATAGCCGTGGTCCGGAGCAGGGCTGCGGTGATCCCGCCTCCGGTCTCGCTGGAGGTCCTTCGGGCTCTTTGCCGTTCGAGGTCGAACTGATAATGGACTTTGCCAAGCGGTGGATCTGCCTTTCGGGGCGCCGGCGCGTGCCGGGTGGACAAAGACCGATGGCCATCAGCGCCATGATTCTGGCCACCGGCCTGGCCCTCTGGAGTTGCGGGTCGGGTGGTGGCCCGGACGGACCGGACGCCGGAGCTGGCGCCACAAAAGTTCCCGCCGTTGAAGCGGTGCCGGCGCGTTTCGGCAGCCTGCCCCTCGAGGAAGTGCTCAGCGGGGTGGTCCGGGCCCGTGACCAGGTGGCCGTGCGCCCCGAGATCTCGGCCATGGTGGTGGAGGTGCTGGTGCGCGATGGGGACAGCGTGCGCCGGGGGCAGCCGCTGGTACGGCTCAACGACGACACCCTGCGCGAGCAACTGGCCCAGTCACAGGCGAGCCTGCGGCTGGCCGAGGCGGCGGCGGCCGAGGCCCGGGCCCGGCTGGCCGAGATCACCGCCCGGGTGACCCGCACCCGGGTGATGGCCGGCGAGGGGCTGGTCAGCGACCTCGACCTCGAGACCCAGGAGGCCCAGCGGGACGCGGCCACGGCCCAGGCCGACCAGGCCACCGCCCGGGTGGAGCAGGCCCGGGCCACGGTGGAGGAGCGCCGCTCGGCCATGGACCGCACGGTGGTCTGCTCGCCGGTGGAAGGCCGGGTCGGCCGGCGCGGTGTGGAAGTGGGCATGCTGGTCAATCCCGCGACCCTGCTCTTCCTGGTGGGCGGCTTCGACCAGCTGATCATCGAGGTCTCCCTGACCCAGTCGATGCTCGAGACGGTGGGGGTGGGGACCCCGGTGGTGATCAAGGCCGGGCGCGGCGCGGCCGAGCCGCTGCTGGCCGAGATCTCGCGCATCTCGCCGTTCCTCGAACGGTCCAGCTTCAGCACCACCGCCGAGATCGACGCGGCCAACCAGGGGGACCGCCTGCGGCCCGGGATGTACGTCACCGTGCGCCTCAACTACGGATCCACCGACGAGGCGGCCCTGGTCCCGCTCAGCGCGATCCGCGAGGTCCCGGAAACCGGGGAGACCCGGGTCTACGTGATCATCGACCCCGACGGTCTGACCGAACCGCAGACGCCGGGAACCGACATCCCCGAAGAACCGCGCCGGGTGGCCCTGCGGCCGGTGGTCGTGCTGGCCGAAGGCCGGGGCACTGCCGGGGTGCGCGGTGTCGAGGAAGGGGAGTGGGTGGTCACCCTGGGCCAGCAACTGCTCGACGAGGCCCGGCGCACGGCCGGCGCGGACACGGTGCCGGCCCGGGTCCGGCCCACCAGCTGGAAGCGCGTCCTGGGGCTCTCCGCCCTGCAGCGGGAGGACCTGCTGGAGACCTTCCTCGACAAGCAGCAGCGGTTGGCCCGCGTCCTCGGCGCAGAGCTTCCCGAGACCAGGGAAGCGGTGGACGATGCGCTCCGCGCGGCCGAGGCCTCTGCCGCGCAAGCTCCGGCGGCCCCGGGGGGAGGAAGCTGAGATGGCCGGCATCACCGACCTCTCCATCCGCCGCCCGGTGGCCACGGCGATGGTCTACCTGATCCTCATCGTCGTCGGCATCGTGTCCCTGCGCGTCCTGCCGGTGGACCTCCTGCCCAAGATCGAGTTCACCGAACTCACCGTCCGCACCCGCTACGCCGACGTCGGCCCTGAAGAGGTCGAGCAAATCATCACCGACCCGATCGAGAATGCGGTCTCCGGCCTGCCCAACCTCGAACGGATCACCTCCAGCTCCGAGGAAGGGAACAGCCGCATCCGCCTGCGCTTCGCCCGGGGGACCAACATCGACGAGGCGGCCAACGACCTGCGCGCGGCCCTCGACCGGCTGCGCGACGAGCTGCCGGTGGAAGCCGAGGCGCCGGAGATCTTCAAGCTCGACCTGGACATGGTCGAGGTGGTCAGCCTGGCCGTCACCTCGAGCCGCGACCTGGAGTCGCTGACCCGCCTGCTGGAGGACGACCTGGCGCGGCGCTTCGAGCAGATCCCCGGGGTGGGGGCGATCAATGTCCGCGGCGGCATCTACCGCGAGATCCGGGTCGACCTGGACCGCGACCGGCTGCTGGCCGCCGGGCTCACCGCCCTCGACGTGCAGCAGGCGGTGTCCCGGGAAAACATCACCCTGCCGGCGGGCAACGTGAAGAGCGGGATCAGCGACCTCTACGTCCGCGCCCTCGGCGAGTACCAGTCGGTGGAGCAGGTGGCCCGGACGGTGGTGGCCAGCCCGGGCGGCCGGGCGATCAGGGTGCGGGACGTGGCCGTGGTGCGCGACAGCTACGAGGACGTCCGCTACCTGGTGGAGATGAACGGCGTCCCCTCGATCACGCTGTCGATCCAGAAACAGAGCGGGGCCAACACGGTGGCCGTGGCCGAGGCCGTGCGCCGCGAGATGGAGCGGATCAACACCGAGCGCGACGACGTGCACTTCGCGGTGATCAGCGACCAGAGCGAGTTCATCCGCCAGTCGATCGCCAACGTCCGCACGTCGGCTCTTTGGGGCTCGCTGCTCGCCGTGGCCGTGCTCTACTTCTTCCTGCGCAGCCGATCGAGCACGGCGATCATCGCCCTCTCCATCCCTATCTCGGTGATCGCCACCTTCGGACTGCTCTATTTCGGCGGGCTGACCCTGACCCAGATGACCGTCGGCGGGCTGGCCCGGGGGGTGGGGCTGATCGTGGGCAACGCCATCGTGGTGCTGGAGCGCATCGTACGCAAGCGGGAGGAGAAGGGCGAGGAGCCGGCGGCCGCGGCCCGGGTGGGGACGCGGGAGGTGGCCGGCGCGATCACCGCCTCGACGCTGACCACCTGCGTGATCTTCCTGCCGGTGGTCTTCGCCCGCACCACCAGCGGGGCCCTGTTCCAGGCCCTGGCTTTGGTGGTGGTCTTCGCCCTGGCCTGCTCGCTGCCGGTGGCCCTGACCCTGGTGCCGGTGCTCGCCTCGCGGCTGACCCGGGTGCGCAACGGGACCGCCGCCGGGCGCTCCAGGTTCTCCCGGGCCTTCGGCCGCCTGGAGGGCCGCTACACCGGGCTGCTCCACGCCGCCATCGGCCGCCGCTGGCGGGTCTTCGGCGCCACCGCCCTGCTGCTCGCCGCGGCGGTGCTGTTCTGGCCGCTGATCCCGGTGGAGCTGGCCCCGCGCACCGACGCCGACGAGATCGACATCGAGCTGGAGATGGCCCGGGGGACCAACATCGCCGTGGCCCGCACCTACCTCGACGAACTGGAAGAGAAGGTGCGCGCCGCGGTGCCGCCGGGCAACGTGCAGCTGACGGCCACCGAAGTGCGCGGCGACAGTGCGGCGGTGGAGCTGAAACTCCGGCCGCTGGACCGGCGCTCCCATGACAGCACCGAGCTGGCAGACCTGGTGCGCGAGGCGGTGGACGGCCAGGTGCCCGGGGCGGAGATCGACGTCGAGGCGCAGCAGGGCCTCTGGATGCTCAACCGGGTCTTCAGCTCGGGCGGCGGCCAGAACGCCCTGGAGATCGAACTGCGCGGCTGGGACCTCGGCCGCGCCGATGCCGTGGCCGCCGACATCCGGAGCCGCATGGAGCGGCTGCCCGGGATCACCGACGTGCGGGCCAGCCGGCGGGAGGGCCAGCCGGAGGAGCGGCTGATCCTCGACCGGGACCGCATGGCCGAACTGGGGCTCACCGTGCGCGAGGTGGGCCGGACCCTGCTGGCAAACGTCGGCGGGCTGGAGGCCGGGCGCTACCGCGAGGGGGGCTACGAGTTCCCGATCACCGTCCGGCTGCGGCCCGAGGACCGGCTGAACTCCAGCGACCTGGACACCATCGCCCTGCGCACACCGGCCGGGGTGATCATCCCGCTTTCCACGGTGGTCAGCCGGCAGCGGGCCCTGGGGCCGGTGGAGATCGAGCGGGTGGACGGGCAGCGCGTGACCTACCTCACCGCCAACCTGGAGAGCGGCGTGGCCCTGGGCGATGCGGTTGACCTGGTCCGCGCCGAACTGGACGGCTTGAACCTGCCCCCGGGCTTCACCCTGCTCTTCGGCGGCCAGTACGAGGAACAGCTGGCCGCCCGGCGCGACTTCATCATTGCCATCATCATGGCCCTGGCCCTGGTCTACATGATCATGGCCGCCCAGTTCGAGCGGTTCATCGACCCGCTGATCGTGATGCTCTCGGTGCCGGTGGCCCTGGTGGGCGTGGTGCCCGTGCTGCTGCTCACCGGCACCACGCTCAATATCCAGAGCGTGATGGGGCTGGTGATGCTGATCGGCATCGTGGTCAACAACGCCATCGTGCTGGTGGACGCGATCAACCTGCTGCGCCGGGACTACGGCATGGCGGTGATCGACGCGGTGGTGGAGGCCGGCCGGCTGCGCCTGCGCCCGATCCTGATGACCAGCGCCACCACGGTGCTCGGCCTGGTCCCCCTGGCCATCGGCTGGGGCACCGGCGCCGAGATCCAGGCCGCCCTGGCCCGGGTGGTCATCGGCGGCATGCTCGCCTCGACCCTGGTCACCCTTGTGCTGATCCCGGTGGCCTACGCCTCGGTGGCCTCTTCGCGCTCCCGGGCTGCCGATTAGGAGATCGCGTCGTCCGATCAGAGTGAACGGAACGGGATGAAAACACCGGCCGCACTCTTCTCGGTGATCCTCTCCGCTGTCTTCCTGGTGCTGTTGTTCTTCAGCGGGCCGGATGCCATCACTGCCCGCTGGGGCCGTGCCGCCTGGAACCTGGGGTATCGATTTCTCCATATCAGTGTGCGCAACAGCACGGCCCTCCCGCTCCCCATCAGTTGCCGGATCCACGACGAGCCGCACTACGCCCGGGGCGGCGTCTTCGACGACCGCTATACCGCCTCCTTCACCCTCGAGCCGGGCTGGAACGAGATATCGATCCCACTGGCCGAAGTGGAGCAGGCGCCGCGGGAGCGGACGATGTCCATGGACCGCATCCAGGGGGTGATGATTTTCTCCGTGGCTCTGTCCGAACCGGTGGTGATCAATCTGGATGACGTGCGGCTGGTCGCTGATACCGCTCCCGCCAGAATTCCGTAATCGTGGGCACACGTCAGCGATAAGGGATGGAGGAAACCCTGCTGCGCTTGCGAGGACACTGATTGATAGTGCCCTCGGCCTGCCCATCGCCCCGTTTTTGGACACTGCATTGACATCCCCACAACCCTTGTCTAGCATGTTGAAAAGGTTATCGATTCTTATTCATTGTGCAACGTTGAGATGTTCCTTCCCGAGCGAAGAAAACGTCCCATTATCCAAGGAGTGCCGCGATGCGCAAGGCCGCGATGATTCCGTTCCTGTTTCTTTTCTGTGCGTTGCTCCAGCTTTCAACCGCGGCGCCGGCAGCGGTGATCCACGTCCCCGGCGACCAGCCGAACATCCAGGCGGGGATCAACCTCGCCGGCAACGGCGACACCGTGCTGGTGGCCGACGGGACCTGGACCGGCAGCGGCAACAAGAACCTCGATACCCTGGGCAAGGCGATAACCGTCCGATCGGCCAACGGGCCGGCAAACTGTGTCATCGACTGCCAGGGGAGCGGGCGGGGGTTCTACATCCACCGTTCGGAATTCATAGACACGGTGATCCACGGGTTCACCATCACGAACGGCAGCGCGACGGAGGGTGGCGGCATCCTCTGTGACGGAGCCTCGCCTCTGATCAACCGCAACCGCATTCTCCTCTGCAGTGCGGGCAGCGGCGGCGGGATCGGCTGTGTCAGTTTCGGCGGCGCCGTCATCATCAACAACGAGATCGCCGGCTGTACCGCGGGGTCCCCGGGTGACGGCGGCGGCGTGTACTTCCGGCAGATTACAATCGCCCAACTCGCCGGGAACCGGATCAACGGCAACCAGGCGGTCAACGGCGGCGGCGTCTGCTCCCGTGACGGATCCTATTTGTATATTAAGAGTAACAGGATCCACGGGAACATGGCCACCTACCAGGGCGGAGGTGTGTATGGCAATCAAGGTTACCTGAGCCGGAATACCATCGAGGAGAACGAGGTCGGGGGCACCGGGGGCGGAATCTTCATGATGAATGGCCCGGTGTCTGTCAACTCCAACATTGTTCGCAGCAACGTGGCGCAAGTGGGCGGAGGTTTGGCCATCCTGGGGTGCAGTGACTGCACGGTCAGTTCCAACAGGTTCATCGGCAACGAGGGGGATGGCGGTGCCGGGATCGCTCTTTACGAAAGCTCGACGATCGCCCTGCACAACACTCTGTCCGGCAATCACTCGACTGTCCAGGGGGGGGCGCTATATCTCAACGGCAGCAGCATGTTTTTGTCTCACGCCACGCTGCAAGGCAATACCGCGGGGTCGACGGGAGGCGGAGTCTACGCCACTGACAGTACGATCAATGGGGATAGTTGCATCATCTGGGGCAACAGCGCGCCGGTCGGCAGCCAGATCCACCAGACCGGCGGGAGCACGGTGGAGTTCGACTATTCCGACGTGCAGGGGGGCTGGCAGGGCATAGGCAACCTCAACACCGACCCGCTGTTTGTCGCAGGGCCGCTGGGCAGCTTCTACCTCAGCCAGCAGGCCGCCGGGCAGACCCAGAACAGCCCCTGCCTCGATTCCGGCGATCCGGCCCCGCCGTTTCCGTTATCGTGGGGAACGACGCGCACCGACTGCGTCCTGGACCAGGGGGTGACGGACATGGGGTCCCATTACCGGAGCAGCGGGCTGGCGGTGGGCCCCGGCCCGGGCTACGACAACCCGCCGCGGGTACGCCTCTTTCCGCCGGTCCAGGGTGCCCAGTCGATCCTGGAGTTCAACGCCTACGGAGCGCCGCATTACGGGGTCAACGTCACCTGCGGGGATGTGGACGGGGATGAATACACCGACGAACTGATCACCGGGCCGGGCCCGGGTGCGATCTACGGGCCGCATGTCCGGGGGTTCGACATCAGCGGGGCGGCACTCTCCGACCTCAGCTTCCTGGCCTACGGCACCCAGAAATACGGGGTCAACGTGGCCTGCGGGAACCTGGACGGCGATGCCGCCGATGAGATCATCACCGGCGCCGGCCCCGGGGCGGTGTTCGGGCCGCACGTGCGGGCCTTCGATTACACCAGCGGGGTGGGGGTGAGCCCGATGCCCGGAGTGAGCTTTTTTGCCTACGGGACACCGAAGTGGGGAGTGAACGTGGCCTGCGGGAACATCGACCCGGTCGGCGGTAATGAAATCGTCACTGGTGCCGGTCCGGGGGCGGTGTTCGGGCCGCATGTGCGGGCGTGGAAAGTCGATAACGGCTCGGTGAGCCCCATCGCCGCGGTGAGTTTTTTCGCTTACGGGACGCCCAGGTACGGGGTGAACGTGGCCTGCGGCGACGTGGACGGGGACGGGATCGACGAGATCATCACCGCCCCAGGTCCGTCGGCGAGTTTCGGCGCCAATATACGGGGGTGGGATTACGACGGGGCGTTCGTCTCCCTGCTCCCTGGCTTCGATTTCTTCGCCTGGGGTGCATCCCAGGCGCGGTATGGTGCTCGGGCCTCGGCCAGGGCGGACCTTGACGGCGACGGCCGGGCCGAGGTGGTGGTCGGGCAGGGGCCGGGCCCGACGCTCGGTTCGGAGGTCAAGGTCTACCGTTACGACGGCGCGGCGGTAAGCCTCTGGTATTCGCTCCTGGCTTTCGACGCGGGCTGGACCCAAGGGGTCAACGCCACCGGGTGGGCCTGCGATCTCGATCTGCCGCCAATTTAGCGGCCAGTTCTCAAAATCCAAATTCTGCGGTGTCGGATCTGTCCATGTCCGCGGATGAAACGGGGCGCTCGGGCATCCCCGATCCCCCGTGACGACAGCGATGGTATCCTCTTGTCCACCCTCCTTGATCTTGCCGCATGATAATTCCGTAAGCATGAACACACTTTTCGTCGATAAGAACTGAGAGCCTGCAGATGTGACTCCTGCGGGCGGCTGTGGTCTTAGTGGCTGAGAGGTGCCTTCAAATGAGCGGAAAAACGGTAACCGGATTGGTTGTAGTGCTGATGGCCCTGGGGGCCTGCCTGGCCATGCTTCCATTCGTCGCCTGCAACTCCGGCGGTTCTACCACCGATCCGGGAGATGAGTCGCACAGCCAGGAGGCGGTGCAGACCATCGACGCCACCATAACCTGCACCCCGCTGTACAACACCTTGCCCACCACGGTGAACATCTGTGTCACCATCGAGAACCTGGTGGATTCGCCGCGCACCGTGGACGGCCATATCGACCTCTTGCTGGGCAGTGGTGAACCGCTCTACGAATGGCGCATCAGGGCCGTGGCGTTGCCGCCGCTGGGCAGCTGGGAGCAGTGCTGGAACAACCAGGTGCTGGACCTGCAGAGCCTCGAGGAGAAAAACATTGCCCGCCTGAGGGTGGTGGACGTCACTCCCCCGCCATACAACCAACCGCCCTATCCGCCCTCCGGATCCACCGCCCAGGACGTCTGCTTCTTCTGGGGCGAAAGCCCGTAATTCTCTCCTTCTTGACGCCGTTCGGTGAACCCCGTATTCTCTAGGGAAAATGGTCCATTTCCCTGGAGTCCCGAGATGACATCCGAACTGACAGCCTTCGCCTCCAGCGGCATTCTGCTGCTGTTCATCGTTCTTCTCGGCATTCTCGGCCGCCGCAACCCGATCATCGGCAAACGGATCCGGATCCTCTTTCTCGCCCTGCTGATCCAACTGGTGAGCGATGCGGTGGCCTATTTCGACCTGCCGCTTCCCGAACTGGCGAGCCAGGGGCTGATCGCCCTGCTGGTCCTGCTGCTGGCGGTTTTTCTGATCAGCATGCTCAAGGAGTTCTCGCTCACCTGGCTCTCGGCCAAGGGAGTCAAGGTCTCCAAGCTGATCACCGACGTCTCGGTGGCGCTGGTCTACGTCATCCTGATCCTCGTCCTGCTCAAGGAACTGTTCGGGATCAATGTCACCCCGCTGCTGGCCACTTCGGCCGTGCTGACCATGGTTCTCGGTCTGGCGCTCCAGGACACCCTGGCCAACCTCATCGCCGGGACGGTCTTCCACTTCGAGAACTCGATCCGTATCGGCGACTGGCTGGAGTACGACGGGGTGATCGGCGAAGTGCGCGAACTCTCCTGGCGGGCGGTGCGGCTGGTCACCACGAAGAAGGACGACATCCTGATCCCCAACACCGAGCTGACCAAGCAGAAGTTCAGCAACCTGACCAAGCTCGGGGCGGCCCGGGAGAAGGACATCGGCACCAGCTACCGCGACGACCCGGACCTGGTGATGCGGGTGCTGCGCAAGGCCGTGCTGTCCACGCCGGGGGTACGCTGGGAGCCCGAGCCGCAGATCTGGATCACCGGGTTCGACGACTTCTCGATCAATTACCGCCTGCGCTTCTACATCAAGCAGTACCGGGGTTTCCAGAAACTGGAAGGCGAAGTGATGCGCAATGTCTGGTATCTGTTCAAGGCCCACGGCATCACCATCCCGTTCCCCATCCGCACCCTGCAGATCGAACGCCGCGGCAAGCCGCTCCCGGCGGCCCACGGTCCGGAGGACGTTCGCCAGGCACTGCGCGGAATCGAGGTCTTCAGCTCCTTTGACGAGGCCGAGATCACAGCAATCGCCGAGTCCAGCGAACGGCTCGACTACCCGCGGGGAACGGTGCTGGCGGAAGAGGGCGAATCGGGGGAGAGCATGTTCGCCATTCTCGCCGGCAGGGTGGAGGTGCTCAAGCACGGCAAGCGGGTCACCACCCTCTCTGCGGGGGACATTTTCGGCGAGATCTCTCTCTTTTCCGGCGGCGACCGGACCGCTTCGGTGCGGGCGCTGACCGACATCGAGGTGCTGGAGATCCCCAAGGACGGCTTTGAAACGATCCTGAAGAAGAACAAGGAGTTCATCGCCAAGATCGAGTCCATCGTCGAGGAGCGGCTGGAAACCTACCCTGAATTCTCCGACCTGGAGAATACCGCCAAACCGAAGGTCAGCCTGATCAACCAGATTCGCGGCTACCTTCTGGGTGGGGGACACCGCTCCTGAGCTCGGTTCAGCTTTCATGGACAATGACATGACGGCAGCCGCCGTTCACGATTTTGCCGGCTCTCCGTTGGATGATCAGATAATCACGAGCCCCGGTCTGTTGGAAAGCCCGGTCATGAACGAACCGGCGAATTTGACCACCATAGAGGAGCGAAATCCATGAGAAAGATCTACGCCAGACCATCTATTCTGAGTGACAAGTGCCTTGAAACCACAGCCCTGGCCTGTGGTCTGACCTCCGATGCACCGCCCGGGTCATGGCACATGAGCAGTGCGTACGACACATTCACCGGCCATCTGGGAAGCGGGTTTGGCGCCAGTGAGTCGATTTCCGGGTCTGCCGGCGTCGGATTCGGGCCGGGCGGAACCTCGCAATCATATTGGATGGGGGGACTGTGCGGAAACTGGGTCACCTACTCATCATGAGCGGCTGCGATGGTTGTTGCGGCTGACCCTGCCTCCCGTGGAACAACTCAGGGGCTGAGAGGAGATGCCATGAAGAAAAAGTATTGCCGTCCGAGGATCTGTTCCGAAAAAAGCTTTGAAACCAGCGCTCTATCCTGCGGTAAATACACTTCCCCCCCGCCCGGGTCCTGGCATTTCAGCACGGCCTACGAGACATACACCGGTCATTTTGGTGCCGGATTCGGCGCCAGCGAATCGATCAGCGGGTCGGCAGGTATCGGTTTCGGGCCAGGCGGCACTTCGGGTTCATATGTCTATTCCGGAATGTGCGGCAACTGGATCACCTATTCCTCGTGATACCGGGCATCGGCCTGTCTAATTATCAGAACTCGAGCTCATGGGGGAGACGAAAATGGAGAGGGAATATTCCACACCCGGCATCATCTCCGAAAAGTGCTTTGAGAATAGCGCCCTGGCTTGCGGTAAGACCACAGATCCGCCACCTGGTTCCTGGCATCTCAGCAGTGCGTTCGATACGTTTACCGGCCATTTTCACGGGTTTACGGGTTATCCTGCATCGCAATCCGGAGCTGTGGGCCTCGGCTACGGTTACGGGGGGACAAGCAAGTCATATCCGTATTCAGGACTGTGTACCAATTGGGTGCTCTACAGTTCTTGAAGTCCCAAACAGGTGTTAGCCGAGAGCGCAATGGCAAGAATAACGGGGCCGAGCGCTTTCACGCCAGGCCCCGTGCTGTGTGCCACGTGCTCGTCCGCCGTGCGAAGCTCCATTGGGGCCCCGCACGGCTCCAGACTCAGAAAGACACCGCCGCCATGTTGGAGCACGACGTGGTGCCTCCCTCCTCGCAGACCTCGTATTGGTATGTGCCGGAAGCGTCCTTGCCCAGCACGTCGGTGTAGAACCCGTTGTTCGGCACGGTGGCGAACAGCGCGCCATCTCGCCAGATATCGACGTTAGCCGTGGTAGCGCCGGACCAGGTGAGATCGACCATTTTGATCGCCCGCACCTTATAGCCCACCGCGCTGAGCGTGATGCCGCTGCCCTGGTCGGTGGTGGCGCTGGTCACGTTTGAATAACCGGAGCTTCCGCTGCCGTTGAATGCCCGCACGCGGTAGTAATAGGTGGTGGCGGCATCGAGGCCGTTGTCGTTGTAGGAGGTGACGTCGCTGCCCGTGGTGTCGATCAGCGACCAGTTCACGCCGTCGGTGGAGCGCTCGATCTCGAAGCCGTACTCGTCGTCAGCGTTGTCGGCCCAGCCGAGGTCGATGGCCGAGCTGGAGACGGTCGTGGCCGAGAGGCCGGTGGGCGCCGCCGGGGGCGTGCCGCCGCCAGAGGTTTCGGAGCGGAAGAACATCTGGTCAACATACAGGCTGTCCTGCTGGCGGTAGCCAGGCGTCTGGTCGGCGTCCACCGCCCGCACGTAGTAGGTCCCGCCGGCGGTCACCGGCAGAATGAAGGACTGCAACACACCGCTGTCCGTGCCGTTGTCCACGGTAAACATCTCGGCGTAAGTGCCGTCGTTCGCGGACCAGGCGAGAATGAAGTCGTCGCCTTCGCCGGAGTCGGTGCGGTAGCCGTTGAAGAAGAAGGTGATCGAGCTGCCGCCGGTGACGTTGAATGTCCACTTGTGCTCAAGGTAGCTGTAGCGGCTGGACGGTTTGCCGCCCGAGTCGCGCTCGGTGAGCACCTGGTACGACGAGTCATCAGCCCAGGTGTCAGTGTAAGTGCCGCTCACCGTGCCGGCCACCGGCAGATCGCCGGAGGCATCATTATCGACGGTGGTCGAACCTTCGCATTCGTCGGGGATGCCGTTGCTGTCAGTGTCCTCGCTGGTCCCGTCGGCGATGTCGCAGGAGTCGGGCACGCCGTTCTCGTTGCAGTCCGGTTCACCGGCGCAGGCATCGCCGATGCCGTCGTTGTCGCAGTCCTCCTGGCCCGGATTGTAGGTCGCCGGGCAGTTGTCCACGCAGTCGAGCCAGCCGTCACTGTCGCTGTCCACGTCGGGCACGCCGCATCCGCAGGTGCCAGGGTCGGTTTTGGTCGGGTCGTTGGGACAACCGTCGATGCAGTCGGCCACGCCGTCACCGTCACTGTCGATGTCCGGGGTGCCACAGCCGCAGTCGCCGGGTGCGATCTTGTTCGGGTCATTGGGGCAACCGTCGGCACAGTCGGCCACACCGTCGCCGTCACTGTCGATGTCCGGGGTGCCGCAGCCGCAGTCGCCTGGAGCGATCTTGTTCGGGTCGTTGGGGCAGCCGTCGTTGCAGTCCGGGGTGCCGTCACCGTCACTGTCGGTGTCCGGGGTGCCGCAGCCGCAATCACCAGGAGCGATCTTGTTCGGGTCGTTGGGACAACCGTCGTTGCAGTCCAGCACACCGTCACCATCGCTGTCAATGTCGGGGGTGCCGCAGCCGCAGTCGCCGGGGGCGATCTTGTTCGGGTCGTTGGGGCAGCCGTCGTCACAGTCGGGGGTGCCGTCACCATCGGTGTCGGTGTCGGGAGTGCCGCAGCCGCAAGTGCCCGGATCAGTCTTGTTCGGGTCGTCGGGGCAGCCGTCGATGCAGTCCGGGGTGCCGTCACCGTCACTGTCTGTGTCCGGCGTGTCGCAACCGCAGTCTCCGGGGTCGGTCTTGTTCGGGTCGTTGGGGCAGCCGTCGATGCAGTCGGTCACGCCGTCACCGTCGGAATCGATGTCGGGGGTGCCGCAGCC
Organism: Acidobacteriota bacterium; assembly: GCA_032127265.1. Taxonomy (GTDB): domain Bacteria; phylum Acidobacteriota; class JAQAZP01; order JAQAZP01; family JAQAZP01; genus JAQAZP01. Next base: position 34,449 of record JAQAZP010000346.1, read on the forward strand.
GCAGTCGCCGGGGGCGATTTTGTTCGGGTCGTTGGGACAACCGTCGTTGCAGTCGGGAGTTCCGTCACCGTCGGTGTCGGTGTCCGGGGTACCGCAGCCGCAGTTGCCGGGGTCGGTCTTGTTCGGGTCGGCCGGGCAACCGTCGCAGGGATCGATCACACCGTCACCGTCCGCGTCGGCCTGGCACTCGTCGGGCACACCATTCAGGTCGCAGTCCTGGCTGGTGCCGCCGGAGATGTCCTGGTCGTCTGGTACGCCGTTGTTGTTGCAGTCGGTGGACTCGCACTCGTCGGGGATGCCGTTGCTGTTGGTGTCCTGACTGGTCCCTTCGGCGATGTCACACTCGTCGGGCACGCCATTGCTGTTGCAGTCCTGGCTGGTGCTGGCGGCGATGTCGCACTCATCAGGTATGCCGTTGGCGTTGCAGTCACCCGGGCCGCCCACCGAAGTGGTCCCCGAGATCTCCACGTCGTCGATGTTCCAGCCGCAGTACTGCCAGGAACTGTCGGTGGTGCCCTGGGTCCAGCGGATGTAGACCGTGGACTGGCCGTCAGCCACTGCCGAGATGTCGTAACTCTGCAGTGACCAGGAGGCGTCCTCTGTGGCTGAAGCGGGGTTCTGCCACACGGTGCTCCAGCCGGATCCGTCGTCGCTCACCCGGATGTAGGCGTGATCGTAGGTGCTGCTTTCCACCCCGAGCCAGCGGCGGAAGGAGAGGGTGACGTCCGAGAGATCCGAGCAGTCGATGGCCGTGGTGGTCAGATGCCGCTCGGGCAGGCTGTTCTCGTAGTCGCCGGCCAGGTTGTAGCCGTAGACGTTGCTGCCGGTGTAGCCCGAGTTGGGATCGGGGCCGCCGTACTGGCCGCCGCCGCCGGTGGGCTGGCCGAAGTCCCAGAGCCCTTCGGTGGCCCAGCCGGGATCGCTGTCCAGGCTGAAGGTTACGGTCACCGCCGTGGGGCCGATGTCGCAGTCGTCGGGGATGCCGTTCAGGTTGCAGTCCTGGCTGGTGCCCAGGGCGATGTCGCAGAGGTCGGACTGGCCGTTGGCGTTGCAGTCGTCGCCGCCGCCCGGCTCGCAGTCATCGGGGATGGCGTTTGAGTTGCAGTCGGTGCTGGTGCCGAAGTTGATGTCGCATTCGTCGGGCACGCCGTTGCCGTTGCAGTCCTGGCTGGTGCCGCCGGAGATGTCCTGGTCATCGGGCACGCCGTTGTTGTTGCAGTCGGCCGGGCCGGCCACGCCCAGGGTGGGCGAGCCGCAGATGGAGAAGGACTGCGGTCCCGTGGGAACGTTGTAGCCCTGTACGGTGACGGTCCAGGTGCCGGCTTCCGGGTTGTCCACCAGCACCTGCTCGATGTTGTTGGTGTGGTCAGCTGTTGTCCGCACCGCCGAACTGGAGGGGCTGGTGGGGTTCAGCGTCCAGGGGTAGGCCCGCACGCTCGACGGGCTCATCACCACCAGGTCGAGATCGTTGACCAGGTTGGGATTGACGTTGGGCGTTCCGGCCACGTCGTCCCAGGCCATGGTGATCTTCAGTTCCGAGGTGCCGCCGGGGACCACCACCTGGTAGGTCACCGTGCCGCCCTGGCTCACCGAGTTCTCCTCGAACTCGCCGCCGCGCATGAAGTCGATGGTGTCGACGATGCGGATCGAGCCGTAGCCGTACTGGTAGTCCGGACCGGTGTTGCCCAGGTCGATGGCATTGTGGGCCAGCAGGATTTTCAGCGTCGAGTTGCGCGGGTCGTTCTGGGCCGGGAACTGGGCCCGGAAGTCCTCGAGCAGCAGGGCCAGGCAGCCAGTCACCGTGGGCGAGGCCATGGAGGTGCCGCACATGGTGGTGTAGCCGCCGCTGGAGGAGCAGGAGGTGACGCCGCTGTCACCGCCGCTCTGGCAGCCCGGCCCGGAGATATCCGGCTTCATCCGGCCGTCATCCGTGGGGCCCCAGCTGCTGAAGTAGGTCATGGAGTCGTTGTCGGAGTTCAGCGCGCCCACGGCGATCTGGTTTTTCGCGCAGGCCGGCGGCGGGACGCTGTAGTAGTCGCCGTAACCCTCCACGTCGCAGCGGCTGCCGCCACGCTCGTTGCCGTTGGCCCAGACGATGCGGAACGGCGCGCCGAGGCTGCCGCCCACGATCGCGTCGATCAGCGCCGCGGTGGCGCCGTAGTCCCCCTGGTAGGCGCAGTTGAAGCCGTTGGACTCGATGTTGGAGCCGATGGAGTTGTTCGAGATATCCACCCCGTATGTGTTGATCGCCTGGTTGTAGTCCGATTCCAGGTCGCCGGGGTTGGTGTAGAGAAAGGTCCCGCTGCCGTCATACTGGAAACCGTAGGACTGGATGGTCACGCCGGGCGCCATCCCTTCATAATTGCTGTTGTTCGACCCGTCGCCGCCGATGGTGCCGGCCACGTGGGTGGCGTGGTCGCCGAGCCCCGAGCTGTCACGCACGGTGAGACGTCCGCTGAAATCGCTGTGGGATGCCAGGGCATACGCGGCATCGTACACCAGCACGTTTACGCCGCTGCCGTCGAGGTTGTAGGGCGCGGTCTGAGCCGTGTCGGCCTGGGTCACCACGCTGTTGCTGTCGTTGGTCTCGGTCATGAAGGGCAGCGGCGGTTCGACCCACATCACCGCATCCTCGCCGGCCAGTTCGAGGAGGGCCTTCAGCGGCATCTCCACCACCAGCATGTTGATGGAAACGATTTCGGCAATGACATCGGCCTGGTGGCCCCGGGCCAGTGCCAGGGCCCGGTCAAGGGGGATATCCCGGTGGAACATCACGTAGGCCGCAACCCGTGGCTGCTTGGTATCCGCGTCCACCGTGATGGCATAGTCGGGATACTCGTTGGCCAGAATTGAAGGAGCGAGCTTCCACTCCAGCTCGATGGCCATGGCGGAGGTGAGGCTGGGCGCCGCCCGCAGGTCGGTGGTCTCCAGGCCGCCACTCTTCAGCGTGGCAAAGAAGGCGTTGCTGCCCAGGTAGCTGTGCAGGCCCACGCCAAGGGTTTCCAGCGCGGCCTTCTGCTCGAGGCTCACCGGTTCGCTGAACTGCACCACGATATGCCGCCCGGAGCTGGATTTCGACAGCTCGCTGAGCGCCACGAGAGCGCCGTCGCCGGAAGAACGGTCACCCATTTCAACCCCGCTCCGCCAGCTGATCTCGGCCTGGGCCGTCCAGACCGGGCCGAACAGCAGCAGGGCCGTGGTGATGATGGCAAAAACAATCACCAGGACCGGGTTGATTCCTCTTCTGTATACGGGACTACCTGACATTGGAAACTCCCCCTTCTTCTTGGTTGTTTGGTCATACGATCGCTTTGGCGGTGTCGACAGTTATATGAGGAGGCTAAGCCGCTTGGCCGGTAGCTGCTTGCGTGACCGGCCACCATACCATTGGCTTTAATATAGGGTGCGGGCAGGGAAAATTCAACCGGAACGGGTCAACACCGGGTAAAGAAATCGTAATTGAGTGGAAAAATGTCTCTTTACCCCATTGCCGGCTCATCTGGAGATTGACGCCGTCGAATCGAACACCTATTCTTGACTGGAATGGTGTGGTTTAACCTGTCGGGGGAAGATATTCATGGATACTGTAGAGAAGGTTGAAAACGGCTATGATCGGCGGCTGCATAGCCTCTCCTGCCTGGTGGGCAACACGCCGCTGCTGGCGGTGGAGTGCCTGTTCAAGGGTCAGCGGCGGGTGATCTACGCCAAGGCCGAAAACCTGAACATGACCGGGAGCATCAAGGACCGCATGGCGCTCCACATCCTCAGCCTGGGCCGTGCCCGGGGAGCCCTGGAGCCTGGACGGCACATCGTCGAGGCCACCAGCGGCAACACCGGCATCTCCTTCTCCGGCCTGGGCCGCGCTTTGGGCCACCCGGTGACCATCTTCATGCCGGACTGGATGAGCGCGGAGCGGATCAACATCATCCGCAGCCTCGGCGCCGGCATCACCCTGGTGACCAAGGAGCAGGGCGGGTTCCTCGGCAGCATCGAGATGGCGGAGCGGATGGCCGAATCGAGTGACGTCTTCCTGCCCCGCCAGTTCTCCAACGAGGACAACGTGGCCGCCCACTACGAAACCACCGGCCCCGAGATCTGGTGGCAGCTGCGGTTCAAGAACCTCAGCCCGGACGCTCTGGTGGCCGGGGTGGGCACCGGCGGCACGATCATGGGCGCCGGCAAGTTCTTGCGGGAGAAGAACCCCGCGATCAGGCTGCACCCCCTGGAGCCGGCAAACTCGCCAACCCTCTCCACCGGCCACAAGGTGGGCAAGCACCGCATCCAGGGCATCTCCGACGAGTTCATCCCCTCGATTCTCGACCTTGATTGCCTCGACCGGGTGGTGGCCGTGGATGACGGCGACGCCATCCTGATGGCCCAGCAACTGGCTTCGCGTCTCGGCCTGGGGGTGGGGATCTCTTCCGGCGCCAACTTCCTCGGCGCCCTCCAGGTGCAGGAGGAACTGGGCGGGGACGCGGTGGTGGTCACCGTCTTCCCCGACGACAACAAGAAGTACCTCAGCACCGACCTGCTGCGCGACGAACCGGTGGGGGATGCATTCCTCTCCCCGTCGGTGGAGCTGCTCGGCTTCCAGGCCTTCAAGCGGGTCTGTCACACCTGCTGCGACCCGGTGGACTGCGAGGAGAGCATCGCCGAGGGTGTTGACGACCTTCCCCTGCCCAACTGCCCCCGACGGCGGTAGAATTCGGGGACGTACTTGCGTTATTGACTTATTCCGCGTTTCACAGACATGGAGACGTTCTCCCTCTCGCCCCCTCTCGCATAAGTCAACAACGCAAGTACGTCCCTGACTGTCAGCCTACCGCTTCGATCATCACCATGCCGTCGGTGAAGCGGCGGGCCGGGCCGGTGGTGAAGGTGAGGCCCCGGCGGGTGATGGTGGTGAACCCGGCGGTCTGGAGCTGTTCCTCAAGCTCGTCCGCCGTGGGGAAGGCGTAGTCCGGGTCGTCCAGCGAGTGCTGCAGGGCCCAGTGCACTCTCGTTGGGGGGGCCACGCCGGCGGCGGGAGCCAGCTGGTCGACGATCACATACCGGCCGCCCGGGTTGAGTGCGGAGCGGACATTCCGCATGAGCTCCGCGCCGTAGACATCCACGTCGCACTCCAGCACCAGGTCGAATCCCGGCGGCAGCTGCTCGTCGAGAAAGTCGGCTTCGTGCCAGCTGATGCGGCCGGTCTCTTCTCCGTCCCCGGCAAGCTCTCGGGCCACCCGGCAGACGGTGGGGATGTCCACCACGACAGACGTCAATTGCGGGTAACGACGGAGCATTGCAAGGGAGAAGATGCCCGACCCGCCGCCGAGGTCCATCATGCGGGTGACGCCGTCCATGTTCAGCATTGGTGCCAGTTCCCCGGCCATGGGCAGGTGAAAGTCGCGGAGCATGCGGGTGAAGCGCAGGGCCAGTTCCGGGTCGTCAGTCATCTCGGCCAGGTAGTCGCGTCGGTTAAGACCCAGCGCTTCCCGGGCCGATCCGGGGTGCCGGAGGTGGGCTGCCAAGTCGCGCAGCCAGTTGTTCAGCCCCCTGGTCTCCGTGGCCAGGTGGCCCCAGCTGGCCGGCTCGTAGGCATCGATGATGGTGGTGCGGGCGCTGGGGGAGGGGCAGTAGCCGTCAGCCGTCTGCTCCACCAGGCCTGCCTTCTCCAGCATCTGCAGCCAGTAGCGGCAGCGGCCGTGGGGGATGCGGAATTTCGCGGCGATGGCCTCGGATGAAAGCGGCTGCCGGTCGATCAGCCAGAAGAGGCCCAGCTCCAGGGCCGCGGCCAGGGCGGCCGAGGTAAAGGAGGCGTCGAGGAGGTCGAGCACCTGGTCGGTGGTGGTTGGCTTCACGGCCGGGCTCCCGAATCAGGGTCAGGAAAGGGTCCAGCCGTGGATGAACAGGTGATACACGACGTAGAACCAGCTGCAGAAGGCGTGGATCAGGGCCCATAGAAAGCTGTGGTGCATGTTCCAACTGAGGATCGCCGCCAACACCGCGCCAATGCTGCCGAAGATGCCGCCGCCGCAGCAACCGCAGCCGCCTTTGCCTTTATTTTCACCCATCGTATTCCTCGCATCGGTTTGAGATACCCGAATTACGGCCGCACCAGTGATTCTATTCCTTTTCCC
>JAQAZP010000347.1:0-33730 GCA_032127265.1 Acidobacteriota bacterium
GAGACGAACTGCACCTTCTGCTGCATCCCCTTGGACAGTTCTTCCACTTTTTTTTCTTTCCAGTCGGCCAGCCCCACCCGGTCCAGCCACTGGTCGGTGCGCTCCCTGGCCGTTTTAGCTGCGACGCCCTTGAGCGACGCCAGGTAGTGCAGCACCTCGTTCACTTTCATCTTGGGGTAGAGCCCGCGCTCTTCCGGGAGGTAGCCGATGCGCTCCTTGAGCTGCTCGTTCATCGTCTCACCGAGCACCTCGATCCGGCCCGTGTCGGGGATGAGGATATTCATCACCATCCGGATGGAGGTGGTCTTGCCGGCTCCGTTGGGCCCCAGCAGGCCGAAAATGCTGCCCCGGGGAACCAGCAGGTCGAGGCTGTCCACCGCCAGGTGCCCCTCAAAGGCCTTGGTTACCGTGTCGATCCTGATTGCATCCATGTTGATCCACCTGTGACGTTAAGGGTATGTCCCGGCGGACTCCCCCCGGGCGCTTTGAGGATATACGCAGAAAGGACCGTGAGGTTTCAGCGGGAAGTATTTTGTGACCCGGGAGAGGGGCACCGCGGAAGCCACATGCGCATCGCGGCGTTAATTCATCGGCGATTGGGAAACACTCAATCATCAAGTTGTAACGGCCCCAGATCACCGAACGATACAAGTATTCCGTTTTCAAACTTGATCATGCGTGGAAGTTGATAGGCCTGGAATGGGAACCACGTTTCCACTACCTTTCCTGGCTCCTCATGCCGTTCGAACGCTTCAGGATGACCAGTTACACAAAATACCTGTTTTCGAGTCATCCCTGAAATAATCCGACTTTGATTTATTGCACGCTTGATCTCAGGATCCCAGTCATCGTGTGCGACCTGCAGCGGCTCCTTGGAGAACGCTAGGTTAAATACCGAGTGAACATCTGAAATCGAGTGGAGATTAACAAGGCGAATAACACTGCCTTCTTTATCTGTTCGCCCACCGATCTCTTCAAGTTCAATGTTTATGCCATGTTTTTCAAAATCAATTTCTTCAATATTAACCAAATCATTGATTCTTACAATCCAACTTGTCGATAATAATTTACCGAAATCATCACAATCATCGCATTCATCACAATCACCGTCATCATGGCAAAGCAACTCTCTTTTCATATTTATTTTAACGCCATCGGGCGAAACCATTATAAGTGGTACATTGGAAACACTTGGAATAAAATTTTGAATGCTGAAATCAGCTTCTTTAAAAATGCAAGGCGCATTTATATTTAGATACAATTTTCCATCAAATAGCCGCTTAACTTCCTGTTTAATGTCCCGAGTGAATGCTGTGACCTGCTCGCTAGAGTTCATAAGCGTTAGTAACAGAATAACGGCAAATACATTCGTAAAGTATCTCATTCTAAATTCCTCCATCTTCAATGCTTATAAAGCCAATATCGCCGAAAGAATCTAGTTTGCCGCCAACGAAAACGATCATCCGAGGGAGTTCATATGCGTTATAAGGAAACCATGTTTCAATGGACTCACCATCTTTATCGTGTCTCTCGTAAGATTCGGGCACACCTGTGATGTAGTATACCTGTCGTTTTGACATACCTTTCATGACGTCACGATTGTTAATTGCCTCCTTAATTTCAGGAGTCCAATCGTCATGCCTGTCTTGAAGAGGTAATTTTGAAAACAACCGGTTAAAAGCTTCATGAAAATCTTCCGCCGAATGTATCAGTTCTAATCTGATAATGCTCTCTTCGCCATCTGCAGGGCCCGCGATAACTTCAACCTCAATATTGATGATATTCCCCTTCTTATATTCAATGTCTTTGATCTTCACCAGATCATTAATCCGTACCCTCCATTGTTGGACGTCTGACCAATTACCAACATCCCTCTCGACATTAGTGACCAACTTATCTGGGGTGGCGACAATAAGCGCACCGAGTTTTGGCATATATGGAGCATTTGCTCTCAGGAAATATTTCCCACCCTTTACCTTCTTTGCTTCCAGTTTAACCTCTGTCGCCAGAACTGTTTGGGTAATGCTGAGGAAAGCTAGCATCGCTATTGTGAAACTTGTTCTTCGGTTTGAATTCATTGTTCTAAACTCCTGAAAAACGGTGACGTTGATGTATGAAATGTACGAATGAAAAATGGAATGATCTGTTAGTTTACCGTTCAGAGCCCGTCGAGATAGAAGCAATTTGGATCAGATTAGCTGACACGTGATATCAGGATAAATCTACTCCCAACCTGAAGGTCTTCCGAAATAGACTTTACATTATGAAAACATATTACCAAAAGCTGTGTTGGATTATCAACCGTCCAGCCCTGCTTTTGCCCGCTACCGTAAACAGGCTATGCTTGGGAGAGGTAAGAACTTCGGCCGGCAGAATGGCCCTCTGAAGGAGGCCGCGCCGGAGAGTGGAGGGGCAGTCGGTGGAGAAAAAACCATACCCGGCACCGGGACCGGGCGGCCTGGACCTCGTGGGATGTTCCAGAAGCAACGGCGTCTGGCGGCTGTCAGATGCCGGATCCTTTGACGGCCCTAATGACCGTTACCTTGAGGTGCGCGGGCTGGAGGGCCGGCTGCTGGATGACGAAACGGTCCGCGGGTTGCCCGTGGTGCCGCCGGAGCACCCCCAGGCCGGGGAGTGGCTGGTCCGGGCCCGGTCTTTGGCCCGCCTGCAGTCCTATCTCGATGCGCACCGGGAACTGGCGGTGCTCCTCGACCTGGGCTGCGGCAACGGTTGGATGGCGGCCCGGCTGGCCGAACCGGCGGGGCGGCTGGTCTACGCTCTCGACGTCAACGGACGCGAACTGGAGCAGGGCGCCCGGGTCTTCCGGGACAACCCGAGGCTGATTTTTCTCTACGCCGATGTGACGGGTGACGACATCCCGGTGGGCCGGATGGATCTGGTGCTGCTGGCCGGAGCGGTGCAGTATTTCCCCTTTGTTCCGGCGCTGGTCCCCCGGTTGCTCCGCCTGCTGCGGCCGGGCGGTGAGCTGCACATCATCGACAGTCCGTTTTACGGCCGGGGGGAGGCGGAGCGGGCCAGGGCGCGGTCGGAAGACTACTACCGCCGTCTCGGCTGCCCGGAGATGGCCGGCCACTACCATCACCACTGTTTCGTGCAACTGGAGCCGTTCGGCCCGCAGCTGCTCCACGATCCGTCGCGGATAGTCTCACGGGTGCGGCGGAGGATTCCCGGCAGCGGAGAGTCGCCCTTTCCCTGGATCAGGATCAGAGCGTAGCCAGCGCGTCCACCGCCTCGTCGCTGCCGATGACCAGCAGGATGTCGCCGGGCAGGATCTTGCTCTCCGGCATGGGGACGGTGATCAGGAGGGTGTGGGGCCGGGTCGGGTCACCATCCCGCTGCGGATCGGAGGGGCGTCGAATGGCGGCCACGGTGATGCGGTGTTTCTTCCGAATGTCCAGTTCCTCGAGGGTCTTGTTGAAGAAGGCCCGCGGTGCGGCCATCTGGGTCAGGCTGTACCCCGCTTCCAGGTCGATGCGCTCCATGATCGCCGGCGCCATCAGCCGGCTGCGCCAGCGCTCGGCCGATTCCAGCTCGGGGTTGGCCACGCTGTCGGCCCCGATGCGGGAGAGGATTTTGCCCCGCAGTTCGGTGGTGGCCCGGCTGATCACTTTCGGCACGCCCAGCTGCTTGAGCACCACGGTGGTCAGCAGGTTGGCCTCGAACGACGACCCGATTCCCACCACCGCCGTGTCCACCTTGTGAATCCCCTGGGCCCGCAGGGCGTCTTCGTCGGTGCTGTCGAGGCAGACGGCCAGGGTCACGGTGTCGCGGATCTCGTCCACCAAAGCCCGGTCCTTGTCCACGGCGATCACTTCCGCCCCGGTTTCGGCAAGCAGGGCGGAGAGCCGTTTACCAAAGCGTCCCATACCGATGACGGCGAATCGTTCCATCTTCTCACCCGATGATCACGTGTTCAGTGGGGTAGCTGTAGTCCACCGGCCGCAGCCGCCTGGTCAGCGCCAGGAGAATGGTCAGCGGCCCGACCCGGCCGGCGAACATCGCCGCCATGATGATGAATTTGGCCCCGGGTGTCAAACCCGCGGTGATGCCGGTGCTCAGCCCCACCGTGCCGCAGGCGCTGCAGGCCTCGAAGAAGAGGTCCAGCGCCTGGACGCCGGGCATCAGTATGGTGAGCGCCAGGGTCACCGCGGCCAGCAGCGCCAGGTAGAGCACGGCCAGGGCCACGATCCGGCTGACCAGCTCGGAGGAGACGCTGCGCCGGAACAGCTCGAACTCCCTGCGCCGGCGTATGGTGTTCCAGACGGCGAGGACCAGCACGGCCAGGGTAACCGTCTTCAGCCCGCCGGCGGTGCTGGCCGGGCCGCCGCCCACCGACATCAACCCGCACATCAGCAGCTTGCCGGCCGGGGAGAGCGCGGCCATGTCGATGGTGTTGAACCCGGCGGTGCGGGCGGTGACCGACTGGAACAGCGCCTGGCCGATGCCGAGCCGGCCGCCGTGCAGCCTTTCGAAACACCACAGGCCGGCGGCGCCCAGTGGGATCAGCAGCGCCGTGGCGGCCAGCGCCACCCGGGAGTGCAGGTTGAGCCGAACGCGGGGGAGGCGGCGGTGGTCCCGCGGCACCGGCCGGCCCGGCCAGTGCCGGCGCCGGGCCAGCGACAGGGCGGTCTGCCCGCAATAGCGCAGCACCGGAAAGCCGATCCCGCCGAGGACGATCAGCGGGGCGAAGACGCCGAGGATCTGCCAGTGCCGGTCCAGCGGCCGGACCCAGCCCTCGGCTGTGCCGTGCATCAGGCTGCCGCCATAGAGCGAGAACCCGGCATTGCAAAAGGCGGAGACGCTGTGAAAGACCGAGTGCCAGACCGCCCCGGCAGTGGAGAGCGGCTGCCCCAGGGCATCGTGGCCCCCGGAGAACATGGGGTAGAGCATCGCCGCCCCCGCGGCCTCCACGGCCAGGGTGGTGAGCACCACGAAAGCGGCCACCCGGCCGATTTCGCCGAGGTTGTCGGCAGCCACCATCTTGCCCAGGGTGTCCGAACCCCGCAGGGTCAGCCCGCGGCCCACCAGCATGGCGAACACCGTGCCGAAGAGCATGATCCCCAGTCCGCCGAACTGGATCAGGGCCAGGATCAGCGACTGGCCGAAGAGGGTGAAGTGGGTGCCGGTGTCCACCACGGCCAGGCCAGTGACGCAGCTGGCGCTCACCGCGGTGAACAGGGCGTCGGCGTAGCCCCAGCCGGGATAGCTCGCCGGCTGGACGGCGGCGGGGAGCATCAGCAGGCCGGAGCCGACGAGGACCAGCAGGGCGAAACTGCCGATGAGCAGCCGCTGCGGCGGGATGCCGCTGCCGGAGAGCCTGAGGTTCAGACCCACGGCGCGGATGACCAGGGTGGCCAGGATGTAGACCTGGGTGGTCACGAGGAAGATGACGCCGGCGGAGAGCACCCTGCCGCGCAGTTCCCACTCGACGATGTAGACCAGCGGAACGACGGCCAGCAGCGCGTATTCGAACCAGTGGTGGCGGAGATGACGAAGGCGGTCGCGGGCCAGCCAGAGCCGGGCCAGCCGTTCCGCGGCGAAGAGGCCGACAATGACGCCCTCGATATCGTGCAGCGCCGATTTGAGGCCGGGCGGCAGCGTGAAGCCTCCGTCGTCCAGCACCAGCGTGGCAATGGCCAGCACACTGGTCAGGACCAGCAGGTTGTCCAGCATGTGTTCGAAACGGGGTGATCGGGAGCGGCTCTGCGGTCGCTGTTTCAGCTGGTTCATGTCTTCTCAACCCGTGGCGCCGGGGCCGGCCATTGTGTTCGATGATGATACCGCTGAAATGAACGGATCGATCCCCATTATAGCCCGGTTGCCCTCATGCTGCACGGCGGTTGCCGGCAGGGTGGGAACGGCGGTTCCAGTTGTGACATAATAGGTGAAAATTCAGGCTTTCCAATGGACGTACTGAAAAGAGCTGCAGGAGACGACCTGTTCCCGGCCGGGGTGCAGGTTCCTGGGCCGACGAGGCAAAGCCGATGAGAGACGATTTTCTGGTTTTCGGCAGCCCGATCATCGAGCAGCCGGAGATCGACGAGGTGGTGGATTCGCTGAAGTCCGGCTGGCTGGGCACCGGGCCCAAGGTGCAGCGGTTCGAAGAGATGTTCCGCGAGTACAAGGGCTGCGGCCACGCCATGGCGGTCAACTCCTGCACCGCCGCCCTGCACCTCTCGATGATTGCCGTGGGCATCGGCCCCGGTGACGAGGTCATCGTGCCGGCGATGACCTTTGCCGCCACCGCCAATGCGGTGCTGCACGCCGGCGGGGTTCCGGTCTTTGCCGACTGCCGCCGGGAGACGATGAACATCGACCCCGATGATATCGAGCGCAAGATCACGTTGCGAACCCGGGCCATCCTGCTGGTGCACTTCGCCGGCCGGCCCTGCGAGATGGACCGTATCATGGCCATCGCCGCCTCGCACAAGCTGAAGGTGATCGAGGACTGCGCCCACGCCATCGAGGCCGAGTATCACGGGAAGAAGACCGGCACCTTTGCCGACATGGGCTGTTTCAGCTTTTACGTGACCAAGAACGTGGTCACCGGCGAAGGGGGGATGGCGATCACCGACAACGAGGAATACGCGGACCAGATAAAGGTGCTCGGCCTGCACGGGATGAGCCGCGACGCCTGGAAGCGGTTCAGCGACGAGGGCTACAAGCACTACCAGGTGGTCTTCGCCGGGTTCAAGTACAACATGATGGACATCCAGGCGGCCATCGGCATTCACCAGCTGCCACGGGTGGAGGACTACTGGCTGAGACGGCAGGAGATCTGGCGGCACTACGACGAGGCCTTTGCCGGCCTGCCGCTGTTCACGCCCCACCCGCCGGAGCCGGAGACCCGCCACGCCCTGCACCTCTACACCATCCTGCTCGACACCGACCGGATCGCCCTGACCCGCGACCGGTTCCTCGACGAGATGACCAGGCGCAAGATCGGCGTGGGGGTCCACTATCTCGGCCTGCACCTCCACCCGTACTACCGGGAGCGCTACGGCTACCGGCCCGGGGACCTGCCGAACACCGAGTGGATCTCCGAGCGGACCGTCTCGCTGCCCCTCTCGCCGAAACTGACCCCCCGGGACGTGGACGACGTGGTGCAGGCGGTGCGGGACATCGTAGCCGGGTGAGGCCGGGGGTGCACAGGAAGTCCGCCGGCGGGGCTGCCGGCTAACGGAGGACAACGGGCGTAATGGGGTCTGGCCTGGTTCATCCAGTGCTGCGGGCGGCGGAACGGGCGCTTGTCGCCCGCTCCCGGCCTTTTGCGGCACCCCGGCTCTTCATCCTCGGCCTGCCCCGTTCGGGCACCACGCTGGTTTACCAGTACATCGTTCACCGCCTGAAAGTGGCCTACCTGACCAACGGCGTGGGCCGTTTCCCCTACGCCCCCTGCCTCACCACCTGGTTTCAGACACGGACCCACCGGCGCTATCGTTCCGACTTCGCCAGCAGTTTCGGCAGGGTCTATGGCGCCATGGCCCCGCGGGAGGCCGGCGGGTTCTGGGGGCGCTACTTCGATCCGCACCGTTACCAGTCGCCGGCGGATATCCCCGCGGAGGCGGCGGACGAATTGCGGCGCACCGTGGCCTGTATCCAGGGCATCCACGGCGGGCGGCCCTTTGTGAACAAGAACGTCAGGCACATGCAGCGGATCGGCGCCCTGGACGCCATCTTTGACGGGGCGTTTTTTCTCGTGGTGTCCCGGTCGCTGGCCGACGTGGCGCTCTCCCTGCTCCGGGCGCGATACCAGGTCCAGGACGACCCTTCGGCCTGGTGGTCGGTCCGGCCGCCTGACGATGAATTTGAAGCGCTGCGCGCGCTGCCTCCGGCGGGACAGGTTGCCGGCCAGATCCGGTCCCTGGGAGCGCGGCTGGAGACCGACCTGGGCCGGCTGCCGGAAGAGCGGGTGCTGCGCCTCGAATACCAGCACTTCTGTGCCGCCCCCGATTCGGTCGTTGACCTGCTGACCCCCGCGCTCGGCCGGCTTCAGCCGTCCAACCCGCTAGTGCCGGTCTTCCAGATGCCGCGCCGCCGGCCGCGGAATGCGGAGGAGGAAGAACTGCTGGCCATGGTGGACCATGAGTGACGCCCGGCGGGAATACTACCGCAAGCACGGCCTGACCGACCCGGCGTGGAACGTGATCCGCATCGCCGGGGCGCAGATCGAGGACCGGGTGCGGCGCCATTTTTCCGGGCGGTTGCTGGAGATCGGCTGCGGGGCCAAGGAGAAGGCCCTGCTGGTGGGGGACCGGGTTGATCTCCACCTGGGGCTGGACCATGCCCGGAGCCCCCACGACCTGAGCCGGGTCGACGTGCTGGCTTCGGCATACGGCATCCCTTTCGCGGAGGCGAGTTTTGACTGCCTGCTCTCCACCGCCGTTCTCGAACACCTCGAGGAGCCGCAGACCGCCCTGCGCGAGGCCTGCCGGGTGCTGCGCCCCGGGGGATACGCCCTCTACACCGTGCCCTTCATCTGGCATGTTCACGAGGAGCCGCGGGACTTCTACCGCTACACCAGCCACGGGATCCGTCATGTTTTCGAAACCTGCGGTTTCGAGATCGAGGAGATCACACCACTGGCCGGCTTCTGGATCACCGTGGGCAGCGAATTCGGCTACTTCCTGGAAGCCGTCGCCCGGGGGCCCCTGCGCCCGGCCGCCCGGCCGGTGATCGCCGCTGTCAACCTCGCCGCCAGGCTCCTCGACCGCGCCGACCGGCGGTGGAATCGCGAGTTCTGGCGCTGGACCTGGATGTATCTGGTGGCCGCCCGGCGGACCTGCGGAAAGGAAACCTGATCGATGTGCGGTCTGGTGGGCTATTTTTCGCCGACGCGGACCAGGACCGCCCTCGGCCCGCTGGCCGAGGCGGCGTCCCTGATCCGTCACCGCGGACCCGACGACGAGGGGTATGCCGCATTCGACCTGGCCTCCGGCGTCCACCGCTCCTGGAGCGGGCCCGACTCGCCGCGGCCGGTGCGGGACCGCCTGCCGGAGCTGGGGTCCGCCAGCGGGATGCCGCACAACCTGGCCCTCGGTTTCCGGCGCTTTTCCATCGTCGACCTGACTCCGGCCGGCCACCAGCCCTTCTGGAACCAGAGCCGGACCCTCTGCCTGACCTTTAACGGGGAAATCTACAACTACGTGGAACTGCGGGAGGAACTCAGTGCCGCCGGCCGCATGTTCAAGACCCGCAGCGACACCGAGGTGCTGCTGGCTGTGCTGGAAAAGTGGGGCCCGGATGGGCTGGACCGGCTCAACGGGCCCTTTGCCCTGGCCCTGCTGGACACGGCGCGCGAGCGGCTCTTCCTGGCCCGGGACCGTATCGGCAAGAGCCCGCTCTACTGGGCCGTCACCGGGGAGACGCTGTTCTGGGCTTCGGAAATCAAGAGCATCCTGCTGCTGGCCGGACGGGAGACCTTCGGCATCAACCGTCAGGCGGTTCACGACTACCTCAAGCACGGCTGGCGCGACCTGGACCACGGCACTTTCTGGGATGGCGTCCGCACCCTCTCCCCGGCCTGCTGGGTGGAACTGGACCTCCGGGCCGGCATCGACGAACGGGCCCTGCTTGACGGGGCCAACGCCTACTGGCGGGTGCCCGCGCAGCGGCTGCAGCCGGGGGAGATCTCCTTTGACGAGGCGCGCCGCACCTTTTTCGACCTGTTCAGCGACGCGGTCCGCCTGCGCCTGCGGGCCGATGCGGACGTGGCCTTCGGCCTCAGCGGCGGCCTCGATTCCAGCTCCATCGTCTCGGTGGCGGCGTCCGGCGCGGCCCCCCGCTCCATCGCCACCTACACGGTGAAGTTCGACGACCCGGCGGTGGACGAGGAACCCTTTGCCCGCCAGGTCCGCGACCGCTGGCCCGAGGCCCTGGACTACCACGTCTACCGTCCGGAAAACACCGATTTCTGGGCCCGGGCCGACGACTTCGTCTGGCTGCAGGAGGAGCCGTTCCACTCGCCGAACCTCGAGCTGAACCAGGCCTACTACCGGCAGATGAGGGCCGACGGGTTCCGGGTACTCATCGGCGGCGCGGCGGGTGACGAACTGCTGGCCGGGTACCCGGAGTATTTCTACCCGCTGCTGGTCCACCTTTTGCAGCAGGGCCGCTGGCTGCCGCTGGCCGCCAACGTGGCCGGCTACACCGAACAGCCGCTGGCCCGAACCGCGGCCGATACCGCCGCCCAGCTCTGGCGGCGGGTCAGCGGGAGGAGCGGGGGCGTCTACCCCGGCGCCGACCTGCGGCGCTACTACCGCGATGACCCCGAGCACTACAGTGTGCACGACATGGGGCCGCCGCGGAGTTTCAACGAGCGGATGATCGGCAACATGACCCAGTGGAAGATGAACTACTGGATGCGGTCGGGGAACAAGGCCACCATGGGCGTGCCCATCGAGCCCCGGGCGCCGTTCCTCGACCACCGGCTGGTGGAGTTTGCCTTCACCCTGCCGCCGGAGTACCTGGTTCGCCGGGGGTGGCTGAAATACATCCTCCGCCGGAGCGCCGAGCCGCTGCTGCCGCGGGAAGTGGCCTGGCGGCGGAAGAAGACCGGCTTCCCCTTCAACGACCGGTCATGGCTCGCCGATGCGCGGCCGGTGGCCGAGGGGCACCTGCGCGCCGCCGCCGACAACCCGTTCATCGATCCCACCCCGGTGATCGCCGACTATGACCGGCTGACCGGTGAACGTCCTGAATTCCTCTGGCGCTGCATCAGCCTCTGCCTCTGGTGGCGCCGGGTCATTCGAGGGGAGCCGCTGTCCTGATGAGTGATTTCCCGGAAACCTACGGTATGAGCGAGGATGGCATCCGCCGCCGGACCCTTGAGGGCATCGGCTGGAGCGGGGCGCAGCAGGCGATGCAGCAGGGTCTGAGGTTCGCCTTCACCATCCTGCTGGTCCGGCTGCTCACACCCGCCGATTTCGGCCAGGTGGGCATGGTCCTGGTCTTTGCCGGGTTTGCCCAGCTGTTCAGCGAGCTGGGCCTGGGGGCGGCGGTGGTCCAGCGCCGGGAGTTGCGGCCCGAGCACCTCGACTCGGTGTTCTGGGCCAACATTGTCGCCGGGGCGGCGCTCACCGTTCTCTTCGCCGCCCTGGCCGGGCCCATCGCCGCGTTTTACGAGCTGCCGTCGCTGCGGCCGCTGACCCTGGTCGTCTCGCTGAACTTTGTCATCGGCTCCTTCCGCGTGGTGCAGTATTCCCTGCTCCAGCGGGCGATGGCCTTCCGCAAGCTGGCCCTGGTGGAGACGACGGCGGTGCTGCTCTCCGGCGGACTGGCCGTGGGCCTGGCCCTGGCCGGGTACGGCATCTGGAGCCTGGTGGCCCAACTGCTGGCCTTGAGTTTGTGCGCGGCCGTGCTGCTCTGGGTGGTGGGTGACTGGCGGCCATCCTTTTCCTTCCGTTTCCGGGCGCTCCGCGAACTCTTCGCCTTCAGCATCAACCTGCTGGGATTCAGCCTTCTCGACTACGGCGTCACCAGGGCCAGCTACCTGCTGATCGGCAAGTTCATCGGTGCTCCGGCCCTGGGGATCTACTCCCGGGCCGACCAGCTGATGCTGATGCCGGTGACCCAGGTGGCCGGCGTCATCTCGCGGGTGATGTTTCCCGCCCTCTCCGCCATCCAGGACCAGAGAGAGCGGGTGAAGCAGATCTACCTCAGGGCCATCCGCACCATCTCCCTGCTCACCTTTCCGTTGATGCTCGGCCTGCTGGTCACTGCCAGGCCCTTTGTCCTGGTGGTGATGGGTGAGCAGTGGGCCGAGGTGGTCCCCCTGCTCCAGATCTTCTGTCTTGCCGGACTGACGATGTCGGTGGGCACCACCGTGGGCTGGATCTACACCTCCCAGGGCCGCACCGACATCATGATGCGCTGGGGGCTCTTAGCCGGGGCCGTGCGGATCATCGCCATCACCATCGGACTGCGCTGGGGCATCATCGGCGTGGCCGCGGCCTGGGTGGCCAGCGGCTACCTGATCCTCTGGTATCCCTCCTGGTCCATCGCCGGCCGGCTGATCAACCTCCGCTTCCCGGAGATGGTGCGCACCCTGGCCGGAAACTTCTTCTGCGCCCTGGGCATGGCGGCGGCGGTGTTTCTTCTCGGGCTGGCCGTGCCGCAATCGTGGCCGCTCTGGCTGCTGCTCGGGGTGCAGGTGACTGCCGGAGCCGTGATATACATAGTGCTGGCGCTGCTCTTCCGGCTGCGCACCTGGCGGGAACTCCGCCAACTGTGGGCCGAGCGGCGAAAGGGTATGGACAATGGGTGACCGTTCATCAGACAGGCCGTTCGGCGTGGTGCACTACGGGCTCTGCTACCTCCCGCTCACCGAGAACTGGATCCACAGCCAGGTGGCCGGCCTCCAAAATGTGCGCACCGCCTTTTATGCGCTGCACGGGGAGAACCGCGACCTGTTCCCCCTGGAAACCGTCCGCTGCCTCTACGACGACCTGGGCTCCGCCGCGCTCTTTTACAACCAGGCCTGGTTCAAGCTCTTCGGCCGCTACCCCCACTTCCAGCGCTGGCTGCGCCGTGACCGGCCGCGGGTGATCCACGCCCATTTCGGGCCCCGGGGCTGGCAGTTTCTCGACTACGCCGAGCGGGCCGGGCTGCCGCTGGTCACCAGTTTCTACGGCGCCGACGCCTACCGCTTCCCCAGGGAGGACCCGGCCTGGATCGGGCGCTACAACGAGCTGTTCGCCAGGGGCCGTCTCTTTCTTGCCGAGGGGCCGGCCATGCGCCGGCGGTTGATCGAGTTGGGCTGCCCGCCGGACAAGGTGCGGGTGCACAATATCGGCGTTTCGCTGGAGCGCTACCAGTACCGGGCCAGAACGGCCGACGGACCCTTGCGGCTGATGGTCTGCGGGCGTTTCGAGGAGAAGAAGGGTTTCCCCATCGCCGTGGCCGCATTGGCCCGGCTGAGGGAGCAGACCGGCCGGGAGGTCACCCTGACCATCGTCGGCGACTCGGACCGCCGGGGGACCATGACCAGCGAAAAACAGAAGATCGTCTGCGCCATTGCCGACGGCGGCCTGGGGGACGCGGTGCGCATCACCGGTTACGTGCCCCACGAGGAACTGGTCCGCCTGGTCTACGGGCACCAGGTCTTTCTCGCGCCCAGCATCCACGCCGCCGACGGTGACGCCGAAGGCGGGTTCCCGGTTGTCCTCACCGAGGTGCTGGGCAGCGGGATGCCGGTGGTGGCCTCCGACCACTGCGACATCCCGGAGATCGTCCGTGACGGCCGCTGGGGGTATATCGTGCCCCAGAACGACCCCGATGCCCTGGCCGGGGCGCTGGAGCGACTGCTGGCGGAACCGCAGCGATGGGCGGAGATGGGCCGGGACGGGCGCCGGCACGTGGAGGAGAATTACGATATCGAGAAGCTGAGCCGGGACCTGGAGGCGATCTACGCCGAGGTGGCGGAGGGCGGGGGAGAGTGAACCAAACAACTGATCCGGCACGGCAAGAAGGGGACGTCCGGGTGACCCGGGTGCTGCTGGTCTCCCACTCCGCGAAACTCTACGGCGCCGAGCGCAGCCTGCACCTGCTGGCTGCCGGGCTGGACCGCCGGCGGTTCGAGCCGCTGGTGGTCCTGCCGGACAAGGGCCCGCTGCGGGAGCTGCTGGAGGGGAGCGGTGTTGCGGTGGAGATCGTCCGCTGCCCCTGGTGGGTGCGCAGCGCCGGCCGGGGCGGGCGGGTCATGGCCCTGCTGGCGCTGCCCGCGGTGATTGTTCGCGAGTTGTTGGCCGCGATCCGTCTCTGCCGGCTGATTCGCCGCCGGGGAATCGACCTGGTCTATACCAATACGGCGGTGATCCTCAGCGGGATGCTGGCGGCCCGGCTCTGCGGCCGGCCCCACCTGTGGCACGTGCGGGAGATCCTGCCCGGCAACCAGGACCTGCTGGCCCTGCTGCCCCTCGGCCTGCTGCACCGGTTGATCCTTTGCTGCTCCAGAACGGTGCTGACCAATTCGGTGGCCACCGCCGCGCCGCTGGGCCGCTGGGACCGGCGGGGCAGGCTGCAGGTGGTGCCCAATGCCGTGGCGCCTCTGCCGGCAGGCGCGCCGCAGGTCGACTTGTCCAGCGTGGAGAGGCTCGGCCCGGAGGACTGGGCGGTGGCCTGGATCGGGTCGCTCCAGCCGCGCAAGGCGCCGGAGGATGCCATCCGCGCCGTGGCCCTGGCCCGGGAGCGGATACCGCGGCTCAAGCTGCTGCTGATGGGTGACGGGCGGGCCGACTACGTCCATGGCCTGCACCGGCTGGCCGTGGATCTGGGGGTCGCCGGCGAGGTGTTCTTCGCCGGGTATCGCCCGGACGCCCGGCAGTTGCTGGCCGGCTGCCGGGCCCTGCTGATGACGGCGCCTGACGAGCCCTTCGGCCGGGTGGTGGCCGAGGCGATGCTCGACGGGGTGCCGGTGGTGGCGGTGGACGGCGGCGGAGTGGCCGAACTGGTGGACGACCGGGTGGACGGCCTGCTCTGCCCGCCGGGAGACCCGAAGGCCATGGCCCGCAGCCTGGAGCAGTTGCACGGCGATCCGGGCCTGGCCGCCAGATTGACCTGGGCGGCCCGGCGGAAGGCGGCTGTGGCCTGGGCGCCGGAGCGGTATGTCAGGGAGATCGAAGCGGCGATGAGCAGTGCGGCGGAGGAAAGGTGATGGGCGAAGAGCGGGCTGTGGTGTCGGTGGTGCTGGTGCTCTGGAACTGCGAGGCCTTTCTCCGCCCCTGTCTCCAGTCGCTGCGTGCCCAGACCCTCCGGCAGGTTGAAGTGCTGGCGGTGGACAATGATTCCGCTGACGGGTCGGCCGGCCTCTTTGCCGCGGAGATGCCGGGTTGCCCCATCCAGCGCAATGAGCACAACCTCGGTTTTGCCGGGGCGGCCAACCAGGGGATCGATGCCACCACAGGTGAGTTCGTGCTGCTGCTCAACCCCGATGTGGTGCTGCAGGCCGATTTTCTCGAGCAGCTGGTGGCCGCCCTCCGTGCCGCCGGCGGCCGCACCGGCTGGGCCGCGGCCCGGCTGCTGCGCATGAACCGGGGGGAGCCCGGCACGGTGATCGATTCCACCGGCCACTTTCTCACCCGGGCCCGCTACCCGCACAACCGCGGCTGGGGGGAGGAGGACCGCGGGCAGTATGACGATGCCGTGGAAGTCTTTGGCAGCTGCGCCGCGGCCGCCCTCTACCGCCGGGAGATGCTCGACGACATCCGGGTGCGGGGCGAGGTATTCGACGCCGATTTCAGCAGTTACTTCGAGGACGCCGACCTCGACTGGCGGGCCGTGCTGGCCGGCTGGCGCTGCCTGCACGTTCCCGAAGCGGTGGCCTGGCACGAGCGCGGCGGGTCGGGCGGGGAAGCCCTGGCCCGGGTGAAGAAAGACATGATCCGCAACCACCTGCTGATGATGGTCAAGAACGACCGGCTGGGGATGATCCTCGCCGATCTGCCCTACCTCGCCATGTACTGGGCAAAGATGCTGGGCCGGATGCTGGCCGACCCGCGGCTTTTCGGCGGGCTGTTCGCGGCGCTCGGACTGCTGCCGCGGATGCTGGGCAAGAGGCGCCGGATCCAGTCGAAGCGCACGGTGTCGAACAGGGAGATGCGTTCGTGGTTCGTCGACCTGGGTCTGCGTGAGAAGGTGGCGGTGGTGCTGCAGCGGGTCGCGGGCGCCGGGCCCCGTGACGAGAGGAACAGCTGATGAGCGCACAGGGACCAGCCCGGCGGGAAGACGGCCGGATACCCCTGGTGGCCCACTGCCTGGGCACCCTGCGGTTGGCCGGAACCGAGAAGGAGGTGCTCTCCTTCCTGCAGTATGGTGACCCCCGGCGGTTCGGCAACCTGGTGCTGCTGCCCCCGGGTGAAGGGCCGCTCCGCGGCCTGCTGGCCGATGTCGGCGCCAATGTGCTGGACGCGCCCCCATCCATCACCGGCCGGGCGATCCTCTTTCGCCGTCTCGGCGTGGACCTGGTGCACGTGCTCGCTTCGCGGCGCGATGCCCTGGCCGGACGTCTGGCCGGCGCCCTGGTGCTGCAGAAACGGAACCTCCCCATCCGCGGCTACGCCAGCCGCTACGTCAAGCTGCCCCTGGTCGACCGCCTGCTCACCCGTTTTCTGTGCCACGGCACGGTCACTGTGGCCCGGGCACTGAAGTACGATCTGGTGACCCATGGCGGCTTCAACCCCCAGAAGATCGCCGTGGTGCCCAACGGCATCGAAACGAAACTCTACCAACCAACCGAAGCGGATGTGGAAGCGCTACGGGCCCGGCACGGTCTGCCGGCCCCGGGGTCGGGCACCCTGCTGGCGGGCACCGTGGCCCGCCTCCACCCGCAAAAGGGCCTGCAGCACCTGCTGGCCGCGGTGCCCGCGGTGCTGGAGCGGTATCCGGACACGCTCTTTGTCATCGCCGGCGAAGGCGAGGAGGAGGCGAACCTGAAACAGGCCGCCCGGCAGTTGGGCCGCGACGGCGAGCGGGTCAGGTTTTTGGGGTTCGAGGGAGACATCCCGGCGCTGCTCTCCCTGCTGGATGTCTTTGTCCTTTCCAGCCTCTGGGAGGGGATGCCCTTCGCCATCCTCGAGGCCATGGCCGCCGGCCGGCCCCAGGTGGTCACCGATGTGGACGGCTGCCGGGAGCTGGTTGTGCAGGGGGAGACCGGTTTCCTCATCCCGCCGGAGGAGCCCGCCCTGCTGGCCGAGGGGATCTGCCGGCTGCTGGGGGACGGGGAACTCCGCCGGCGGATGGGCGAAGCCGCCCGGCGCCGTGCCCGGGAGGCGTTTTCCCCCCGTCTTTCCGCCATGCGCCTGGATGATGTGTTCCAGGCCATTGTGGAGGGACGGAACGCGGCGTCGGCCAGCGTGGAGTAAACCGCATGACCGCACCATCCACCGAACTGGAGGCCCTGCTGGCCGTAGCCCGCGGGGAGGCGGCATTCACAGACGTTCTCGGGCCGCTGGCGAGGTATACCTTGTGACGGTGGTCCGTCACGACGATCTAAACGCCATCCTGGGGACTGTTCAAATCGATTGTGAAGTGGCCCTTCTTCAGGTAGAGGATTTTGATCACGCTGTCCCGGACCCGCGTAATCTCGTTGAAGTTTTTCAACCGCAGCTGCACCGTGGTGGATTCGTCCCGGATCAGCAGCGGCGCCGGTGTGCTGGCGCCGAGCTGCTGGTATGCACCCGAAAGCAAGTCGGCTACATTCACCATGTATTCGGTCGTGCTCCATTGCGTGGAAGTTGCGTCGTAATGTGTTGAACCCCGGGTCAGATAGACATCGCCCAGGTTGGCCCCGGACAATTTCAGGTTGTATTGCAGGGATGAACCGGGATAGGCCGTGGTCTGCGCACTGAACTGAACCGAAACGGAGATGATCAGGTCACCGGGGGCAGCGTTCAATACGAACGCGCGACCCGGTGCGTCATGCCAGTCAGCCTCCTGGGATGCCATCAGCCTGTTGTTCGTAACCGATTTCAGATGGATGCCGCCCGCCCCATCGCCATCCGTCGCATCCGGGCTCCAATCGGCTTCCGAAATACAGACCGTTGCCGCTGCCGCACTGCAGAGCAGAAGAATAGAGAGTATCAGCCATTTCCTGATCATCGCTGCCCCTCCTGAACAATGGATTACATAGTATCTGACGCCACTCGATCGAGGGCGTACTATGGAGTCAACGAAATGTGCAGGCCGGTTCTATTTCCCAGCCCATCTTCGCTCTAATCCTTCCTGGCGAAGAACTGGTAACGATTGAGGCTGAAGAAGTAGTCCCCTCGCTCCCCGGACTCCCTCAGCTTCCGTGCCCAGGCCACTGCTTGAGCGCCAGTAATCCCGTTCCGGCCGCTTACGAACGGGACAATGAGGTCAATAATCCGATTACTGTAGGTGTGCGGATCGTAGCCGTGGTTGAACAACGGAATAATTTGCTGCGACTCCACGCGAAACCCGGTGCGGCGCAATTTATTAGCCAATGTCCGAGGCAGATGGGAGTCTGCCGCGTGTTGTTCCCATGCCGCCAAAACACGGTTCATCAGCTCTCGGTCTGATGAATGCCATACGATCGAATCCCAGTCTGTGTCCACGATAACCACTCGCCCGGCGGGTCGAACTACGCGGTAAATCTCGGCTAGCGCCGCATCAACGTCACTGACGTATTCCAATACCTGGGTCGATATTACTGCGTCAAAGTGGTGATCTTGGAATGGGAGCTGTGTCGCGTAAGCCCGGCGGAACTCGACCCATGACTGGTGAGCGCAATGCGCCCGAGCCACCGCAAGCAGTGGCTCGCTGATGTCCACACCGTGCACCGCGCCTGATACTCCAACCACCTCCGCGATTGCA
The DNA here is from genome assembly GCA_032127265.1 of Acidobacteriota bacterium. Lineage (GTDB taxonomy): Bacteria > Acidobacteriota > JAQAZP01 > JAQAZP01 > JAQAZP01 > JAQAZP01. The sequence goes on from JAQAZP010000347.1 coordinate 18,352, forward strand.
GCTGCCAAAAATCCCGGTCCAGAGCCGACATCCAACACTCGCTCGCCGGCCTGAGGACTCAGAACGCGCAAGAACTGCTCTCGTTGCGCGACAACGTCGGGTGTCACATAGGCCGCGAGCAGCAGCTTTGTAGCGTTTTCGTCATAGTGCAGTTCTGTCATCTCTGTGGCTGCCTCCTCCGTGCCAGTGATGCTGCCGAACGGATCGCCGATCAGCGGCCGGTCGAAGACCGGTCCGCCTGAATCGGCCTGGTTAGCCGTTCACTTCGGACGACAGGGATGATTTAATAAATATCGACCTCACGAAAAGAAAAGAAACCGCAAGCAATCCGATTATGCATAGCCCTGCGGAGGGTATAGCCAGCCACCGAAGAGATTCCTTTGCTGCGCTCGTACTGCCAGCCGCGGGTGCCATCAACCCCGCAAACATCCAAAACATGGAATATCCCAAGGAGCCAAGTCCAAGCGCCATCGCGACCAAGGCTTTTAGCCTTCGATCAAACTGTATGCGGGATAGAAGCAGTATAAGTATCAGCGAAGCAGTTCCCAGCCCATTGGCATGCAAATGAGCACGTTTAAAATATTCCCATGATTTTTTGGTGACTTTTGCCACCTTCTCCGCTTCGTTATTGTATTTTGATTCGAAAACCTTCTCGGCCGATGAATTCAGATGGATTTTAATGGAGTTTTCGAAAGCCCCAAACGCACCGCCGAGACAGAAGCCATAGATCAGGGTGAGCAGTGCGGCGATGATTCCGAACCTCATTATCCATGAGACCCATGTTTCTATTGCTCATTTGAGTGTGATCCTTTCTGCAATAGAGTACGGCTAACAATTGATTATCTGGAATTACGTATATTCAGATCCTTGAGTTACTTGAAGATGTGTTCCTGGCCCTGGAAGTCTTGGTTCGATGATGGCATGAGATCTGCGTAACTTGCAAGGAATCTGATATATACTACCGATTTTGGCCGATCATGACAAGCGTTCGCGCAACGTGCAATGAGTGACGAATCCAGATAAGCCCGGAAATGCGTTGATATCAGGAAAGTAGGGGCGAGCAGAATATCAGGACGGATTCTGCGGTACTGACAGTATCGTCCAACTTTGGTCCCCGGTCCGGGTTTTCACCGCCGGCCGTATAGTTTAGAATAGGAATACGCATCCCGGGGGCCATGCGTGTGCTGACGGCCCCCGAGCATCATACCCCTCGATTCCTGGAGCTTCTTTATGTCGCAGCGGTTTGCCTCGGAAAGTGATAGTGCTGAACAGGTCGGACTGGATCGTGACCTGGCCCTCTTCGGCGTGTCCCTGCTGCAGCGGAACAAGGATGTGAGCTACGGCGACCTGCGCTTCACCTCGCGGTCCGAGCGGACCCTCACGGCGAAGAACGGGGAGGTTGACCGGGTCACCGACGGCGAGGACCGTGGGTTCGGTGTGCGGCTGCTGGCCAACGGTTCGTGGGGTTTTGCCGCCTCCTCCGAACTGAGCGAGGAGGCCGTGGCCCGCGCCATGCTTCGTGCGGTGGAGGTGGCCCGGGCCAGTGCCGCCCTGGGCGGGCGGACGGTGCAGCTGTGCGAAGCCGAGGCGGTGGTGGCCGACCACGAAGAGCCGGTGGCCGAAAACCCGCTTGCCGTCCCGCTGGGCGAGCCGCTGGAGCTGATGGTCCGGGTCAGTGAGCAGATGATGCGGGTCTCGCCCGTGATAAAGGTGGCGTCCGCGCGGATGGACTTCGCCGCCCACGGCCGGCTGTTCGCCAGCACCGAGGGGTCGCTGATCCGTCAGCACTGGTACCAGACCGGCGGCGAGCTGGCGGCCACGGCCATCGAGGGTGGCCAGGCGCAGGTTCGTTCCTATCCCGCGTCCATGGGCGGCAACCACGTGCGGGGCGGTTACGAATACATCCGGCAGCTGGATTTTGCCGGCCATGCCGAACGGGTTGCTGCCGAGGCCGCCGACTTGCTCACCGCTCCGCCATGCCCGGCCGGGGTCACCGACCTGGTGGTGGATTCATCCCAGATGGCGCTGCAGATCCACGAGTCCTGCGGGCACCCGGTGGAATTGGACCGGGTGATCGGCGACGAGATCAGCCTGGCCGGGGGCAGCTTCCTCAGCCTGGAGAAACAGGGCACCTTCATCTATGGCTCCACGCTGGTCAACATCGTGGCCGACGCCGCCCTGCCCGGGGCCCTGGGGTCATTCGCCTACGATGACGAGGGGGTCCCCGGCGCCCGGTTCCACCTGGTGCGCGAGGGCCTGTTCACCGGCTACCTGGCCTCCCGGGAAACCGCGTCGGTGCTTGGCCTGCGCCGCAGCAACGGCACCATGCGGGCCGACAGCTGGCGCAACTTCCCCCTGATCCGGATGACCAACATCAGCCTCGAACCGGGGGAGGGCAGCCTCGAAGACCTGGTGGCCGGCGTCAAGCGCGGCGTCTATGTGGAAACGAACCGCAGCTGGAGCATCGACGATCAAAGGCTCAATTTTCAGTTCGGCATGGAACTGGCCCGGGAGATCCGCAACGGCAAGCTGGGCGGGCTGCTGCGCAACCCGATCTACTCCGGGGTGACCCCCGAGTTCTGGGCCTCCTGTGACGGCATCGCCGGTCCGGAGGCCTGGCAGGTTTGGGGAATTCCCAACTGCGGCAAGGGCGAGCCGCTGCAGGTGGCCCACGTGGGGCACGGTTCGTCCCCGGCGCGGTTCCGCAATGTCCAGGTGGGGGTGAACTCGTGATCGAGGGCGGCGAGGTGCTGGAGCAACTGCGGGGTCTGGTGGAGCGCGGCCCGCACCAGGCCGAAACGGTATTTCTCTCCACCCGCACCGGGATGACCCGTTTTGCCGCGTCGAGGATCCACCAGAACCTGGAGCGCCAGGAAGCCACGGTCCTCTTTCGAGTGGCCCCGGACCAGCGGATCGGCCTGGCCCACACCACCGACCTCCGTCCCGCCGGCCTGGAATCCTGCCTCACCCGCGCTCTGGCCATCGCCCGGCTGCAGAAACCGAACCCCTGGTTTGCCGGTCTGCCTGCCGGTCCTGCGGACCGGCCTCTTGCGGGGCCCGAGAAACCGATCCCCGAACCCGCCCAACGTCTGGAACTGGCCCACGGCCTGCTGCGGGAAGTGACCGGGGCCGGGCTCCAGGCGGCGGGGTCTTTCTCCACGGTGGGCGGTGAGCTGGTGGTGGTCAATTCCGAGGGCCGTCTGGCCCGCGCCCCGTACCGCCTGGCGGAAAGTGTGCTGATTGCCATGGACGGCAACGGGGGGAACGGCTCCTCGGGCTATGCCGCCTGGGCCGGTCATGACCCGGCCGATCTTGATCCTGAGCGGCTGGCCGCCGTGGCTTCGCAAAAGTGCATCGCCGGCCGGCAGGTGGTGGGCCTGGATCCCGGTCCCGTGGACGTGCTGCTGGAACCGCCGGCGGTGGCCGGCCTGCTGGACTGGCTCAGTTACATCGGCTTTGGCGGAAAACAGTTCAACGAGGGGACCAGCTTTCTTTCCGGACGGCTGGGGGAACAGATCACCGGATCGGCAGTGACCATTTACGACGATCATGCGGAGATTCCTGGAATGGGGCTGGGGATTGATTTCGAAGGGGTTCCGCGGCAGCGGGTGGACCTGATCCGGGATGGCGTGGCCGCCGGGGTGGTCCATGACAATCTCAGCGGCGCCAGGGCCGGGGCGGCCGGCACCGGCCATGCCATGTCGCCTGACGTGGAGTGGGGGCCCATGCCGCTGAACCTGGCCATGGCGCCGGGACGGTCCACCCGGGAGGAGATGATCGCCTCCATGGACCGCGGCCTGGTGGTCACCCGTTTTCACTACCTCAACGGCCTGCTGGATACGCGGCGGGCCCTGTTCACCGGGATGACCCGCGACGGCACCTTCCTCGTGCGCCAGGGCCGGGTCGCCGGTTCGGTGGCCAACCTGCGGTTCACCGAACCGATGCTCGAGGCCTTCTCCCGCATCGCGGCCATCGGCAGCGAGCGGCAGTCGCTGGGCACCTGGGCCGGCCGCGGCGCCACCTGTACCGTGCCCCCGGTCCTGATCCGCGGTTTTCACTTCGACAACGGGGACTGAACGCTTCCCTTGTACGGCATGATGAAGTAGAGTTCGAAGTAGCTCCAGAATCCCGTCTGAGGCTCGATAGCGGCGTTGACGGCGTCCTCGAAATGCTCACATACCATCGGAGTATGCTGCGCTTTCTCGTCAGCCGTCGCCTTGCTCTCGAACCACAGCCGGGATTCTGAAGCCACTTCGAAGAATTGGGAACAGCAGTTGTGAAGGTGTCAGATGTCCGGATCCCATGCCAGCGTGGTGCAGGTTTCCCGCTCCGCCCTGGTCAATAATCTGCGGGTGTTCAAGCGGTTGCTCAATGAGAGTGACAGCCTGCTGGCCGCGGTGGTCAAGTCCAACGCCTACGGGCACGGCCTGCTGGAAGTGGCCCGCCTGGCGGCGGAATCCGGAGCGGACTGGCTGGCCGTGGACTCCCTGGACGAGGCCCGTCGGCTGCGCCGGGCCGGCATCGGGCATCCGGTGCTGCTGATGGGCTACCTGCCCCTGGACCAGGCGCACCAGGCCCTGGAACTGGACCTCAAACCCACCGTGTCCAACCTGGAGACACTGGACGCACTGGATACGGCGGCCACGGAATCTGGGCGCACCATCGCAGTGCATCTCAAGCTGGAAACCGGCACCTTTCGTCAGGGATTTACCGAAGAGCAACTCCCCGAGGTGGCCCGACGAATACAACAGTCCGGCCGGCTGGTGGCCGAAGGGGTGAGCAGTCACTTCGCCAACATCGAGGACACCACCGATCACACCGTGGCCTTCGGACAGCTGGAGACCTTCCACCACCTGGTGCAGGGCCTGGGCCAGGCGGGGCTTCGGCCGCCAATCCGTCACGTGGCCTGTTCGGCGGCGGCCCTGCTGTTCAAGCGGACGCACCTGGAACTGGTACGGGCCGGGGTGTCGCTCTACGGGTTCTGGCCTTCCCGCGAAACCATGGTCTCGATGAAGGACGGCAGCACCCGCGGGATCAGCCTGCAGCCGGCGCTCAGCTGGAAAACCCGGCTGGCCCAGGTCAAGGACGTGCCGGCGGGCACCGACGTGGGCTATGGCTGCACCTTCCGCACCACGCGCCCGAGCCGGCTGGCAGTGATGCCGGTGGGCTACTACGACGGCTATGACCGGGGGTTGTCAAACGTGGGGCACGTGCTTGTGCGGGGCCGGCGGGCGCCGGTGCGTGGGCGGATCTGCATGAACATGACCATCGTCGACGTCACCGACATCCCCGGGGCCGGCCTCGAGGACGAAGTGGTGCTCATCGGCCGCCAGGGCAACGAGTTGGTCACCGCCGACATGCTGGCGGTTGCTTGCAGCACGATCCACTACGAGATCGTCACCCGCATCCACCCCGAAATCCCCAGAGTCCTGGTCGACTGAAAGATTGACAGGAGCGGGCCGGTATCCCCATCTTCGCTCACGGGTCTCTGAGATGGGGCGGGGTATCATGCCCGTCCTCGCTACGGTCTCGAGTTCACGTGAGGGTTGTCGAAAACCTCTCGACAGGTCGCGAGAACGGGAACGATACCCCGCCCTCCATCCCATTGCTCCCATAGCAGACTCAGCCGGAAACCAGCAGGGGACGGGCCGGTTTCCCCATCTGAGCGAAATGTCGAGAGTTGATAGACAGGTTTACGTGAACTCGAGACCCGTGAGCGAGGATGGGGATACCGGCCCGGCGCCCACTCGAGACCGTAGCGAGGTCGGATAACAGGTCTCCGCCTCAATGGCCGGTCACTGGACCAGGTCGCGGCCTTCCTTGAAGGCGATGCGGTTCACTTCGAGGAACCGCTGGGGCACCCGCTTCTCCAGCACGTCCTTCCAGTGCGCCTCGTCGAACTCCAGCAGCTTGGAGAGCGCACCGAGAATCACCACGTTGACCACGTTCTTGTTGCCGATCCGGTTAGCCACTTCCTGTGCCGGCAGCTTGTAGACCTTTGCCGCCTTGTCGGCCAGGCGCTGGTCGAGGTCGGCCGGATACTCGGCCTTGCCGGTGAGCACCGGCATCGGGGCCAGCCGCAGGTCGTTGACGATCACCATGCCGCCCGGCTTGAGAAATTCCAGGTAACGGGCCGCTTCGAGCAGTTCGAAGGAGACCACCACGTCGGCGGTGCCTTTCTCGATGATCGGCGAATAGACCTTCTCACCGTAGCGCACGTGGCTCACCACGCTGCCGCCCCGCTGGGCCATGCCGTGGATCTCGGATTTTTTCACGTCCTTGCCGGCCTGCAGTGCGGCGCCGCAGATCAGTTCGGTGGCCAGCAGCACGCCCTGCCCCCCCACACCGGAAAAGATCAGGTTGACCGTTTCATTCTTGCCTGCCATTTTTCGTTCTCCTTCACTGCCGAATCCGGCCCTTAACTGTGCTCTTCCCTGGTCTGGATTGCACCTTGCTTGCAGGTCTGGAGACAGGCCTGACAGCCGATGCAGAGCAGCGGGTTGATCCGGGTCTTGTCCCCGTCCTGGTCTTTTTCCAGACCCGGGCAGGCGACCTTGAAACAGACGCCGCAGGAGTCGCACACTTCGGTGTTGACCACCAGCGGCTGGTGCCATACGGAGCGGTCGGCGATGATGCAGGGGTAGCGGGTGATGATCACCGAGATCCCGTCATAGGCCAGCTCTTCCTTGAGTGTGGAAAGCGTCTCCTCGAGGTTCAGCGGGTTGATCACCTTGACGTGTTCCACGCCACAGGCGCGGCAGAGCGCTTCGATGTCCACCTTTGGCGCTTCTCGCCCGTTGAGGGACTTTCCGGAAGCCGGATTTTCCTGGTGTCCGGTCATTGCGGTAATGCTGTTGTCGAGGATCACGATGGTTGCCTTGCGGTGGTTGTAGACCGCCTCCACCAGCCCGGTGATGCCGGAATGGATGAAGGTGGAGTCGCCGAGGGCGGCCACCACGCGATTCTTTTGCTTCTCGTCCTCCAGCACGGTGGTCATCCCCAGGCCCATACCGATGGAAGCCCCCATGCAGATGCAGGAGTCCATCGACTTCAGCGGGGGAGAGGCACCCAGGGTGTAACAGCCGATGTCGCCGGTGACGATGCAGCGGAGTTTGCGGAAGGCGTAGAAGATGCCGCGGTGCGGGCAACCCGGGCAGAGCACGGGGGGACGGCCGGGAAGCCCGGGGGCTGCCTCCGTCGCCGGGGCCGGCAGTGAGCCGCCGCCGTTGAGCGAACGGCGCACGATATCGGTGTTCAGCTCGCCGATGTTGGGGATCAGGTCGTGGCCGTGAACGGCGAGGCCGGCCGCCTTGATCTGCTCCTCGAGGATCGGGTCCAGTTCCTCCACCACCACCACTTTTTCCACCTCGGCGCAGAAACGGCGGATCAGCTCCATGGGCAGCGGGTTGGTCAGACCGAGCTTGAGCACCGACGCTTCGGGCACGGCCTCCCGCACATACTGGTAGGCCACACCCGAGGTGATAACCCCCACTGTGCGGTCGCCGTGGTGCTCGATGAAATTGAGGTCCGATTTCTCGGCATACTCGGCGAGTTTCGCCATCCGTTTTTCCATCACCAGCCGTCGAGGTCTGGCGTGGGCCGGCAGCATGACGAACTTGTCGAACTGCTTCTTGTATGGCTTGAGCCCGACTTCGTGACGTTCTTTCAGGTCCACGATGCCCTTGGCGTGGCAGGTGCGAGTGGTCATCCGCAGCAGGACCGGGGTGTCGTATTCTTCGCTGAGCTCGAAGGCCAGGCTGGTGAAGTCCCTGGTCTCCTGGCTGTCCGACGGTTCGAGCATCGGGATCTTGGCGAAGCGGGCAAAAGTGCGGTTGTCCTGTTCGTTCTGCGAGGAGTGCATACCCGGGTCGTCGGCGGAGACCAGCACGAACCCGCCGTTGACCCCGGTGTAGGCCCAGGTCATCAGCGGGTCGGCGGCGACGTTGACGCCCACGTGTTTCATCGCCACAAGGCTTCTGGCGCCGGCCATGGAGGCGCCCATGGCCACTTCGAAGGCCACCTTCTCATTTGGCGCCCATTCGGAGATGATTTCCTTGTATTTGACGACGTTTTCCAGGATTTCCGTTGACGGTGTCCCAGGGTAGGCGCTGGCAAATTTTACACCGCTTTCCCATGCCCCCCGGGCCACGGCTTCGTTTCCTGACAGGACCTCTCTCATGGCCATACCTCGCAGATCGGTTACGTAAATCGGGTGGGAGCCGATTGGCTGCTGAGCCATCGGACGGGTCATACGCCACGTCCGAAGAGAATGCATCTTACTTCAAGAGTCGTGGCTTTTCAAAGGGGCGGTGTAAGAAATAGTACCTCCCAAACGCACTTTTTTTTCCACTTCTGCCGGCGTCCGGAGGATGAATATTCACTGGCCGCAGTATTTATTCGTTCTTGCCGAGTCCACCCCACCAACGGCAGAACAATATTGAAATCAATTGAATAGAGGTGGTTCGTTCCACTGCCGATCCCGGTGCGGCCTGCCTCTCGTGCGATCTTTCGTGGTGAGCAGTCGCGTCTGGTATGAGTCTTGCTCATTTACTATGGCTGATGAGGGGACACGATCAGGTGAAAAAGAATACAAGATTGAATAAACAAATGGCTTACAGTGTTATTCAAGTTGAATCCGATACGTTGATTTCTGGTGTGTATCCTGATACTGTTGCCACTGGAGCGAAGAACCGGAAAAAAGTGGAAAATATTTGCTCAATTTCCACCATAACCCCCCGTTGGTCCATGTCGAACTTTAACATCCAGCAATTTCTTGCGGTTATGACGGTGCTGACCCTTGCCCTCCTGCTGTCGGCTCCTGCCGGTGCATACACCTTCTGGAAGGGTTCCCACGACGACAACCAGACGGAACTCTGGATCAATCCCAACTGTAATGACATCAGTGCCGGCTCCCCTGCCGACCAGATCCGTTCCGTTCTCGGCGGTGCCGAAGCTGGTGGTGCGGATGCCTGGGCCGAACAGACCGCGAGCGGCTGGATCGGTTTCTGCTTTGCCGGCACCACCACCCTCGAAGAAGTGGATACCAGCGACGGCATCAACCTGGTGTTCTGGAAAAACATCGATGGCAACGGTGCCATTGCGCTGACCTATTGCAACAGTTTCACGGTGAACAACGGTTTCGACATCCTTCTTTTTGACCATGACCGGGTCTGGGCCCACGATCTTTACAGTAGCGGGACCGACATCAAGGGCGTGATGACCCACGAGTGCGGTCACGCCTTGGGGCTTGGCCACTCCGGCGAATACGCTTCCACCATGTGGCCGTACCTCAAGGGTGACGGTACGGCCAACCGGCTCCTGAACAACGATGACATTCTGGGTCTCAAGGCGCTTTACGGGTTCGGATCAAGCGGCATTGACGATTGTCTGTTTGAGCCGGGGGTTTCTGATCACGACGTGTGCGCCACCGCCCTGGATCTCTTCCCGGGGCAGGTGCTGGACGGTGACACCATCTGGGCGCTCAACGACTACGACCCGGGTGCCGGCGCCTGCACCGCTTCGGCCATGCCCGGGCCCGACGCGGTCTATCGCATCACCCTCGGACGGAACGAGCAGTTGAATGTGCTGGTTGATCCGGTGTCCCCCGGGTTTGACCCCGCGCTCTATCTCTTCTCCGGATGCGGCACCCCCCTCGACTGTCTCGCCGGGGCCGACAACGCCATCGCCAACGGCCAGGAAGCGCTCAGTTTTTTCTCTCTGGAAGCCGGTGAATACTTCCTGGTTGTTGATTCTGCGGTGGCCGGCGGCCAGGGAAGCAGCGGCCAGTTTGTGATCAGTGCCGAGGCCCATGTCGGTTCCCCCACCACGGTGATCGCCTCCCTGCTCTGCAGCACCACGGCCAGCACCCTGCCCTGCAGAGTGAACCTCACGGTTTGGATCAGCAACATGACCGAAGAAGCGCGGCGCGTCTCGGCCCGGATCGATCTGGATACCGCCGATGGCCAGGTCTTCAACAACCTGCGCAGCGGTTCGGTGACCATCGGCGCCGGTCTCGAATTCACCCGGGACCTGGCCTTCAACTTCCCCGCCATGGGCATGCTCGACGGGACCAACAGCTTCCGGCTTATTGTCGAGGACACCACCCCCGGTGATCCCAGCCCCATGGCCGGTGACCAGTCTGATGACTCGTGCTCCGTGGTCACCACGCTCGACTAGAAGCAGTTCACCGCCATCCGTACAAAAAACGCCCCTCCTTGAAAGGAAGGGCGTTTCCAGGTAATCGACCTCGATGGCCGGTTTACACGTGGTTATTCCGCGAGGGAATACTGACCGAATTCCGGTGGCACCGGACCGGCATAGTTGAAACCGAGAGCGTCTTCGGTCATCAGGTTGTACAGGGTCATTGCCATACGCCTGAGGATCGGGTGCTCGCTGAGGTTCCGGGACGCGCCGTAGAGGTATGCCACGGTGATCTCATTGACCCGCTCGGTGTTCAGACCAACACGGTAGGAGTAGACCCCCAGGTGGCTCTGGTTCGCGATGGACGCATCGCCGGTGGCCACCAGCAGACTGCCGATATTGCCCAGCAGCTGGGCGCCGTAGTCGGACGCATCGCCCACCAGCCAGTTGCCGGCGGTCTGGGCCTTGGTGTTGTTGACCACGTATTCCGCAACGTTGGCCACGGACTTGTCCATGGCGATAACCCAGTTGTCGGCATCCAGCTGGCGATTGGCGTTCGCCTGGAAGATCGGGCTGTCAACAATGGCCAGCTCGCCCACCAGCACGTGGGCCTGGAAATAAGCTGCCAAAATAGCTTCATTTCCGCCAAATGCGTCGCCGCCGAAGATGGCGACGTAGTCAGCCGAAGAGTCGCTTACCAGTTTGGGCATCACGGCCACTTCCGCCACGGCGGTGCCATAGTAGGGCGAATCGATGCAGAAGAGCAGAGCATCGGCCTGCAGCTCGTTGACCCAACGGGTGTATGTGTTCTGACTGATGCGGTGGAAGAACAGGCTGTCGCCGGTCTTCTCCGCCGTCTGGGACGCACCCCAGGCCAGTGCCTGGCAATAGTCGGTCATCCCCACGACGTTGTCGCGCAGGATATCTGAATAGTCGTAGGACAGGTTGGCGTAAGACTGACGGGTGTATTCAAACACCTTCGGCATGGTTGTCTCGAGGACAAAATTGCGAGTCGCCGTGATGGGCGGCATACCATCAGCGCTCTGGGCTGCCTGGGCGATCGCGCTCTGGGCCAGGGGGCCCCACGCATGAGCAGTTCCTGTGGCGCAGAAGCTGAGAATCGCCACCGCAGTCAGAGCCACCAACCAATTCCATTTGCTGTTGCTTTTCATTTCGGGTACCGTCCTTCCTTGTTGAGTATCTCGAGGGCCCCTTTAATTCCCTCGAAATTTTGAATCGCCGGATAAGGTTTTCAGGTGCCCTTTTCGGTCTCTGCCTCAATCTAAAGCCTGAAAACTGGTACTGCCTGTTCCATTTCTCGCTATCTGGTCCAGGATCAATAGTCGTCTACTGATCTTTTCACCACCTCCTTTGCTGATCCCGCCGTTGAGAGTTTCTCCTGCTATCCATCCAACACATTTCTCTCATCGGATTATGGTCCAAATACTTTAGATAAAAAGTGGAAAATATGAACAAATTGTCAAGCCCGGGCCCGCTAGTTCGCTCAGGGGGGGGCATACGTCATCTGTGGTTATATGCTGTATATTATGAATAAGATAAGTGATTTGATTTTGATTCTCGGAAAGCCAATTTGATTGGTTATCGGCAAAAAATGGCACTTTATTTCCACTTTCTTTGATATAACTTTTGGATTATTTGATTAATAGTTTATAGCCGTTTTCGTAATATTTTACCTCGTCGCACCATGCCCCTGTGCTATAATTACACCCTTCCGAAGCACCATCCGCTTCCGGCGACCGACAACGGGCGACATGCTTAAACGGCTGAACATCGGAATCTGGTTGATCGTACCGGCCGCCCTGCTGCTGGTGGCGTGCCTGTTCATCCTTCGAGAACTCTCCGTGGCCGGCCACCTGGGCTTCCCGCTGGACGACGCCTGGATCCATCTCAAATTCGCCAGGAATTTTTCAGACGGGCTGGGTTTCTGTTTCAACCCTGGCGAACCGGTGGCCGGGAGTACCGGGCCGCTCTGGACAGCCCTGCTTGGCCTGCACCTGTCCCTCTTCGGCCCATCGCCGGGGCCGGTGAAGGTGCTGGGGCTGCTTTTGCTGTTCGCGTCGGCCTTGATGACCGGAAGGGTTGCCCGTCAGTTGGGTGCAAACTCCGCCGGCGCGGTTGGCGCGGCCACCCTGCTGGTGGTCACCCCGCGGATGCAGTGGGCCGCCCTGTCAGGCATGGAGCTGATGCCGGCAATTCTGCTCTCACTGGCGGGTTTTTCCGCCTATCTCCACTGGCGGGACGGCGGACGTCCGGCCTGGTGTGCGATTGCCGGTCTTCTCTTTGGCCTGTCCGGGTGGGCGCGGCCGGAAGCGCTGGTACTGGCCGGCGGTCCGGGGATCGATCTCCTGCTGCGGGGATTTCCGGCCAGGCGCACAACCGGCAGAATTCTGCCGGCCTTCCTGTTCCTGTGCGCCGGGTTTGCCGCCGCGGCCGGTCCGCTGTTCCTCTTCAACTACTGGCTCACCGGTGGTCAGTCGATTCTGCCCAGCACCTTCGCTGCCAAAACGCTCGGCCTCTCCTTCTTTGACCGGATCGCCGGCGGCGGATCCCTGGTCGGGCTGTTCCTCACGCCGTTCCAGACCTTCTGGCCGGTGGTCAAGTACATGTTGCTCCCCGACAATCTGATCCTGTTTTTCTTCCTGCCCTTCCTCTTTGCCCGAGGTGACAAGGCTGAGGTGGCGCGGCCGTTGTGGATCGCGCTTCTTCTTCTGCCTTTCCTTCGGGCACTGCTCACCGGCGAAGCGGCCAATTTCCAGCAGTTTGGCCGCTACCTGGCGGTGATCACACCGCTGTTCCTGATTCTGGGGGTATTTGCCGTCCAGCGGGCTTTTGCCGGCCGGGACCGGCCGGATGATGCCTCCGGTTTCCCTGATGCCACAGTGGGTTCCCTGCTGGGCATCGCCCTCGGCGCCGGAATGGGCCTGGGCCTCTTTTACCTGTTGAAGCGAACTGTCTTTGGCATGGGGCACCAGTGGCCCCAGGCCGGCAGCCAGTGGTATCTGCCGTTTCTCGGCCAGGCTGAACCCCGGCACGTGGCCGTCTTTGTCGTGATCGCGCTGCTCGCTGCTTCCGTCATCTGGTGCTTGCGGCGGCGTATCGGGTCCGCAGCGGCTCTCAAGGGTCTGCTGGTACTGGTCTTGGCTGTTTCGGTGAGTCTGGTGGAGGACTGGCAGGTGGCCACCGAATATGCCTGGAATGTGCGCAATATCGAGCAGACCCAGGTCAGGATCGGCCGCTGGCTGGCCCGGGAAACCCCGCCCGACGCGGTGGTGGCCACCAACGACATCGGGGCCATAGGGTTCTTCAGCAATCGCCGGGTGATTGACATGGTTGGCCTGGTCACCCCCGGAATGCTGGACCGGCTGAGCAAAACCAGGGATCGCGAAGGCGCGGTACTGGAGTACTTCCGACGGGATCGACCAGATTACATGGTGATCTTCGATGACTGGTACCCGGGAATCGCCCGCCGGTCCGACCTGCACCAGGAACTGCTGCGGGTGCCCATCGAGAACAATCTCACCTGCGGCAGTCCGGCCACCAGGGAGATGACCGTCTACGGCTGGATCGCCCGGCCGCCTTCCCTCCAGCCCGTGCCGGGGCCCTGAGCGCCAGCGGCGGTTGCCAGGATCCCGGTGAATCGGTAGAATGACAAGTGCGTGCGCCCTGAGCGGTTACGGGGACCAGCCGGCACACTCGAGACATCACACCAACCATCTGATTTCGTTCGACCCCCTTTCACAGGGTGGCAGCGTCAACGGCAGGAGACAAGGCGAAGATGGAAGAACAACAGATTGCGGAACCCGTGGAAGATGCCGAAATTCACAAGCCGGTCTGGCCTGTTTCCGGCGGGCAGGCATGGCGTTGGTTGCTCCTCGGACTGCTGGTGCTGCTGTTCCTCAGCTTCACAGTGAGCAAGGTCGTCAGCTTCGACATCTGGTGGCACCTCGAGGCCGGCAAGTATTTCCTCGGCGGCGGCCCGCTCTCCGGCCCCGATCCCTTCTCCTTCACCGCCCAGGGCGAGGGGCACCGCTGGATCGAGGGGCACTGGCTGTACCAGATCCTGCTGGCGCTGCTCTACAAGGCGGGGGGCATCAACCTGCTGATCCTGTTCAAGGCGGCCCTGATCTGCACCGCGTTCTGGCTGGTCTACCGTCTGGCCGAGGGCCGCCGCTCACCGCTCCTGGCGCCTTTCGTCTTCGGGCTGGCGGTGCTCGCCGTGGCCGAGCGGTTCATCGTACGTCCCGAGACCGCCTCCTATCTCTTCATCGCCGGCTTTATTCTGATTCTCGAGGCCTACCGCCGCAAACCGCGGATCTCCCTGCTCGCCTGGCTGGTCCTGCTCCAGTTGGTCTGGGTCAACGTCCAGGGGCTTTTTGCGGTGGGCCTGGTGCTGATCGGTTGTTATCTGGCCGGTGAACTGATCCGCTGGCGGATACATCTGCCATACAACTGGGACGCCCGGAACCCGCTCAAGGACCGGGCCTTCATCATGCTGCTCGGGGCGGGCGTCATCTGCCTGCTGGTCTGTCTGCTCAACCCCTCGGGGATCCACGGCGCCCTCTTCCCGCTGGAACAGTTCCAGATGATCCAGGGTGATCAGAACATCTTCCGCCTGTCCATTGCCGAGTTCGACCGCCCGTTTTCCCTGCGTTTCGTGCCGTGGAGTCCGGCGACCAAGGCTCTGGTGGCTCTACTGGCCGTATCGCTGTTCTCCTTCCTGCTGACGTTCAAGCGCTGGGACCTGACCCGGGTGCTGCTCTTCGGGCTTTTCCTGTTCCTCGGGCTTTCCGCCCGCCGGAACATCGCCATCTTTGCCCTGGTGGCCGCTCCGCTCACCGTGATCAACTTCCGCCAGTGGGCCTCCTCGTTGCCGGGGGAGTCCCCGCTGCGCCGCATCGGTGCGCGGATCGGCCGATGGCGGCCCGCGGTGGCGATTCTGGTGGCGGCCTTTCTCTGTTTCGGGCTCTGGTTGGCTGCCTCGGACACATTTTTCATCAAGACGGTGGGTTCCACCAAATTCGGCATCGGTGTGAATGACGACAGCTACCCGGTGGCCGCCGCCGATATGATTATCGAACAGGATCTTCAGGGGCCGCTGTATAACGAACTCGGTTTCGGCGGCTACCTGATCCACCGGCTCTACCCGGAGCACAAGATCTTCATCGACGGTCGGAACGAGCTTTATGGCCTGGACCTCTACACGCGTTACATCGACACA
>JAQAZP010000348.1:0-9648 GCA_032127265.1 Acidobacteriota bacterium
GCGGTGAGCAGCAACGGCGGAAAAACCGACATCCAGCCAAATACCCCCCAGGCGGAGGTGAAGAAGAGCCGCATGGTCTCGCGGAGCGATTCCCACTGCAGCAGGCCATGGCCCACGCTGCTCATCCGGTCCAACTGGCGCAGGGGGTCCCACTGGGCGCTGCCGGCGGCGTGACGTCCGGGACCGGCCAGCAGGAGCAGCGCCGGCAGGAGGACGGCAAACGCCATGGCGGCGGTGGTCCGTAACCGCTTGCGTTCCGTGCCGGCCGCGGCAAACCAGGCCAGGGCCGCGGGGAGCAGGAAGACCAGGGACAGCTCGGTGAGCAGCGCGGCGGTAAAGATCAGGACCAGGAGAACGATCCGCGACGGGGTGAGCCGCCGGGTGCCTGACGGGCGGAGCAGGACATGGAAAAAGAGAGCGGAGAGCGCCAGGGCCAGGGCATCGTTGTTGATCACCGAGGTGACAAAGATGAACTGGGGCAGGAACGCGGTCAGTGCTGCGGCGGCCAGGGCCAGCGGACCGCAGCCGGCACCGGTGACCAGGAACCCCGCGGTGCGCCAGATCAGCACCACGGTGACGGCGCCGAAGAGTGTCGAGAGGAGGCGCAGCAGCAGTATCGCCCGACGGGCACGTGCGAAGGGTGGGTCACGGTCGGCTCCGTGGAGGAAGACCTGACCCTGCTGTGTCTCATACTGGTGGTTGAAGAAGAAGGGCGGCTCCGCGTCTCCCCCGGCCAGGGCAAGGATCGGGGCGGCCAGCAAGTAGTACCCGGGCGGTTGGTGCCGCTCGTACCCGGAGACCACGGTCCCCTTCTTCCAGAAGCCTTCCCGGCGCTGGAGGGCCAGGCCCGGATGATCGAGAGGCGGCGGCTCTCCTCCCGGGGGAAAGGGCCACCAGTTCTGTTCGCTGCCGTTCACCAGGCCCAGACGACGGGCTTCGGCCCTGATCCGGAGAAAGTGGGCCGGTTCGTCGGGCGCCTCCCAGATCGGGACGGAAAATACAAAGGCCAGGGCGAGGGCCAGGTAGAGCAGCAGCACGGCAACGATCCCACCCCTTCCGCTGTTCTCCGCCGTTCGCATCAACCGGTTCTCCTTCACACGCCCTAACCCCGAACCGGCACCACCCGCTGCCGGTCGCGGAAGCGGATCTTCCAGCCGGGCCAGGGAGGCAGGTAGCGCGGGTCGGGCGGTTGGGAAGACAGTCCGGATTCCTTGACCAGGGTCACCACCCGGCCCGCCGGTTCGTATTCCACACGGCACTTCAGGTTGCCCAGGTTGAGCCGCCGGGGGAACTGCCGGTCGAACTCTTCCTGCTCTCCGGCGGGCATGCCGGGAAAGACCAGGTCATCGGGGGAGAGGATCGCCGCGTCCGCTCCGTGCTCCAGGCCCAGCTCGCCCAGGCGGGTCACCAGCCAGGGCTCGGCCTCCACCGGTTCCCGTCCCCCGGCTGGCTCCAGCCGGCACCTGAGGTTGTGCCGGTCGATCTCCTCCTGCAGCTGTTTGGCCGCGCCCTTGACCAGGCGGTTGCGCAGGATCAGCTGGGCCACCGCCTCCCGTGCCGCCCGGCCCGTGGGCTGTTCCTCACGGCGGTCCAGCAGGGCGTCGGCATAGCGCCGCCCCACCTCGGCCATCACCTTGCCCTGTTCCATGAACACCCGGCCCGCGCGGTCCTCACCCAGACCGGCCTCGATCAGCAAGCCGTGGTCGGCGGGCAGCGCGCAGGTGGTAAACGTGGTCTTGCGGCCGCCGCGGCCCACCACCGTGCGGCGGGCGGCGGCCACCAGCGCTGGAACGACGGAGCGCAGCACCGAGTCACGGGAGAGCACAACCTCCTCCCCGGCGTCGCTGGCCCAGGCTTCCCGCCGGGCCCGGGGCACGAATGCCGACCCGGGGACCGCGCGCATCCAGGCCAGGGCCATGGACCGGCTGTCCACTTTCTTTTTCTGCGCTTCGTCAACCGCTTCGATACCCAGCAGGCCGCGTACCTGGCCGGCTACCTTGCGGGCCTCGGCCAGCACCGCCGGGTTGAGCGCGTAGCGTTGCAGTTGGCCGGAACGGAACGCACGGACGAGCATCGATGCGTCGCAGCCGGCCTGGCCCAGCTTGCGGCGTTCCTCCAGCACCTCTTCTCCGTCCTGTCCGGAGGGCGGTCGGGCCAGAAGCGGTCTGTCGATGTTGAGCACCGCGGTGAGATCCACCAGCGCCTGGAGTACGTGGGGCTGGTACTCCGGCCGGCGAGCCTCCAGCAATACCCGGGAGAAGGAGACGTCCAGGGGCAGCTGGAACATGGCCCGGCCCAGTCCGGTGATCCCCTTGCTGTCCAGGGCGCCGACGGCGGCCAGCCGGTGGGCGGCCTGCTCCACGGCAAAAGCCCGCGGGGCGTCGAGCATCGGCAGGCGCTCCAGCCGGTAGCCGGCGGCCGCGGCGGTGAGCACCGCCTGGGACAGGTCCTGACGCAGGATCTCCGGCGTGGTATCGGCCTGCAGCACGGCCTGGCGACCCCAGAGCCGGTAACAGCGGCCGGGGCGGAGGCGCCCGGCACGTCCGCGGCGCTGTTCGGCCGAGGCGCGGGAGATCATCCGCAGGCCGAGCACCGTACGTCCGTCACGATAAAAGGTCTGGCGGGCCAGGCCGCTGTCGATCACTCCCACCACCCCGGGGATGGTCACCGATGTCTCGGCCACGTTGGTGGAGAGGATGACCCGCCGGCCCTGTCCGGTCTTGAACACCCGGTCCTGTTCGGCCGCCGGCAGGCCGCCGTGCAGCGGCAGTATTTCGAGGCCCTTCACCGCGGAGAGTCGGCTCAGACAAGCATTGATCTCGGCTTTGCCCGGCAGAAAGACCAGCAGGTCGCCTTCCCCCGAGGTCTCGAACGTTGCCACCGCCCGGGACACCCGATCCTCCAGGCCGGCCGGCGAAGGGAGATCGCTCTCTGACTCGTATGCCAGGTCCACCGGGTGAAGCCGGCCCGAGGCTTCCAGCAGCCGGGCGCCGAGATACTCCACCAGCCGTTTCTTCTCCAGGGTGGCCGACATCACCAGGATGCGCTCCACCGCTTCGTGGCGGCAGATGGCCAGCAGGAGGTCGGTCTCCAGCCCCCGCTCGTGGAACTCGTCGAGGATCACCGTCGGCCACTGGCGGTAACCTTCTCTTTGGAGCAGCCGCAGGGCCACGCCGGGGGTGGCGAAGAGGATCCGGGTCCCGGGGCCGGAGCAGTCATCGTGCTGCACCCGGTAGCCCACCGTGCCGCCCGGTTCGCCATCGAAGTCCCTGCTGACATAGCGGGCCAGCGCCCGGCAGGCCACGCGCCGGGGCTCCACGACCAGCACCCGGGCCCGGCGTCCCAGTTCCTCCAGACACCAGGCGGGCACCATGGTGGACTTGCCGCTTCCGGTGGGGGCGGATATCACCAGGTGGCCGAGGCCGAACATCCGGTTGAACTCGCTGCGCAGTGCCTCCACCGGCAGGGTCGGGTTGTGTGATGCCGTTTCGGGGCTCATTTCCGGTTCTTCCGCCGGCGCATGTGAACCTGGCTGTACCGGCTGTGATCCGGGTATTGTACCGGCGGGCAGCGGACAAGACAAACCGCGGAGGCCGCATGGGTCAGGACGATTCGAACAGCTCGGGGTTTTCCACCAGGTGGTCGCGAATGATTTTGGCGGTGAGTTCGTGGCCCCAGCCGTTGAGGTGTACCCGGTCACCGTAGATTTTCTGGCCGTTCCAGCCGTCGAGGAATTCATCTTTCATTACGATATATGGATAATCGTTCTCTTCGGCCAGTTCCACCAGGCGTGAGGTATACCCCCCGGGTGGTTCCTCGAACTTCATCAGGTGACGGGGCAGGAAGATCAGGCAGAGAAAGTTGGCGCCCTGCCGGGTGGCTTCTCGATGCATTCTGGCGGTGGTTTCCAGCACATCCTCCCAGGCGTGCTCCACCTTGGCGTTCTCGAACTCACCGAGAAACATTTCGCGATAGAACCACTGGTAATAGTGGAAGTAGTCTTCCCGCTTGCCCTTTTCCTTCAGATAGCGGTCGAGGTTGACCGTCATCTCGGCCGCCAGCACCGAGCGCTCCTCGAGGAATTCGCCGACCCTCCTCACCACCCCGTCTTCCGGCAGGTAGTCCCCGCGGTAGTTGAAGTACGAGCCGCCTCCAATCGCCGAAACGTAGTTGGACGGGGCGATGTCGTTGATGCAGGTCTGGAGGATCACCAGGTCGGGGTTGACCAGCGGGCCCAACTGCCGCAGGGTGCCCAGCTGGTTTTCCGCATTGTAGCCGCTCACCGCACTGTTGAGCACCTCGTAGTTCCACGGGTCATCGATCCGGTTGAGGTATTTTTCCAGCATGCTGGGGAAGATGTGCTCCTCCTTGCGATAGAGGCCGAAGGCCACCGAGTCTCCAAGGATCAGGATCCGCCTGGTGGTTTCCCCTTTCTGCTCCGGATACTCCCGTCCCCTGAAGCCCAGGCTGTTGATCCGCACGTGGTGATTGCCGTGGCTGATGCCGGAGAAGCCCGGCCGGTACTGGTATCGCCGCTGCCGGTTCTCCGATCTCATGGTCAACCCGTAGTCCTCGGGTTTCTCCCGCAGATTGTGCCGGACCCGGAGGACCGCCTCGGCGGCGAACAGGGGGACGAGGATCCAGACGAGAACCAGAACCAGCCAACGGCAAAGGCGCCGGTGCCGGGGACTATGCGGTTTTGAAGGGCCAACGGCGGACATACGGTCTTTCCCAGCTTCCATGCGGTAATTCGAGCGGCGGGTGATTATGACGTTTCCGCGGTCATCGTGCAAGTGTCGGTCCCCATGCTTCCCGCCGGGGGAAAGGGGGCCGCCGCGGCCGGGTCTCAGGGTGCTGCCGCGGTCACCGTGCAAGCCGACTGGTCCGTGTCACCGGCCGGCGTGTAGGGCGGCTGGTTGTACGGTGCGGGGGTCACGTCTTCGGCCATCAGGGTGAAGGTATTGACCCCGATCAACGACCCGAGGGCCGGGATGCTCTGAACCCAGCTTGTGGTATAGCTGGACTCGGGCGCCACATTGGTGAACCCGGCCCGCCAGCTGCCGAAATGCTGGCCACTGGCCAGGTCAACCTCCACACGGCCGGCCAGGGTCCGGCTCTGTGCCTCGTAGAGGTTCTGCAGGGTGGCGGTCATGGCGGTAGCAAAGGGCACCGTGCCCGAGCCCGGAAGGCAGGTCAATGATGCCCCCACCGTGTCGGTGGGGATGTTGCCGTTGACCGTGGTCACCACCATCGACTGCGTGGTGCTGTTCCCCGACGCATCGGTGGTGGTGACCTCCACCACGTAATTCCCGTCCCAGACCGCAGTGGTGTCCCAGGCCTCCAGCAGGTCGGATTCCTCGTAGACCTGATCGCCGTCGCTGTTGCTGATGATGTGAAAGAACTCGCGATAGTCGTAGTCGCCGTAGGTCTGGCAGACCGCGTCCTGTTTGTAGAGCAGGTCGACGAGGAACGGGTCCACCGGGCCGCTCTGGTAGGTGTCCAGGTCCATGTCGAAATCCACTGCCAGCTTGTCGATGATCACCGCCGCCTTCGGATTACCCTCGGGGTAGATGCTGTAGGTGATCGACTGCACGGAGCAGACCCAGGTGGAGGCGATGCGGTCGCCCACGTGGACGACGATGTCCACCTGTCCGGTGAGCGCCTCCGGGTCCTGGTAGCTGCTGGTCTCGTTGTCGCAAAAGGCGAAGAGGTTGCCGCCCTGGGCCGGTTCGAACACCGGAGCCATGAGTTCACCAAGATTGTCCAGTTCGAGGTGCGGGTTGCCGGTGCAGCGCCAGTCTCCATACCACTGGCTTCCCGAGTCCTCGATGCGGGCGAAGTGGATGTGGGTGAAGTTGTAGCTTGGCCACTCAACCAGGTCACCGAGATACTGACCCGCGGCCACCGTGTCGCCGATGTTGACCGCGATGGAGGACTGGTCAAGGTGGGCGTAGAGATATCCCTCGCTGATCCCGCTGCCGCTGATGTTGCCCACGGCCACTCGCCAGTGCCATACCCCGCTGGTGGTGAGCACGGCTTTGACCTCGCCGGAGTGGACCGCATGGACCGCCTGTCCCGGAGTGCCCATCACGTCGACACCGGGGTGCATGTACGGGGCACCGCCATAATACTGGTATTCGCCGTAAGTGTTGCCGATCTCGTGCTGGCTGTTGGGAAGCAGCGGCCACGGGATACCCCGGTTCAGCCGGTCGGTGGTGACCTCCGACGCCAGCTTCAGTTCCGGGCCCTGGATCCGGTCCGCCACCCGGCCCCGCGGGTCAAGGGTGAGCTGTTCGCCCGAGACACCGTCTTCAGTATGGCGCCGAAGACCGAGCAGGAGTGTTTTCCCTTTCATGCGCAGGTCGCGCAACTCGGCACCGGGCGGGGCGTTGAAGATCACCAACGGCGTGTCAGCGCCCCGGGGGAGACGGTAGAGTGCTTCGGCGGTGAGCACGAACAGCACGGAGCCGTCCGGCCGCCAGGCCATCTTCACCGGTCGCGATCCGACCTTCACCGTGTGCTGCACGGATTGACCGGTGTGGATGATCACTTGCGCGGCCCCCCCGTCCGGGGCGCCGGCCAGCCGGCCTTGCGGGCCGGCGCAGAAGATGGCGAGGTTGGGGAACGTCCGTACCTCGAATGATTGCAGATTGAGGAGATGTATCCCGTTGTTGCTGCGGTAGACCAGGCTCGCTCCGTCGGAGGAGAGCGAGGGGTCCGAGAGGGACGGGATTTCCTGGACCAGCAGACGCCGGCCGTGGAAGTCGAGCAGCTCCAGACGGCAGGGTACCGTATTGGTGTCCGGTGATTCGATGGCGATGATCCGCTGCAGGTCGGAGATGAAAAAGCAATTGCCGCGCACACCGGGGATAAAGCGGCTCGCCTGCCCCTCTTCACGGATTTCGAGACTCGACTCCATCAGGCAGTGCCCGGCCTCTCCCGGCGTCATCACCATCGTGTACCCGCCGAGCGGGGACTTGATCGCCAGCGGTCCTTCTTCAGC
The DNA here is from genome assembly GCA_032127265.1 of Acidobacteriota bacterium. GTDB lineage: Bacteria > Acidobacteriota > JAQAZP01 > JAQAZP01 > JAQAZP01 > JAQAZP01. The sequence continues at coordinate 7,004 of JAQAZP010000348.1, forward strand.
GGTGATCAGGCCCTGGGCGCTGACCCCGGCAAACGATGCGGCGGGGCACAGGGAAACCAGGAGGACGGCGAGCAGGGACAGGCGGACAACGGTCATCTGGATACTCCTCTATCCGGAAGCGGGTACGAGTTGACCGGCGGATCAACTCCGGTCGCGGCGGGGAACGATCGGTTCGGGCTGTGGCCTCCTCCAGGAATCCCCCGGATTCTGCACTTGATATACTATACGTCATTTTTCAGTTGAAATCCACCTAAGTATCCCCCTAAGTAACTGAAAAACATGCCTCATTCGCATAAAGTCCATCCCCGGTCACGTCTGGTTGTCAAACGGTTGACGAATCCGGACCCTGAAACCGGAGACATCTATCATTTTTATCGTCCTTGTTGGCAGGGTTTTTCGAGGGCTGATTACAATTTTGGTCTCATTTTTTCGATATCGTAAGCCATGTCATGGTTTTGACGATTTCCAGGCTCGAAACGGTCTCTTCACCAGTGCGTTCAGGGATTGGTGCAATTTGTAAGTTTAATTATATCAATGAATTAAAAAATATCATCATGTTTGCTGTCTATTTTTTGACATCTGGCACGGCCATTGCTATTATTAGCCAACGGTGAAGTGTACGCCCATGCAGTTGAAGTGGAGGTCGAAACAGAAATGCGGGTCACCGTTTTGCGGTTCTTTGGGCGGGTTTGTTTGCTTGCATTGATATTCCCCCTGCTGATGGAGGTCGCGGCCCCGGCAGCGACCATCCGGGTGGACTGGTCTCCCTCCAGCGCCAAAGACCTCGATTACTATCGGTTTTATTATCGTGCTCAGGGCGAAGACTTCCAAAGCTTCAATATCGGTGCTGAAGTGACTTCATACACCATGACCGACCTTTTTGTCGGTACCACTTACGAATTCGCACTGAGGGCCCGTGACACATCCGGCCTCTGGAGCACTCTTTCCAGCCCATTAGCCGTCTGCGAGGCACTTCCCTGGAGCGGCAAACCCGATCCCCCCGATGTGCCGGCGGTCGTGGGGCTCGCCCAGCCCGTTTTCAATTTCTCCTGGGATGTGAGCGGGTTCGGCGGTGTCTCGGGAGCCGGGCTTGAAGTGAGCCGGGTCAACGAATCCTTTGCAAATCCCAACGGCACCGAGTGGGATCCCGAGCATCGCTGTTTCGCGAGGCTCCTAGGGGTATCTTCCGGCAGTTCCACCATGGATGCCGGCAATTTCCAAGGACCTGGCCTTTACCAGATCCGGGTTGTGGCCCTTGACGAACATGGGACCATCATCTGCCGTTTCAGCGACAGCGCCCCACTCGAGGTGGTTGCCGGAACCCTGCCGGTCGATCCCTTCGTGACAACGGTGACCGCCGTACCGGATCAAGTCCCGGCTGATGGTATCAGTTACTCGCTGATCACCGTCATACCGATGACCGAACATGGCGTTCCGTTAGGACAAGGACAAGCGGTGACATTATTCACTACGGCCGGCACGCTCCTGGGCCAGGTCGAATACATGGGTGATTTTACATATACCCAGCAGCTGCTTGCCCCGACGCAGGTCATCCAGGCGACAGTGAGTGCCCATGTCAATGGCATTCTAATGAATCAGCATCCGGTAGTCAGCTTTACCGGGCCACCGGACTTGATCATCACCGGCCCTGGACCCGGTCCGGATAATCCGCCACTGGTGCGTATCTTCGATCCGTCCCTGGATCCACCGGGACTGGTGCATGAATTCAGTGCATACGGTGCGGACGGGTACGGGGTCAACGTCTGCTCCGGCGACATCACCGGTGACGAGCAACCGGAGATCATTACCGGGGCCGGACCGGGTGAGATCTACGGCCCTCACGTCAGAGGGTTCGATTTTGAAGGGTGTCAGATAGATGGCGTCAGTTTCCTGGCTTATGGCACTCTCCGGTGGGGCGTCAATGTGGCTGTTGGTAACATTGACGGCGACGATTTCGACGAGATTATCACCGGTGCCGGACCCGGGGCCGTGTTCGGCCCCCACGTCCGTGGCTGGAACTACGACGGCTCCCCGCCGGTATCATCGATTTCGGGGGTCAGCTACATGGCCTACAGCACCAATCGCTGGGGGGTCAACGTGGCCGCGGGTGACCTGGACGGCGACGGCTACGACGAGATCGTTACCGGCGCCGGGCCGGGTGATGTGTTCGGGCCACACGTTCGCGGTTGGAACGTGGACGGCGCAACAGCCGCGGCCATGCCAGAGGTCAGTTTCCTGGCTTACGGCACAAACAGGTTCGGGGTCAATGTGACTTGCGGAGACATCGACGGTGACGGTTACGACGAGATCGTTACCGGCGCCGGGCCGGGTGATGTGTTCGGGCCTCACGTCCGCGGCTGGAACGTTGACGGCGCAACAGCCGCGGCCATCCAAGGAGTCAGTTTCCTGGCCTACGGTACTAGTCGGTGGGGAGTCAACGTTTCCTGTGGTGACATTGATGGTGACGGGATCGATGAGATCGTCACCGGCCCCGGGCCGGGAGAAATGTTCGGTGCTCACGTAAGAGCATTCAACTGTATCGATCTCGGTGATGATACTTGGGGAATAGCGGAAGCCCCAGATGTGAACTTCACGGCCTACGACGATGAGTTCAAATTTGGCGCTCGGCTTGCCGTGAGCCGAGC
>JAQAZP010000349.1:0-8439 GCA_032127265.1 Acidobacteriota bacterium
GGGGTCGAGGCCGGGGTAATGCTCGCACGCTTCGGCCAGGAACTGGCTAAACTCGCCGGCCACCTCCACACCGGTGAAACTGCCCCCCACCACCACGAAGTGGAGCAGCTGCCGCTGTTTTTCCTCTGAACCGGCGGCGTCGGCCCGCTCCAGGACCTGGATGGCGTGGTCCATGAGGGCCACCGCCTCCACCAGGCTCTTCAGTTCGAACCCGTGCTCCTTGAGACCCTCGATGGGCGGCAGCCTGGTGACGCTGCCCAGGGAGATCACCAGCTGGTCGTAATGCAGCTGGTTGACATCATCCGATCCGGACATGCGGTAGGAGACGGTCTGCGACCCGGTGTCCACCCCCTCGATCTCGGCCATGCGAAAGGTGTTGTGGCCGGTGAAATCCCGGATGGAAACCACGGTGTGCCGGGGGTGCAGGCTGCTGGTGCCCGCCTCAACCAGCAGGGGGTAAAAGATGAAGTAGTTGTGACGGTCGATGACCGTCACGTCCACCTCGCCCCGCCGCACCGCCTTGTCCAGTGCCTGGGCGCAATACGCCCCGCCGAACCCGCCGCCCAGGATCACCAGGTGCGGTTTCGGCCGGCCGTTGGTTCGCAGGTCGCTGTCACCATCCTTCATCTCACACTCCCCGGAGCAGGAACCGCCCCTGGAACCATTATGAAATATGGATGATATTAGTCAACTATTATCTGCGGATGGCTATGGGGAGTCGCCCGCCAGCTGCACGGCGTCGATCTGCTTCCAGCCCGTGGCGGCCGCTAGGTTCAGGGTCAGCCTGACCCGCTGGACCGGGAGGGTCGCGGCCGGGAAACGCAGCACGAACCAGCTGATCCGCCCCGGCGGGTAGCTGTTCGGGTCCGTCCCCTCCCAGAGTACCCGGGAACTCCCGTCAGTGGCGAACAGCTCGACCCTGGCGATGGCGCCCGGGGTGAAGCTCTGGCGCACGCGCAGTTCGGTGGCGCGGACCGGCCGCGCAAACCCGAGGTAGAGCCACTCGGATGTGCTGCCGGCGCCGCTGTGGCACCAGGCGTTGGGATTGTCGGAATACGACGCCACGTCCGGCGCCCCGGTGGCCCGGGCCGCGCTGTAGCGGTCGTTGGCGTACTCGCTGCTGGCGCCGGCCGAGCTGGCCCACTGGCCCCGAGGGTCGGCGAGAATGCCCGCCTCGTCGATCTCCGCGCAGGGGACGATGGTCGCCGACGCCACGGCCGGCGCCGTGGCTGCCGCAGACACCGGAGGTGCGGCTTTTTCCAGTAACGGCACGGCCGCAGCAACAGGGGCAGGATCGGGTTTCTGCTCCGATGGCTGTCCGGCGGGGGGAGTGCCGGCCTTGTCCGCCTCCGCAGCCGGCGCAAATGCATCGGCCGGCGGAGAGAGCAGCTCCCGCGGAGGCCGGGTCCAGTTGGGAAGCGGGGCCGCAACTTTCTCGACCGCATCGGGCGCAGCCAGCGCGGCAATGAGCCTCTTGTTCATCGTTATGAGTTCGATATACGGTTCGCCGGCGCCGAGGGCCTCGTAGAGCCGATGGGCTTCATTGACGCTCTGCAGGGCGCCAAAAATATTGCCGGCGCGTTCGCTGACCACGGCGCGCACGGTCCAGGCCTCCATGTTGTCCCGTTGTTCGGAAAGCAACGCATCGAGCAGATTCGCCGCTTCCTCGAGTCGGTCGTCGAGAATCGCGTCCCGGGCCAGTGAAAGCGCCCGCTGGGCGCGGCTCCCGGGTTCGCTGGAGGGCACGACGATTTCGACGGGGATGTCCGGCGAGAGGACTTCCCCCGTCCAGCCGCCGCTGCCGGGTGCGGCCGCACTGACCGCCAGCCGGGCGCGCAACGCGTAAACTCCCGGCCTCAACGCCTGGGTCGATTCCGGGGCAAAGCGCCACAGGCCGCCGGCAATCCTCCCGGGACTCAATGTGGTCGCGGCACTCTCCGGACGGCCGAACGTTTGTGCCCGCACTCCCGTGGGCCGCCCCTGCGTGTCGATGAGCTGCACGACAATGGCGTCGACCCAGGTTCCCGAGACAGGGGCGAGTACCACCGCACCGGGTCCGGCGTCGTCAGCCATCTGGAGCCGGATGTCCACCCGCAGCGGTTCGTCCTGTTCGACACGGCCATCAGCATCACCGCGCAGGAAGACCCCCAGTTCGAGTCGAGATTCGACCTCTGCCCGACCCGATGCGGCTCCGCCGGCGGCAACCCCGAGAATGATCGTGAGGCATGCCGCAAACGTGCTCATCCAAACCTGGCTTCGTTGGCCCATTCCCGCCCTCATTTTGCACACCCCCTCTTCCGGGGGGGAGCACCGTCGTTGACGCAGATTTGCGCGGCACAGTTGCCGAAGTGGCCCGACGCATCGACCTCGGCATCGCCGTAACGCGATTGCGGTTTGTGATGCCCGGCGTCATTGACCCCTGTGCCCACAGGCGAGTCGCAGACCGTCACGCCAACATCTTCGGTGCCGAGCGGGACGACGTAGTAAATCTCCCGCGGCACGAAACCCTTCTGTGCTTTGTAAAGGTCAGCGAACGCATAGCGCATCGGGCACTGTTCGTTTCCCGAGTGCTCCCCATGCTCGACTCCAACATACAAATTAAAGATGGGCGGCAGCTGTATCACGATTTTTTGGAGTTCCTCGTCGAGGTCAGCGAATTTCGTGCCGGGAGGCACTTCGAGAGTGTCCGCAAATTCATCACATAACAGATCGAGTTGATAATCGAGAAGCGGGCTCATCCTTTTTGCCAGACTTTCGCCCGTGGCTTCCTCGAGAACATCGATATATTGGCTCCAATCCTGACCGGACTTCATCCAGAAAACGGGTTCTCCTCGATTGTTGCCCTTGTAGGAGGCGGGGACATAGAGAAATTCCGCGTTGTGATCATTTGACCCGTGTTCCCCCACGCCAACGGAGTGAAGCAGCTCGTGAACGATCACTCGATCGAGCATCGTGGCAAAATCATCAGCCGGCAGATTGAAGGGCTTGTTGAACAGCGATTCCTTGTCATTGCGCGCGGGGATCCCGACAACCCTGGTGGTTGCCGGTTTCAACGCATAACTGGCATCACGACCTTTCACCTCAAATGTCATGGCCCCATGATGGTTCATTTGATCAAAGTCCAGCGTTTTCAGGACCACGCCGTGCTGGTCCACCCGGTGCGGCGCCGCGCCCTCGTTTTCCGCGCCCTTTTTTGCCGCGCCGTGGTTCATGTTGATGACCCGTTTTTCTTCGTCCATCTCTCTCTTGTCACGGCTTTGAATGACCCGCAGGCCGGTGGCCTTTTCGAAGAGGTCGATGCCGGCGCTGCCGTCGGCGCCCCTGGAGCGGGTGAGATTCAGGATGAACAGATCCTTGCGCTTCGGATCGCCTTCCGCCCGTCCACCCTTCATCCAGCCAACGACGAATCCGCGATACTCTTCGTAGAGCGTCAGGCCGTCACCGTCATGTCCGTCACCCTCGGGCTCGGACTCGGCGTCGTCATCGTCGGGGAGCTTCGCGACGCCGTTGTCGGCGAGCCACGCCTCGGCGATCCATCTCCCGGGGCGCCTCTTCGGGATCAGGATTCCGGGATAGGGGGTGTCCTCCTGACCCTCGAGCCTGCCGACAATAGTGCGTCCGTCCGCCAGCTCGGCGGTCACGCGCAGTATGGTCCTCCCGCCGAAATCGAAGGAGCCGATGCGTGCCGTTGCGGCCGGCCAGCCGCGCGCATTCCTGGCCGGGTTTGGCACGTCAAGCTGCTGAGATTTGTTCTTGAGAACTCCCGGGCTCGAGGTTTCGACGCGCAGCATCAGATCGGGAGAATCGTCTGTGGAATCCAGCGGCCAGTTCATGGCAGCGCCGGGAACCTGGGAGGTCTCGAGCAATTCGAAGTGAAAACTCTCGACTTCGGGAAGCGCAGCTTCGGCTGATACGTCTTTCGGCCGGAGCACGGCCTGGGCCAGGAGATGATTCCCTTCCCCGCCGGCCATCGTAAGCGACGCCAGCGGCCGCCACCGTTCATAGCCGTCGATAATCACGATGACTTCGACGTCATTCCAGTCCGGCTGGATCGTGATCCGGGCGGTTGTCCAATGCCCGCCGCTGCCGTCCTCCTCGTGGAACTCGATGTGGCCCGAGGCCTGCAGGACGCCGATGTCACGGTCCGCCTGCCCATCGAATACATAAGCGGGCATCGAGGTGCTGAGTTCTGTTTCCGAGTAACGCTCGGTAGTGTCCGATTCAGCGGTCCAGTAACTGCCGGTCACCTGCATCTCGTACGGTTCCGCCTTCGCCGGCGTAGTGGCCTGCCACTCGCCGGTCTCATGGATCAATCCCACATCAAAATCGCCCAGATACTTCAGATTCTGAGAATAGCTGCCGCTCGCGGAATAGTGCTGCCTGCTGGTGTTGCTTTCGGAGCTTCTCGACGACGAACTCTGGCCCTCCACGTGGACCCGCACCGCCTCCCAGTGGGTGGACCCGGCCCACACCCCATTGGGCCGCACCCGTTCCAGTTCGAATACGATGGTCACCAGGTCGTGGAATTTGTTGTGCTCTTCGTCATTGACCTCGGAGCGGTCGATGCCCCCGCCGGATTCGATCACCGCCTTCCCGATCAGACGCTGAACGCTGTCCCACTTCGACCAGTCCCGGGGGGTCGAGCGACCTTGGGCCACGGCCGGCGGCACGGCAATGGCGCAGAATGCGGCGACCAATACGGCCGCTATTACGCACTTGACCTTACGCATCTGCATCTTTCCTTTATCCGGGAATATCGGGGCAAGGATGAGGAATCCCTGTTCGAAGCACGTTCACCACTAAAACGATAGGAGATATCGGCCAATCAAGTCAATCTGTAATTTGTAAGGATCGACCGGGACAGGGGGGTAAATCCGAGGTCAGGGGCCACTATGCAGCAAGGTCCTCGGGCTCTCGGCCGGAGCTCCAAGGCAACAGCGCCTGACCAGGGCGTCACCTGCTATTTTTTCGTTTTGCGCGGGTGCCCCGCGGCGTCGATGGCGGCCAGGGCGGCGATGCTCACCACTTCCTCCACCTCGCAGCCCTTCTGCAATACGTGGATCGGCAGCTTCATCCCGGCAAGGATCGGGCCCACGGTGTGCGCCCCGCCAAGCTTGCGCAGCAGCTTGTAGGCGATGTTGCCGCTGGCCAGGTCGGGGAAGAGCAGCACCGTGGCGTCCCCCTTGATCCGGGAGAAGGGGAAGAAGTCCGAGGCGACGGCGCTGTCGATGGCGGTGTCCACCTGCATCTCGCCGTCGGCCAGCAGGTCGGGGCACCGTTTGGCGAGGATCTCCCTGGCCTTGCGCACCTTGTTCGAGGCCGGGTGGGGCGCCGAGCCGAAGTTGGAGAAAGAGAGCAGGGCCACCCGGGGCTCGATGTCGAGGCTGCGCGCCACCTCGGCCGCGATCTCGGCCAGCTCGGCCAGCTGCTCGGCGTCGGGCTCGATGTTCACCGTGGTGTCGGAGAAGAGCAGCAGCCGGTTCTCGAAAATCATCACGTAGCTGCCGCTGACCAGGTGGACCCCCATCGGCTCCTTGACCACCTGCAGGGCGGGCCGGATGGTCTCCGGGTAGTGGCCGGTCATCCCGCCCACCATGGCGTCGGCGTCGCCGGCCAGCACCATCATCGGCGCGAAATAGCGGCGGTTGGCCATCAGCCTGGCCGCCTCGCTGCGGATCAGCCCCTTGCGCTGGCGGTTGCGGAAGAAGGCCTCCACGTATTCCTCGCGTTTGGGGAAGGTCAGGGGATCGACGATCTCCACGTCGCCCAGCAGCAGCTCCAGGCCCAGCTCTTCGATCCGGGCGCGGATCTCCTTCTCATTGCCCAGCAGCACCGGCTTGGCGATCCCTTCCTCGACGATCTGGTGCACGGCACGAAGGATCTTCGGGTCGTCCCCCTCGGAAAAGACGATGCGTTTCTTGGTCTTCATCGAACGGGCCTTGCCGATCAGCTGGCGCATGAAGCGGTGCCCGGGACCGAGGCGGCTCTCCAGGGCGTTGCGGTAGGCGTCCCAGTCCTCGATCGGTTTCTGGGCCACGCCGGTCTCGCAGGCGGCGCGGGCCACGGCCACGGTCTCCCAGATCAGCACCCGCGGGTCAAAGGGCTTGGGGATCAGGTACTCCCGGCCGAAACGCAGCTGCTCCACGCCGTAGGCCCGGCAGACCTCGTCCGGCACGTCCTCCTTGGCCAGTTTGGCCAGGGCGCGGGCCGCGGCCACTTTCATCTCCTCGTTGATCGCCCGCGAACGGACGTCGAGGGCGCCGCGGAAGATGAAGGGGAAGCCGAGGACGTTGTTCACCTGGTTGGGAAAGTCGCTGCGTCCGGTGGCCATGATCACGTCGGGCCGGGCGGCCACCGCGTCGGGGTAGGTGATCTCCGGGTCGGGGTTGGCCATGGCGAAGACGATGGGGTCGGCGGCCATGGACTGGACCATCTCCTTGCTCACCACGTCGGCCACCGAGACGCCGCAGAAGACGTCGGCTCCCTCCATGGCCTCGGCCAGGGTGCGGCGCTCCGTCTCCACGGCGAAATGGGCCTTGTACTTGTTGTATTTCGGGTGCCCGGGGTCGAGGTCCTCGCGGCCGGCGTGGATCACCCCCTTGGTGTCGCACATCATGACGTTTTCCAGGCGTACGCCGAGGGAGACGTAGAAGTTGGCGCAGGCGATGCCGGCCGCGCCGGCGCCGTTGCAGACCACCCGCATCTCGGGGAGCTTCTTGCCCACCAGCTCGGCGGCGTTGACCAGCGCCGCGCCGGAGATGATCGCCGTGCCGTGCTGGTCGTCGTGGAAGACGGGGATGTTCATCGTCTTCTTCAGCGTCTCTTCGATGAGGAAGCAGTCGGGGGCCTTGATGTCCTCGAGGTTGATCCCGCCGAAAGTCGGCTCGAGCAGCTGGCAGGTGCGGATGATCTCCTGCGGATCGAGGGTGTCAAGTTCGATGTCGAAAACGTCGATGTCGGCGAAACGCTTGAAAAGGACGCCCTTGCCCTCCATCACCGGCTTGCTGGCCAGGGGGCCGATGTTGCCCAGCCCGAGCACCGCCGTGCCGTTGGAGATCACCGCCACCAGGTTGCCCTTGGCTGTGTAAAGGTAAGCGTCCTCAGGGTTTTTCTCGATTTCCAGGCAGGGCACGGCCACGCCGGGGCTGTAGGCCAGGGAAAGGTCGCGCTGGGTCATGCAGGGCTTGGTGGGCGTGACCTGGATCTTCCCGTGCCTGCCGCGGGAATGGTATTCGAGAGCCTGCTGCTTCTTGTTCATCTCCTGCACCTCATTGTGCCGCCGGCACTGATTGTTCTGCCGGGCAAGGTTTGCCGGAACGAGGGCGAATTATACAACTATCCCCGCCGGGAGCAAGCGGTTCTCCAGGGTTAATCGAGGCGCTTGCTGAACCGGGCCGCGGCCAGGGTGAGAAACAAAGCGCCGAACCCGGCCAGCGCCGCAGCCTGGGGCCAGAGGGCCTCGATCCCGGCGCCCTTGAGGAAAATACCGCGCAGAATGACCGCGTAGTAGCGCAGGGGGATCAGGCGGCTCACCAGCTGCAGCAGCGGCGGCATGCTGTCGATGGGGAAGAGCAGGCCGGAGAGGTAGATCATCGGCATCATCACCAGGAACGAGGAGGCCATCATCGCCTGCTGCTGGGTGCGCACCAGGGTAGAGACCAGCAGCCCGAGGCTTAGCGTGTTGAGCACGAAGAGCAGGGTCAGCCCGACGAGCAGCAGCAGCGAACCGCGCAGCGGCACCCGGAACCAGCCCACCGCGATGGCAATAACCAGGAAGAGGTCCACCAGACCGATGATGCCGAAGGGCAGCAGCTTCCCGGCGATGATCTGCCACCCCTTGAGCGGGGTGACGATCAGCTGCTCCATGGTGCCGATCTCCTTCTCGCGCACCACGCCCATGGAGGAGAGGATCATGGTGATCAGCATCAGCACCATGGCCAGCACCGCCGGCACGTAGAACCAGCGGCTGCGCAGATCCGGGTTATACCACACCCGGGGCACCGCTTCGGCCTGGCCGGCCGCCTGTAGCGCGCGGCCCGAAACGGCGGCCCGGCGCCGGACTTCGGCCAGCCGCGCCGCCAGCAGCTCGCCGCTGCGCCGGGCCACGATCTGCGAGGCATAGGCCATGCCCAGGGAGGCCGAGGTGGTCTCGCTGCCGTCGACGATAACTTGCACCACGGGCCGCCGGCCGGCGGTCACGTCTTCGCCGAACCCCCGGCCGATGACCAGGCCGATCTGCGCGCGGTCGCCCTCCAGCCATGGTTCCAGCGCATCGGTGCTCTCCTCGGATCCCACAAGCTCGAAATAGCCCGACCCGGTGAAATCCCGGGCCAGCTGGCGGCTCTCGGCCGAGCGGTCCTGGTCCACCAGCACCAGGGGGATGCGGGTGACGTCGAGATTGGCCGCGTAACCCAGGGCCAGCAGCTGCACTGCCGGGGC
>JAQAZP010000350.1:0-5939 GCA_032127265.1 Acidobacteriota bacterium
GGAAAAGTCGCCGGTGCCGAAACGGACAAAGGCGCTGCTGTTGTCGCTGACCCCGAGATAGGTCTTGGCCCCGGTGTAGTCAACACCCACAGCGGTGGTGGAAAGCGAGTAGCCGGTGACCGTTACGGCGGCATCCACGGCATGGGTCGCCAGACTCACCCGCCAGGCCACCGTGGGGGTGGCGTATTCCACCAGCACCGCCTTCAGCCCGTCACCGGAGAGCCCGATGGCCGCCGCGTTGCCCACTCCGGTCACCGTGTGGTCCTTCGCCCCGGTGGCGGTATTGATGAAGAAGAGGCTGTCGTCCCGGTCAAAGGCCAGCAGGTGGTTGCCGTCCGGGGTGACCTCGAACCCGGTGAACTGCACGCTGGTCCGGCCGGTCTCCGACCCGAAAGACCAGGAGAGCAGCGAGATGGGAAAGTCGGGAATCGACTGCAGGCGGGTCAGGGAATCGAGGTCGATCACCTCGCAGACGTCGTCGATGTCGCAGGCCACGTAGGCCCGGCTGCCGTCGGGGCTGATCCGCACCACCCAGGGCTGCTCGGCGGTGTCGAATACCGCCGCCGTGCTGTAATCGGAGAGGTCGATGATCTGTACCGTGTCGTCAAAGGCGCAGGCCACCACCGCATAGTCGTTGGTCGCCGCCACGCCGCCGGGGTAGACTCCGACATCCACGTTGGCCAGGGCGGCCATGGTGCTCCAGTCGAAGACGGTGAGGTTTTGTGTGATCGAGTTGGTCACCAGCACCCGCGTACCATCCGGGGTGAAGGTCACGGCCCCCATGTAGTCGCCTTCCGGCGCCGGTCCGGGGTCGATCTCCGATGATGTCACTTCGCGGCCGCCGGCCGCCGCCGGAAGTATCTGGTCCGCGGTTTGGCCGGGTTGGGCCCAGACCCGACGAATCCCCGGATCACCATTCGGGTCGGAGAGCTTGAAGGCGTCATCCGCCTGGACAATAACGACAGACAACAGCAGCGACATGATGAGGGCGAACAACCGGAATCTCATCGTTGGTTCCTCCTCGATTGAGAGACGACAGGGGTGGGTGCGGGGATGCTCGCGGCAGCGGGCACCCACGGCGGGTTTTATCTTACCACGTCGATGTCAGGATCCGGGCGACGGGAATGGGTTCAGGAATCGCCCATCACACTCCGCAGCCGGGACTCGCTCTCCGCATCGGCCAGGGCCACCAGCCGGTGACCGGCCACCAGTGCGGTGTCCGGGGAAGGATTGGTGCGCACACGGTCATCACCGTGCACGGCGAGCACGGTTGCGCCGGTCTTGCCCCGCAGGTCGAGCTCTCGCAAGGTGCGGCCGGCAGCGGAACTGCCGGCGGCCACCTCCACTTCCACCAGCCGCAACCGTTCACCCAGGGGCAGCAGTTCGTGCAGTTCCGAGGCATGGTCACCAGAGCGCAGGACACCGTAATGCTGCTGCCGCAGCATCATCTTCTCCTCGAGGATCACTGCCGAAGGCGCACCGTAGATCTCCATCACACGGCCCACCAGTTCGAGGGAGGTCTCGAACTCCTCGGGGATCACCTGGTCCGCGCCAAGCGATTCCAGCGGCTTCACTTCGCGCACATAGCGGGTGCGGGCGATGATCGTGACCTTGGGGGCCAGGCGTCGCGACGCCGCCACGACCTCCCGGGTGGCCGAGGCGTCCGGGATGGCGACAATGACGCCGCGCGCCCGGTGAACACCGGCTGCTCGCAGCACAGCCTCCTGTCCGGCATCACCATACACCGCAGGTTCTCCGCTCTCTTCCAGTTCGCGGACAGTGTGCGGGTTGAGATCCACCACCACGTGGGGCACCTCAAGCAGTCGCAGGGCCTTGTGGACGTTACGGCCGTTGACGCCGTAGCCGATGATCACCAGGTGATCGTCGAGATTCACACCGGCGGCCCCCGAACGGCAGCAGTCAGCGATCCGCCGGGAAATGGCGGTGAGCCCGGGGGTGAGGATCATGGTCGGCACGGCGATGGCCAGAAACAATTCCTGATTAGCCTGGTCCGGTATTCCGAGCCGGATGGCCTCGGCCGACACCACCACCGAAAACTCCCCGATCTGCCCCAGGCCGATCCCCACCGCGGCGGCGAGCCGCGGGTCGCGAACCACCGGCCAGACAGCCAGGGACGCCAGCAGCGCCTTGCCGACCACCACCGCCGCCAGCAGGCCCAGCGTCACCAGCGGCCGGGAGGCCCAGACCCCGGGATCCACCAGCATCCCCAGCGAGACGAAGAAGACGCTGTTGAACACGTCGCGCAGCGGGGTGACGTCGTCCACCATCCGGCTGACGAACTCCGATTCCGAGACCACCATTCCGGCCAGGAACGCACCCAGCGCCATGGAGAGGCCGAACTGGCCAAAGACCAGGGCCGTTCCCACCGCCACCAGCACCGTGGTCAGGGTGAACAGCTCCCGGCTGCCCGCGGCCACCACCCGGGCGGCCAGAGCCGGGAAGACCACCCGGGCGCCGACGACGGTCAGAGCGATAACCCCCAGTGCCCGCAGTAAAAACCAGGCCACCGCGCCGGCATCACCCTGCTGGCCGGCCAGCAGCGGCAGGGCCAGCATCATCGGGATCACGGCCAGGTCCTGCAGGAGCAGTACGCCGATCATCCCCTGCCCGAGGGGGCTGGACGTCTGACCCGATCCTTCCAGCAGGAACATCACCAGAGCGGTGGAGGAGAGGGAAACCACCATCCCCCAGACCACGGCCTCGACCGGCGGCCGGCCGAGGGCCAGGGCCACGCCGGCAGCTGCGGCCCCGGTGGCCACCACCTGCAAGGTGCCCGAGCCGAACACCGTGCCCTTCATCCGCCAGAGATCGCCCAGCTTGATCTTGAGGCCCACGGTGAACAGCAGCAGCATCACTCCCACCTCGGCCACCACCTCGATGGTATGACGGTTGGTGATCAGCCGCAGCCCGCCCGGACCGACCAGGATGCCGACCAGGATGAACCCCACCACCGGCGGCAGCCGCAGCTTCCGCAGCAGCAGGGCCGCCACCACCGCCCCCGCCATCACCACCACCAGTTCCAACAGGACGCCGTGCATCGATCTCCGCCTTTCGCAGTATGTGTTGGTCCACCATTCTACTCGATGACAATCTCCTTATGCAGGGTAACGGGAGGAAATCCACCGACGGGACGGCCCGGTGCGTTGCAGTATACCTGCCCGTGTGGCAGAGTGTTATCATAGGTGTTACGCTTCGGGCGGCAGAGCCGCCGCCTTGAATTGAATAGTTCACGAACCAGGAGGCGATTTGAAGAAGAGCACCCGCAGGTTCACCGCACTGTTCAACTGGATACTGAAATGGGTCGAAAAAATCGGCAACGCTCTGCCCCACCCGGCAACGCTTTTCGCCATCTTCGCCTTGACCACCATCCTGCTTTCCGGCGTGGCCAGCCACTTTGAATGGCAGGCGATTCACCCCGGCACAGGTTCGATCATCGAGCCGGTAAACCTGGTTTCAGTGGCCGGCCTGCACCGTATCCTGCTCAACCTGGTGCGCAACTACACCGATTTCGCGCCGCTGGGTATCGTGATGGTGGCCATCCTCGGCATCGGCATCGCCGAAAGCAGCGGGCTGATCAATGCCGGAATTCGTCTGCTGGTGCTTTCCGCCCCCCGGCAGCTGCTGACCTTCATCCTCGTTTTTTCCGGGGTGCTCTCCAACATGGCCAGTGACATCGGCTATGTCTTGCTGATCCCGCTGGCCGGCATTATCTTCCTCTCCGTGGACCGCCACCCGGTGGCCGGCATGGCAGCCGCCTTTGCCGGTGTTTCAGGCGGATTCAGCGCCAACCTGTTCATCGGCACCATCGACCCATTGCTGGCCGGCCTGTCCGAGGAGGCAGCGCGGATCCTCGATCCGGCTTACACGGTGAACCCCACGGCCAACTACTATTTCATGGTGGTTTCGACCCTGATCATCTCCCTCACCGGCACCTGGGTCACCGAAAAAATCGTTGTGCCGCGCCTGGGCCCCTACAAGGGGAATGTCCCGAAAGAGAAGATCGACAAGCTGTCCCACAAGGAGAAGAAGGGGCTGGGCTACTGCCTGGTCACCACTTTGATCGTGATGGCCGTCATCCTGATCGGGATCGTACCGGACGACGGGTTCCTCAGGGCAGAGGACGGGGGCATGCTCAACTCACCACTGATCAAGGGCGTGGTGGCCCTGCTCTTCATCGTCGCCGGGCTGATGGGTCTGGCCTACGGCTTTGCCGCCGGTACGTTCAAGAACGACGGGGACGTGGTCGCCGGGATGTCGACATCGATGCAGACCCTGGGCCTCTACCTGGTGCTGGTCTTTTTCGCCGCCCAGTTCGTCGCCTTTTTCAAGTGGTCGAACCTCGGCGTTATCTTCGCCATCAGCGGCGCCGACCTGCTCAAGGCCTCCGGCCTGGGAGTGATCCCGCTGATGATCATGTTCATCATCTTCTCGGCATTGATCAACATGCTGATGGGCAGCGCCTCGGCCAAGTGGGCGCTGATGGCGCCGATCTTCATTCCCATGTTCATGCTGCTGGGCTATTCGCCGGAACTGACCCAAGTGGTCTATCGCATCGGCGACAGCGTCTCCAACCTCATCTCGCCGATGATGAGTTTTTTCGCCCTGATCATCGCCTTTGTCCAGAAATATGACAGCAAGGCCGGTATCGGCACCATCATTGCCACCATGCTGCCCTACTCGGTGGCCTTCTTTTTCGCCTGGACCATCCTGCTGATCGCCTGGATCCTGCTCGGCCTTCCCCTGGGCCCGGGCGCGGAGCTCTACTACACGATGTAGTCCGTCATCCGTACAAGCGAAAACCCTCTTCCACCTTGCGATGAAAGAGGGCTTTCTAAATTATTATCCCGGCAGTGACCTACTCTCCCACACAGTTGCCCATGCAGTACCATCGGCGCAGGAGGGCTTGACGGCCGTGTTCGAAATGGGAACGGGTATGGCCCCTCCGCAATAGCCACCGGGAATACCGATAACTATATCTTGTCAACGAATATCTCTCTGCTGGATGTCTGTAGTGTATATCTCGATGACCAAAAAATGTCTATTTGGGTTCCGCACCCCGACTCCGGGCGAACCCGAAGCCGGGGGCGAACCCCAGTAAATTTTGTGGTCAAGCCTCACGACCGATTAGTACCAGTAAGCTACACGTATTACTACGCTTCCACACCTGGCCTATCAACCTCGTAGTCTACGAGGGGTCTACTGTCTTACCGAAGTAAGAAGGGATATCTAATCTTGGGGCGGGCTTCGCGCTTATATGCTTTCAGCGCTTATCCTTTCCGAACATAGCTACCCAGCGATGCTCCTGGCGGAACAACTGGTGCACCAGAGGTTCGTCCATCCCGGTCCTCTCGTACTAGGGACAGATTCCCTCAAATATCCTGCGCCCACGGCAGATAGGGACCGAACTGTCTCGCGACGTTCTAAACCCAGCTCACGTACCGCTTTAATCGGCGAACAGCCGAACCCTTGGGACCTGCTTCAGCCCCAGGATGCGATGAGCCGACATCGAGGTGCCAAACCGCTTCGTCGATGTGAACTCTTGGAAGCGATAAGCCTGTTATCCCCGGCGTACCTTTTATCCGTTGAGCGACGGCCCTTCCATGCGGAACCGCCGGATCACTAAGCCCTGCTTTCGCACCTGCTCGACTTGTAGGTCTCGCAGTCAAGCTCGCTTATGCCTTTGCACTCTCCGGCTGATTTCCAAACAGCCTGAGGGAACCTTCGGGCGCCTCCGTTACAATTTGGGAGGCGACCGCCCCAGTCAAACTACCCGCCTAACAGTGTCCCCGGACCGGATTCACGGTCCTGGGTTAGAACCTCAGAACAACAAGGGTGGTATCTCACTGGTGACTCCACGCAAACTAACGTCCACGCTTCAACGTCTCCCACCTATACTGCACATGCTGCACCGAAATTCA
>JAQAZP010000351.1:0-4487 GCA_032127265.1 Acidobacteriota bacterium
GCACGATCAGCGGTCTGTCACCCGAAACCACCCTGCTCAGTGATGAATTGACCGCCGTGTTCAAGAAAGACGGAGAATACGTCGTCCACGGAAACCCGTTCTGGGGCGACTTTCAAAAAGGGACGGCCCGGGAGCAGGCACCGGTTTCCCACCTCTACTTCCTGCGCAAGGCGAGGGAAAACCGGATCGACACACTCCCCATGGGCATCAAGATGAAACAGATTCTGCAAAACGTGCTGTTCTTCGGCCGCGGTCTCGAGTTGACCAACGAGCTCCTGTCCGTGTTCACCGATTTTATGACACAGATCCCGTCGGCTGAATTGCATTTCAAGCCGGACGAGTCTGTATGGAGGTGCATTGAAAATGCTGGATAAGAAAGTGACACGTGATGAGAACGTCGCCTGGCGCATCATCGGCGACGAAGCGGTTCTCCTTTCCGCGGAGGACAGTTCGGTCCACTCTCTGGACGCAGTGGGCACCAGAATCTGGGAGCTCTGCGATGGAGAAAAAACGGTGAGCGAGATCATCGACCAGGTGGTGGAGGAGTTCGAGGTGGACCGTGACACCGCGGAAAAGGACGTGGTGGAATTCATCGAAGAGCTGATGCAGAAGGAAAAGAGCCTGGTTTCCCTTTCCTGATCCTGCACACCGGGATGCCCGCCGGAATCGAAAACGGACCGCCCGGGTCAATCTGGACCCGGGCCGCGGTATTGAGGCAATCCGGCGGCCGGGCCTCGAGTATGCTGCCGCGCACCGCAGCTTTCCCAGGGAGGCCAGGCAGATGCCCGACAAGACTCCCCCCGAACCGGGGTTTCGACCCTCGGTTCTGAGCAAGATCAGCAGTACCTCGCACCAGGGGCTGATTCCGTACAGCGCGATCATCGAACTGACCCACCGCTGCAACGAAAAGTGTCTGCACTGTTACCTCGACCACCCTTCACGGGAGCAGGTGCAGCAAGAGCTGACCACCGCCGAGATATGCGGCATTCTCGACCAATTGGCCCAAGCGGGTACGCTGCACCTCTCGATCACCGGCGGGGAAATCTTCCTGCGCCGCGACATCTGGGAGATCATCGCGCACGCCAGGAGCCGGCACTTCGCCATCAACCTGCTGACCAACGCCACCATGATCGACGAGGCCATGGCCGACCGGATCAAGGCCGTGGCCCCGTGGGAGATGGGCATCTCGGTTTACGGCGCCACGGCGGAAACCCACGACAGGATCACCCAGCTCCCCGGATCGTTCAAGAAGACCATCGCCGCGATTACCATGCTCAAGGCCCGGGGGTTGAAGGTCAACCTCAAGTGCACGCTGATGAATGACAACGTGGACGAGTTCGACCTGATCAAGACACTCGGTGACCGTCTGGATGTCAAATACACCATCGACCCGCTGATCACACCCGGGATCAACGGTTCATCACGCCCCTGCGGGAACCGGATCAGCGACGAGGACCTGCACAAGATCCTCGGTGACAAGAAGTTCAACCAGGGGCTGCTCACCTTCGGGACACGGGAATACAGCGAAGGTTCGCAGATGACCAGGGAAACCTACATGTGCAAGGCGGGGACCAATTTTCTGAGCATCGATCCCTACGGCAACGTGTTCCCCTGTATCCAGTTCCAGATGAGTGCCGGCAACCTGCGCGAGACCAGTTTCGCCGAGATCTGGGCGAATTCCGCGGTGCTGAAGAAGATCAGGCAGACCACCATGGCGGACGTGGAGAAGTGCAGCGAGTGCTCGCTGCTGCCGATCTGCTTTCGCTGCCCCGGCGTGGCCCTGCTGGAAGACGGCGACGCCTTCGGGCCCTCCTCCTTTGCCTGCCGCACGTCGAAAATGCGCCGGCTGGTCCAGGAGAATCGCCCGGCTTCCGATATCGGCGACATCGAAACCTAGCCCGGCTTTGCACAGCCCATCGGCTGCGGAGCCCGGGCCAGCCGGCGGCCCTCGAGATGAGCAGACCCGGCCCTTCCAGAAAAGGGACGATCACACCCGGCATGATCCGCGAAGCGCTGGCCGCCCACGGATCGTTCACCTTGCGCGCCTTCGGCGGAAGCATGATGCCGGTGGTTCGTCACGGGGAGATGATCAGGATCGAACCGCTGGCCGCGGAAAATGCGCGAACCGGTGATATCCTCTTTTTCGCCACCCCGGACGGCCGCTACATCGGCCACCGGTTCCTCGGCTGGCGCCGCGGGACGACAGGCGAACGGCGGATGTTGACCAGTGGAGACACGCTGCCCCACTTCGATCCGCCACACGCCATTGAGACACTCATCGGCAGGGTTTCCGCCACCAGCCGCGGAGGGCGGGACATCACACTGGAGCGCGGAAGCCTCAGCCGGATCATGGCCATCGCCTCCGGTCTCAGCTGCCGCGCGGCCTCTCCCCTCCTCGCCCTGGCAGGCTGTCTCCCCACGGGGTTGAACCTCAAGGTGCGGCCGGTCATCCGTTACCTGTTCTGCGGCCCTGTCTTCGTCCTCGGGGCGCTGATCCGGCACTGAGACAACGGCGGGAGGCTATCCTCCCGGGCACGCATTTTTCACCCCGTAACCCCGCAACCAGCCCGGACCCAGCCTGGCTCGGTTCCAGGCTGCCGTTATAATCAACAAACCACACAAACAGTCAGCGCATCGCCAAGAGTAATAGTTTTCCGACTGTGGGCAATTCGATTCCTTAATCCGTGAAGCGGCTCAACGGACCATCCAGCACCCAAAGTCCCCGGGAAGGAGCTTGACTGCAGTATTCCATTCAACCGTAACGAATTACGCTACCGCAAACCTGGTTCCGGATTCTGAACATCGGATTGGCACAATATATGCGTAACTAACATCCCGTTGCACAAGCAACAAGGGTTTCTCGAAGGGTTAAATCACGTTCACTATTGACAGCACAGATGTGGATTGGTGATCAATTCCCAAGTCGCCAGAGGCGGGTCCGGTATCCGTATCTAAGTCCTTTGGAAGAACTTGACACATCATGGACCCTATGATATAAAGAGCGCCAATTGCCTTCCAGGTGTAATGGCAAACAATACCAAAACTCTTTATATCAAAGGAGGTTGTGTAATGAAGAAAGATTACAAGAAGCCGAGGATCGCGACGGAGAAGAGTTTCGAGACTTCCGCACTGGCCTGTGCCAAGACCACTGATCCCCCTCCGGGATCCTGGCACATGGGTTCCGCCTATGACACCTTCACCGGCCACATGGGCGGTGGTTTCGGCGGCAGCGAGTCGGTCAGCGGCAGCGCCGGCATCGGCTTTGGTCCTGGCGGCACCAGCGGTAGCTACGTCTACAGCGGTATGTGCGGCAACTGGATCACCTACAGTTCCTGATTGTTCCGAAGTGTACCGACCGCGTCGGGGTTAAAACTCTCGCCGATGGGTCGGTTCGCTGGAGGTAATTATGAGACTTCCATACGGCAAGCCGGTAATCCTGACGCAGGAGAGCTTTGAGACTTCCGCATTGGCCTGTGGCAAGACAAGTTCCGGGGATCCCGGTTCTCGCCACTTTGCCAGCGCCTATGACACCTTCACCGGTCATATTGGTCCCGGTCGACCTGCCAGCGAATCGCTGAGCGGCTCGATTGGTGTGGGTTTCGGACCCGGCGGCACGAGCGGCAGTTACAACTATGCCGGGCTGTGCGGCAACTGGATACAGATGTCCTCCTGATCCGTTGATCGATCAGGAAACCCCGCAAGTGACGACGTCAAAATTGTTTGCGGTCAGCCAGTGCGGTGTTCCGGATCATGCCGGCCCCGCGGCGAACAAAGGAAGTATCGCTGTTTAAAGTTTGCCGAATCGCAGTGGTTTTCCGATAGACTCATGGTTCGATCACTGCGGGGTTTAGTTTGTTCGGCAATTAATACCGCTTGGGTTTTACCCGAGAGGAAGAATCTACAAAGGGAGGAGGTGAAACAGATTGAAGAAGTATTCCAAGCCCACTATTTTCACCGAGAAGAGCTTTGAGACTTCGGCCCTGGCTTGTGGCAAGACTGCCACTCCTCCGGCTGGCTCGCACCACATGTCGAGTGCCTATGATACCTTCACCGGTCACCTCGGCAGCGGTATGGGCGCCAGTGCGAGTCTGAGCCCCTACAGTGCGGGTATCGGCTTTGGCCCTGGTGGAACTTCCCAGACTTACGGTTATGCCGGCCTCTGCGGCAACTGGGTTACTCTCGCTTCCTAAGGATGGCTTGAGAACATTCGGGTATATGAAACTTTTGCCTGGACTTCGCAATCCCCGAAGAGCGGTTTTAGATTTCATACCCTCAAGAGGTGTAAAAACACACGCTCCAGTTCATGTTGAAATCTGTTGATGTTCAAGCTCAATAAGGTAGCACCTCTTTTCAATCGCTAAAAATTCTGGCTAGCTAAGAGATGGCCTCTTCCTCCCCCAGTGAAGAGGTCTTTTTTTGTACCTTGGGTGGGTTGTGGAAGAGAAGAGGGTGAACTACCCGTCGCTGGCCGCATCATAAGTGATGGC
>JAQAZP010000352.1:0-24636 GCA_032127265.1 Acidobacteriota bacterium
ACGGTGTTGACCGGGGTCGTCGCCGTCCTCGTTCTGGGTGTTGCCGTCACCGAAGATGAAATCGTGCTGGGCCACGATGTTCATGCTCTGCAGGGCCTGGTGGTCGGTGCGGAAACCGGTGTCCATGCAACAGACAATGACACCGCTGCCGCTGTAGCCCATATCGTGGGCCTCGGGCACCCGCAGCATCATCAGCTGGGTCAGGGAAGCGCCGTAGTCGAAGCCATATGCCTCACCGGCCGAGGCCGTTGCCGCAACGGTCGGCGGCGGGGCCGGTTCAGCCGGCACGGCCTCTATGCTTTTCATGGGCCGCAGCAGTGCCAGGCGCCGCACCATGGGCAAAAGGCTCACCGTGCGGGCTTCTTCCGTGGTGAGGAGGATACTGGCCGCGTTGAGCCAGCGGGAAGCATAGCGCACATCCCCGGCGGCACAGGACTGCACCGCCCCCAGATAGGCCTGGTTCACCGGAAGATCGTGCTCGTCTGAAATCCGGCCGGTCTGTCGATAGAGCGGTGACCGCAGCGTCAGCCGCTCCAGGCGTCGAGGAGTGAAGGCCTCTTCCAGCTGCTCAAGGGCCGCTTCGGCCCCCGGGCCCCTGTCGGTGAAGAAGACCCAGTAGAGGTCACCCTGCGAGCCGTCAGCGCCATTGCCCGCAAGGGTCATGGATCCGGAGAAGAGCATCAGGGCGAGGCTCACCACAAGCACCGCCCACAGCGGCTGGTATTGCTGCCTTCTGAGGGAAAGTTCACAACTCATCGGCCTGCCTCCCGTGATACGTCGTCCGGGACGCGCCGTTGGGCGGGTCAGGCGGCCTTGTTCTTCGCCCGTTTTTTTCTCGCCTTGTGCGCCTGCTTAATCTGCATCGCCGTCCGTTTCTTCTTGCTCTTGCTTCTGCACATCGTTATGGCACCTCTATCGGTTTCAGGTAAAAAGCGCAAGACCCGTTAAGGCCTTGCGCCGTTCGCTTTCAATTACTATTGTAGATTTGACTGAGCATACGGTCAAGGAAAGGAAAAGCCGTGCCACCGGCAATCCAGGAAAAATCAGACCACCCGATGACGAAGCCATCCCCCTCCAGATGGCTCTATCTCCTGCCGGTTCTGCTGCTTGCGGCGGGAACCCTCTGCTTCTGGATCTGTCCCCTGGATCAGCAGGTGCCGGGTCTCTTTTATTTTTCCGGTGACGGCAGCTGGCTGGGCAACGCGGTTCCGGCCGTTCGTTTTCTCCAGCAGTATGGCGATTATTCCTCGATACTGCTGGGCATAACCGCGCTCTGGCTCACCGTGGTGTTCATCGGCTCGAAAAATCATGCCCCCTGGCAGCGGGCCGGTCTCTACCTGGTGGTCAGCCTGGCCCTCTGCCACATACTGGTGAACCCGGTCCTGAAAAAGCACTACAACCGGGCCCGGCCCAGGGAAACCGTGCTGTGGGGCGGACAACGGCCCTTCACGCCGGTGCTGGCGCTGCCCCAGGAGGACGAGAAGGGCCGCAGCTTCCCCAGCGGCCATGCCGCCGCCGGATTCTCATTCGTGGCGCTCTATTTTGCCTTCCGTGACCGTCAGCGGGCCCTGGCCTTGTCCGGTCTGGCGCTGGGGCTGGCCCACGGCCTGGTCAACGGCGCCGGCCGGGTCTCCCAGGGGGCGCACTTCCCTTCCGATGTGCTCTGGTCCTTCGGCGTGGTCTGGTTCACCTGCTGGGCACTCTACCGCTGGTGGTACCGCCGCTTCCTCACACCTCGAGAATGAGCAGTTCCTCCTGCTCCCTGCCGGCCACGGTCACCTCGCCCGATGGCGTGATGAAGACGTTGATCTCCGAGCGGGCGGCCATCTCGCCCTCGAGGTAGATGCCGGGTTCGATGGAGAAGCAGATGCCCGAGACCAGCTGACGCTCGTCCCTGGTCTCCAGGTTGTCGATGTGCACACCGTTGCCGTGGACCTCCTCGCCGATGGAGTGACCGGTGCGGTGCACGAAGAACTCGCCGTACCCCGCGTCGTCCACCACCTTGCGGCATGCGTCGTCCACCTCCCAGCCGCATACCGGTTCGTTTCTGGCGAAGCGGTCGCGGATGAAGGCCACCGCGGCCTTCCGTGCGTCACGGACGGTGTTGAAGATCTCGCGGTACTTGTCCGGCACCGGGCCGCTGCCGATGAAGCCGCACCAGGTGATGTCGTAGAACACCGCACCGGGCCGGTCCAGCTTGGCCCAGAGGTCGATGAGCAGGGTGTCCCCCGCTTTCATGGTGTGGCTGTTCTCCGGCGTGGGCTCGAAGTGCGGGTTGGCCGGGTGCTCGTTTACCCCGACGATGGGGTATTCCCCGGTGCAGGTCATCCCCTCTTCCTCGAAGCGCTTGACGATATACTGCTGGATCTCGTACTCGGTGGGCGCGTCGCCGGCCGTGATCCGGCTGGCGATCAGGGCGAAAGCCTCGTCGCGGATGCGGTCCACCCGTTCCGCCGCTTCCAGGTGGCTCTGGTAGCCGGCTTCGTCCAGCACCGCCTCGAAGGTCTGCACCAGCCCGGCCGAGGAGACCACCTCCACGCCGGTGTTGCGTACCAGCTCGAGGATTCCGCCGTCCACCATGGAGACGTAGGGGATGTTGTTCAGCGGCGAATACTGCATGGCCACGGTCTGCAGGCCGGAGAGCAGTTCGCCGATCTGGCTGTGCAGCGAACGCCAGGAAAGGTAGAACTCCTGGCGCCCGGGCAGTTGGTCAAGCTTGGTGGGCTCCACCTTGTGCGACAGCTTCACCGGTTCGCCTTCGGCCGGGATGAGGTAGAACCAGCGGCGGGAGGTGAACTTCTCCGGGTCCATGCCAAGGATGCGGTAGGCCAGGATGTCCCGGTTGTGGAAGTCGCAAAAGAGCCAGCCGTCCACGCCCATCGCTTGCAATTCCGTCTGTATCTTCTTCAGGTCCATGCTGTCCTCCAAGGTGCCGGTGGATAGGTCGAACCGATGGCATGGCGCCGCCGGATAGAGATCGATCCGGGGCTGGTTACTATACAAGCCCCGGGTGGGGGAAAACGGTATCACCGGCCCGGGAAGGTGTCAATTGCACGCCCTCCGCCGCCGGTTCAGGGGGCGTTGGCGGTCACCACGTTGGTCCTCGTGCAGGTGCTGCCCGCCGGCGGGTTGGGCGGCTGGTTGTACGGCGCCGGGGTCACGTCCCGGGTCATCAGCTTGAAACTGTTGGTGCCGATCACCGAGCCAAGCGCCGGCATGGTCAACGGGAATGTGGTGACATAGTAGCTGCCGGGCGCGATGTTGGTGAACCCGGTGCGCCAGGGGTTGTAGGTGGTGCCGTTGCCGATGGTCACCGCGATCCGTGCGGCGTGGCGCCGGGTCCAGGCCAGCCCTCCCACAAGTGAGTTGAATAGGGTGATGCGGTGCATGGTCTGGAACGGAACGGTGCCGGCCCACGGCGTCACAGTGTAATCGCAGTCGATTGGATGGGAGTGATCCCGGTTATAGACGGTTATGTTGTCGATCATCCAGCCGCTGTAATCGGCAACCGAGCCGTCCGCGCCAAAGGCAAAGCGGAATTTCACGGCTTCATCGTTCCACATTTCACCGGTGAAATCCCAGACATCGGTTACCCAGCCGCCGGATGAACCGGTGAAACCATCGTGGCCGGCGACCCAGCCGCACCCGGCGGTGGCGGTGATCACACCGTCGGTGCCCTCCAGAGGCCCGAAGGTGTAATACCAGTAGTCGTCGGTGGTGAACCAGACCACACCGCCGTCCCAGCCGTTTTCCGTGTCATAGCAGTGATCAATGGCCAGGAAACAGCCGAAGCCCAACTCGATCACGCCGCTGTCCAGCAGCCAGCAGGCATTGTTGACATAGTCGGCGTCCAGATCGGTGGCCCAGACCTTGCCGTCGGCAGAGCCGGAGCAGGGACCGTAGGTGGCCACGCCCCACTCCCAGGCGCCTGTGCCCTCAACCATGAAGCCGCCGTCGTTCTCCTCGAAATCCCAGAGCAACTCCACGTTGTCATACCCGTATACCAGACAGCAATCGTCGCTGCATTGAGAGCCCATGTCGCTGCTGCCGCAAACGTAGAGGCAATGATAGCCAACCTCCGGTGTGACAGTGACCCCGGTGTCAGAACCCGGTACCACGGAATTCAGCATACCGTCGACGTAAATCTCGATTACGTCGTAGATATCGTTATTGGTCCAGGTCAGGTCAATTCCGCCGCCGGTTTCGATACAGCTTAAATCCGTAGGACCGGCGAGGCAACTGACCTGAACATCCAGTTGATAGGGGCCGGCCCCGCCGCCAGTGCGGCCGTCGACGATGATGTAGTAGGTCTCGCTGGCCGGGGCGGTGTAACAGAACGTTTCGTCCGCGCCACCGGCCAGCCAGCCGCTGGCCCCGGCGACACAGCTGCCGTTGACGTCGGCACAGTCAGTGACCATGTACACAGCGCCGTTCCAGTTCATCACGCTCTGGTTCAGTGTCACGCAGAGCTCACAGCCGGCGGGCACGGTGACGGCGTAGGCCACATCGGCGTCACCGTGGGAGAGGCCGCCCACACAGGCGGTACTGCAGTCATAGTCGTTGACGGCAAAGGCAGTGTCGCCGCTGAAACTGCTGGTTCCGGGTGCCCCGGGAATCACCACAGCGCCGGCACAGGTGTCGTTAGGCGGAGGCGGTGTGTCGAACACCACAAGGTACGGCACGTTAGGACCGTTGTGGCCGTCGATACACTGAAAGTAGGCCCCACCGCTGTCCCTGCTGGCCACGCCGATGGTGAACCAGTCGATGGCCAGACTGTTCGTAAAATCGGCGTAGGCCGTCCCGCCAAGGGTCAGCATGTGCCACCCGGCGGCGTAGCCGCTGCCCTCGTTCTGGTAGTTGTAAAAGCCGACGGTCTTCTCCGCCTCGATGTCGTCCCAGAGCAGCTGCGGGGTGGCGCCCAGGGCCACCGGATCAAGGCTCACCGGGGTCACGCTCCAGTACGGCCAGTTGGCAGCGCTGGCGTAATAGTGAAACTGGATCCCGGAAACGGTCGAGGTATCCGGGATGGCAGCAATGTCAAACTTCGCGAACCCGTTGGCTTTGCGCACCGTACCACTGATGGCCCCGCCGTACATGCAGATTTCGCCGTCATGCTTTGCGGCGTAGTCGGTATATCCGGTGCAGTTGGTCTGGCCGGTGGGATAGACCGTCCACTCGGTAGCTCCGACTACGGAAGTGGCCAGCATCAGGCAGAGAAGTGCGGAAAACACCGTACTGCGATTCGAGATCATCAGGCCACCTCACGAGAACGGAAATGAAGTCCGGTCGCTTGTTGATTTTTCAGGTTTCGGGCGGGTATTTCCAGCGGCGCCGGAACACAGCGACATGGGCCGCCCGTTGATCAGTATGTTGATGAATATCTCCTTTGTCAGGATCTGTCAACGGGAGCACGGCCTGTACAGATAAAAAGCACCCCGGCGCATGAAGCTCGGGGTGCTGTGATGGGGAACCTGAGGGGCGGGACTCCTCCTGAACCGCCGCCACCCAGGCTCCCGCTGTTGTTGGTGCTACACCGTCCCGCAACAGCTTGGGCCGGCGCGACCAGGACCTCTAGTGACTCCCTCCGGCGACTTTCACGCCATGGTCGAACTGCACGGGGTCGTAAGCGGTGAAATCGATGCCCGCCATGGGAACCACCGTACTCCCCCCGTCAAAGTTCCAGGCCCTGACCCGTGATTCGAAACCCGCGCCGGGTCCCGGGCCGGTAATGATCTCGTCGAATCCGTCGCCGTCCAGATCGGCCGCGCCAACCGTGGCGCCGTATTCGGTGTATTCGTTGTAGGCCACAAAGCTCACCGCATTGATGGTGCTGAGAGTCGAACCGTCGTAGTTGAAGGCCCTGATGTGCGGGCCGAAGATATCCCCCGGCCCAGGTGCGGTTACCATCTCATCGATCCCGTCACCGTCGATGTCGCCGCAGATCACCCGCACGCCAAAACGATTGGTCCCGTAGGCGAAGAAGCTGACCTGGGGTATGGGCGCCAGTGTTGCATTGTCGTAGTTGAAAGCCCGGACGTGGGGACCGAAAACCGAGCCCGGCCCGGCGCCGGTGACGATTTCGGCATACCCGTCACCGTCGATGTCGCCACCCGTGACGTTGGCGCCCCACTTGAGGGTTCCATAGGCGAAGAAGCTGATCCCGGGGACGGCCACCGCAGTGCCGCCGCTGCAATCGAAGGCCCGGACGTGGGGGCCAAAAACTTCGCCCGGTCCGGCCCCGGTGATAATATCGTCGTATCCGTCACCGTTGATATCCGCGCAGCTGACATTGACACCGAATTTCATCGTCCCGTAGGCCATGAAATTGATGAGGCTCATCGCTGTCCCGTCAAATTCAAACGCCCGCACCTGGGGCCCGAAGATAGCTCCCGGCCCCGGCCCGGTGATGATCTCGGCCAAGCCGTCATTATCCAGGTCACCGCAGGCGACGTTGACACCGTATCCGCTGGCGCCATAGGCCGGAAATTCGGTTAGCGGCTGGGCGATGTCAGCAGTATCGAAGACGCGGACCAGCGGAGCATTCTGCTGACCTTCGCCGGGACCGGTGACGATCATCTCCGCAATGGGTGGCGGCGGTGCCGGCGCAGTGGTAAAACTCCAGATGTCTGAAGCGGCACTGCCGGCCCCATTCACCGCCACCACCTTCCAGTGGTAGGTGGTGTCGAAGCCCAGGGTGCCCAGACCGTCAAAGCATGTACCGGTGATGTTTTCAGCAACCAGTGGCGGGTCGACAGCCTCGCCGAAATACACGGAATAGCTGCTTGCCCGGGCGGCCGCGCCCCAGCAGATGTCCGTGCTCATCGAGATATTCTCAGCCCCGTCAGCGGGATCCGGATTGACTGGAATTTCCGGGGGCGCCGGGTCCGATTCGGTGGTGAAGCTCCAGACGTCCGATGAGGCACTGCCGCTGTCGTTCACCGCCTCGACCTTCCAGAAATAGGTGGTGGTGTATCCCAGAGCGCCCATCCCGTCATAGCAGGTATTGGTCACCTCCGTGGCCACCAGCGTCGGGTCGGCGTCCACACCGAAATAGATATTGTACGAGGTGGCCCGTGCCGCCTCGTCCCAGCAGATATCTGTACTGAGCGCGATGTCAGCCGCCCCGTTGACCGGGTCCGGGTTCACCGGTGCGTCAGGGGGTTCTGGCGTTCCGCTGTATTGCAGCAATGAGCCGCCGTAGCCGATGTTGGCCGTTCCGTATTTTATGTAGCAGTAGCCGTCGATGCCCCAGCCGGTGCCCCAGCTGTTCTTGATGATCCAGGCACCGGTGTCACACACCTCATCGTCCCAGCCCACGATCAAAACGCCGTGGTTTACGCTGGAAGTGGTGCCGTGCTCGTAACAGCCGCTGTCGTAGGAGTAGAAATCATTCCAGACATACATCGCCACGGCAACCGGCGCTATCTGCACGGCAGCCTTGATACTGTTGACGTTGTTGCTTACACCGCTCCAACCATCCACCACGTCCACCACCACGCATTGGTCCTGGGTGCAGGGCGCCGTGTCGGTGGCCGTGTAGGGCATGCAGGATTCCTCAACCGCACCGTAGCCGAGGAACAGGTTGTAGGCCGAGGTCATCCATCCGCCGTCGCAATCGTCTCCGGCGGTGTTGCATGAAACCACCTGCTGCTCGGAAAGATCCCACTCCACCCCGGTATTTATCTTGATGATTGACTCGAAGGCCGCGGTGGAATTGAAGGCCCAGCAGCTGCCGCAACTCAACTGGTTCTTCACCGCGGTTGTGCCGCCCATGTTCCGCCAGTCGAAGGCCACCGGATATGGCACCGGAGGCTGATCGACGTGAATCTCGCCAAGGCTGAGATCTTCGGGCGGGGCCACGGCGCCGAGCAGCATCATCTTCTCAGCATCCGAGAGGTTGGAAACGGAGGTTTTGCCGGCGGTCCAGTTCCATCCGTTCTGAACAATGGTCAATTGTATTTCGGGGAGCCGCTCGTCTCCTTCCCCAGGTGGAGGCTGAGCCCCAACTGGAGATAGCGTATCGCCCGGTAGTTCGGCCCCGGCAAGACAGAATACAATTATGACGAACAGAATGAATGGTTTGTGCAACATGGCGATTCCTCTCCTTTGGTGCTTCCTTTGCTGCCATTACGGCAGCCAGGGACTCCGTACCCAGACCTTCGTATGGGCCCGAACTGGAAATCCCCCGAGAGGTCGGCCATGTCAACACTATTTCGATGCTACCCGAATTTCTTATCGTCGTGGTTTTGCAATTACTTGAACAAATGTCGGCGAACCGTTGCACGAGGGCGGGAAATGTGAGTATTTGACCCTGGAAATCAGAAATTATGCGGGGAATGCGGGTTTTACGGGGTTGCCCCCTCTACTCGAAGAGGTCGAGCGACTCGAACAGGTCGTCAAAATTGGCCAGTTCCTCCCAGGCCTTTCAGGCCCAGCGCATCTCCTCGGGAACCGAGGTCTTCCCGCAGAATCCGCCGATGTTGGGCAGGCCCCGCGCCGCGATGGACCAGTCGAAGAGATACGAATCGGAGGGGAAATCGGCGAACAGGAACTGCACGGGTTCGTTCCAGCGCATGGCAGACATCACCATTCCGGCCAGCTTACTGTGCCGCTGGTTCTCTCCTTTTTCCTCGGCCCGGCGAACGGTCCAGAAGCGGTAGGGGTGCCGCGTAGCGAGCTTCCTGGTCAGCGACCCCGGCGCGGCATCCCTTGCCGAAAGAACCCTCTCCGCAAGGGTGTCCAGGGCATCGTCGCGGAGAATCAGGTGCCAGCGGTAATCGAAGCGATGGTAGGAGTCTCGGTCCGGCAAGACACCAGGGAACCCGGATTCCTCGAGAATGTCACGGCCCAGGGTGCGGCCGGTGCGCTTGAACATCGCCTGCAGTTCCCGCCGGGTGGTCCGGGTCTCCTTGCGCCGGACATAGACATCGATGAAGTCGGTGAGCGGATAGGCTTCGTTTCGTCCGCGGCTGGATAGATAGTGCACCTGGATGTCATGCCGGTCGCGGTTGACAAGAAAACGCTCATTTTTCCCGTAGGTGTGCCGTCCACTGATACCGCTGACGCTTTCGCCGGTCAGAGGACTTGTCAACTTCCAGCGGTCGTTCATCGAGGACATGGATCGGGATATGGAGGCCAGCTTGAGGTCCACCTTGCCGTAGAGGTAGTGGGAGAGATACTGGCTTTCCACGCGGTGATCCCACTGGAAATCGGGGAGTTTCTTGGTAATCACCGCATCGAGGGCCCGGGTGTCGACTTCGCGAAAGAAAAAGAAGAAGTCCCCCACCGCCGCCCCGCCGAGGCGGTACCCCGAAATCCGCAGCCCCTGCTTCAGGGCGGTGATGGTGTCAGCGGCCTGTGCGTCGTCGTTGAGATCGATCTTCCTCTGGTAGAAAAGCCGCGCCCCGCGAATGTGGTCGGCCCGCAGCTTGAGAAAGGAACCCAGCAGTCGCCGCCAGTCATACCAGAAGCGTTCGTCAAAACGGGAGCGGAACTGGATGTAGGCCACCCGCTCGACCCGGCCGCCGAACCGCAGTTCAAGCTGGTTATCAAAATCCCGGGCCATGGAAAGGAAAAAGGTGCCGCGAAGTCCCATATTGAAGGTCTCTTTCAGCGGCAGATACTTGGTGAACTCCCGCACCACCCGTGTTTCACCTAGATAGGCCCCGGTGGACGCCGGAAAAACCACCCTCACCCCCGGCGGAAGCTCTCGAAGCTTCTCCACGCTCCAGGGCAGCTTCCGCGGATCAAAGGGCTTGGCGAAGAGTGCCCGGTACCAACTGGTGTAGCCGCCACGGAATATCACCACTTTTCTCCTGGCTTCCAGGGTGACACCGGTTGTGGAGCGCGCCCCCAGGTAGCCCAGCAGCAGACCCAGCTCTCCCTCGAAGGAATCCACCACGGTGAAGGTGTCGTCCTCCTCCATGCGCAACCGCCGCTGCAGCCGGATCCGGGGCGTCAGGTCGCCGATATTGAAATTGAAGGTGGTCTTCATCGAGACGGTGATCGGCACTCCCCGGAGGTCGGTGAGTTCGTCGATCACGATTTCAGACACCAGTTGCCGGACCGCACGGCCGGCCCTCTTCAGCCCCAGCTCCACCCCGGAATCCTGCTTTTCACCAGTTTCCGGCAGTGGCGCCAGCGGCCCCAGGGTCTCCAGCGGATAGGGCGGCAGATCCCAGAGGGCTTCGGCCCTGTCCCCTTCCCGAATGATCATCAGCGATTGTCCCTTGCGCGAGGCCACCACGAACCCGCCGGGAATCTCACCGGTGAGTTGCTCCCAGTCCGGCGGCTCGGCGTTGCCCCACTGGCCGAGGAATTCTGCCAGCTTGTCCCGGGGAATGCGCCAGGACTCGATCAGAGAAAGCCGGCCGGCGGGGTCGTAATCGATACGGCGCTCGTATCCCAGCTTGTATCCCAGTTCCTTTCTCTCCCACTGCAAAACGATCTTTGGCGCCAGGTCGAGACCATTGGTCCGGGCCGCTTCATCGGCGGCGGCTTCCATGATTTGCTGGTGAATCCGCAGGCGGAACTGGTCGGGCTGGAGGACGGGCGAGTCGGCCAGCAGAGTGGCGGAATGACCGGGGACGACCAAAATACAAAGTAGCAGGAGAACTGCGGTGCGACAGTTCGCCCGATGCCACTGCTTGAATAAAGTCATCCTGTTCATCCGCGACGGTCCAGTGCAGAAGGCGGCGGAAAAAGAAAAGCCCGGCAGTCTTTTATTGTATCGGCTGCCGGGCGATGGTTGCTATCTCAAAACACCGGAATTTCCATCAAGAGGAGTTATCCTCCTAATTCACGGTACAGGTGTAGACATTGTCATCACTCACCGACGGGTCCGATACCAGCTCAACATACCAGTGAATCGTACTCACCGTTCCCGAGGGTTCGCCAAGTGGGATCGAGAAATCGATGGAACAGGCGTTCGCCCCGGGATCGAGGGAACGGGTGACCACCGTATCCCACGAGACACAGAGCCCGGGGACACAATAGGCGTTTTCCCAATGGGCCGGAGTGCTGGTGGCATGGAACCGGAAATCGGCGGTGGCATTGAGGTGGCTGGTGACCACCACATCGACGACCACGTATTCGCCCGGGTCGCCGGTAACATTTTTAGTGCCGGGCTCGATGACCACGCCCTCGGTCACACCGGTCTGCACGGTGAAATCCCGGAAGTCAGGTGTGGGATCGACGTTGCCCGCGGTGTCACGGGCCCGCACCCGGAAGCGGTGATCGCCGTCAGCGAGGCCGGTGTAATTGGCCATGGTACTGCCGCCCCAGACCGACCAGGCGCCGCCGTCCATCTGGTACTGGAAGACAAGAGCCGATGGAGGATCGACGTTGTCATCACCTTCGTAGGTGAACGTCACGTCGCTGTAATCGATGGTCCCGCTGGGCCCGGAGGTAATCATGGTTTCCGGCGGGACGAGATCCGGCGGCTCGCCGGTGTCGACGGTGAAGGACCTGGCCACGGGCACACTGATGTTGCCCGAGGTGTCCCGGCCTCGCACCTCGAATGTGTGCGGCCCGTCCGCCAGGCCGTTGTAGTTGGCCGTGGTGTTGCCGCTCCAGGCCGACCAGCTGCCGAAGTCCATCCGGTGCTGATACTGGAGGGCCGAGGGTGGATCGACGTTGTCCGTGCCGCTGTAGGTGAAGGCCACATCGGTATAGTCGATTGTCCCGCTGGGTCCGGAGGTGATCGTCACCACAGGCGGACTGGTGTCGCCGGGGCCGGAGGTGTCCACCACGAAACTTCGGATAGCCGGGGACGGATCGACGTTGCCCGCGGTGTCACGGGCGCGAACCTCGAAAAGGTGGCTGCCGTCGGTAAGACCGGTGAGCGGGGTGGAGGTGTCGCCGGCATAGGTCGACCAGCTTCCGCTGTCCATCCGCCAGGAGAAGACCAGGCTGTCTGGCTGATCGGTGTCGTCGGTGCCGGTCCACTCGAAGTAGACGTCGCCGCTGTTCACCGTACCCTCGGGACCATCCACGATCTGGGTGTCGGGAGGCGTGGTGTCGTCCTCACCCCCACTGTCGGTATTCACGGTGAAAACCCGTTCGGCGGGTGTGGGGTCAACAACGCCGGCGGTGTTACGGGCCCGGACCTTGAAAGTGTAGGTGCCGTTCTCGAGACCGCTGTAATCGGCCATCGTGGAGTTGTCATAGGCACTCCACTCGGTTTCCATCGGTTGGAGGATCCAGGAGAAGGTCAGGTCGCCCGCATCGTCCTGCGGGTCGGTGCCGCTCCACGTGAAGGACACATCGCCGCTGGTCACCGTTCCCTCGGGCCCCGTGTCGATGGTGGTGTCCGGCGCCGCATCCTCACCGTCTCCAGGATCGGAGGGCGATTCGTCGCAATCGTTGCAGCAGCCGAAAGGCAGGCTCAACACCAGCATGACGATCATAAACAAATGGAAACATTGCCAATTCTTGGTCATCGGGAACTTCGCTCCTCTCACCTCAACCGGAAAGCGCCTGTCCACATAGAACCCTCTCTTCCCGCCCACCGGAAGCCTGGTGAAAAAAGCGGGTCGATCAAGGGTGCAGCGGCTCAGGCGCGGTCTACTCACCACCCTTAGGTGAAGAATAGCACAGCCCACCCCGTGCATCAATAACCGTATTGACAGCAATGGTTTTCCCGGGAAATAATCGATCGATTAAGGTGGATATGAAAGAGGAGATGATGATAGAAACCATTAAGCCCGTTGAGCTGGTGATCCTCGATTTTGACGGCACCCTGGTGGACACCCGGGAAGACATCGTCAGCGGTGTAAACCAGGCCCTGGAGGACCTGGGATTGCCCCGGCGTCCTGGCCCCGAGATCGCCGGTTGCATCGGTCGGGGTGTTGAATACCTGGCGGCCGGCAGTCTGCCCCCGGGCAGGAACGACCTGCAGCAGCCCATGCTCGAGCGGTTCCGTGCCCGCTACGAGCAGTGCTTTGACCGGACCTCCAGACCCTACCCCGGGGTCAGCGATGGCCTGACGGCCCTGCGCCGCCAGGGGCTGAAATTGGCCGTGGCCTCCAACAAGCCCTCCCGCTACCTGTTGAAATTGCTGGAGATATTCCAGCTGAGCCCGCTGTTCATCTCGGTGATCGGCGGGGACGACATGGAACGGAAAAAACCCGATCCCTGGTGCATCCATCGAATCGGCGCCCAGAGCGGGATTCCCGCGGAACGGACACTGATGGCGGGAGACATGGTCTACGACATTGAAACCGGAGTCAACGCCGGAACAAACACCTGCGGTGTGCTGTACGGCTACGGGTCGGAGCAGGAACTGCGTGACGCCGGGGCCCGACACCTGGTGCACTCCTTCTCCGACCTGGTAACGCTGGTTGGACTTTGACATTTTCTCAGAGGCCTAGACCAGCGGCCAGCCGTCGCAGCCGCAGCAAGATGTCCACCGGTTGAATCAGCGACTCGAAGCCCGGAACGGCCATTTCGGGCAGCGGGAAGACCGCCTGTTCCAGTTCACACCACTGGTTCCGTTCAGGTTCAGCAGTATGGCAGTCGATCAGGCATTGCATGATTCAGCTCCTGCATCCAAAAGCAGAATGATCTTTGATGATGGGGCCAGATAACAGTATATTATTCGATGAGGAGCAGGTAAATGGAGAAAAACATGCTGGACAAGATCGATCTCCACATCCTCACCATTCTCCAGGAAAAGGGGCGGATCACCAACGCCCAGTTGGCTGGCCTTGTGGGGCTCTCCCCTTCCAGAACCCTGGAACGGGTCAGGCGCCTGGAGAACCGCGGGGTGATCAGGAAATATGTGGCCCTGGTGGACCCGGAGGTGCTGGACCGGGGTACCCTGGCCTATGTCCAGGTATCGCTTGCCCGGCACGGCATCAGCGCCATCCACCGTTTTCTCAAGGCGATCAACGACATCCCTGAAGTGCTGGAATGCCACCACATCGCCGGTGATTTCGATTACCTGCTCAAGGTGCGGGTGAAAAACATCCCCGAATACCAGGAGTTCGCCCTGCAGCGTCTCACCTCTCTCGACGGCATCAGAACCTTCGAGACCTACTTCGTGCTGGGCACCGAGAAGCAGGAGACCTCGCTGCCGCTGCCGGAGTGAAGCGTGCGAAAGACAGGCAGCTGGCCCCATTTTCAAAAAGAAAGCCCGCCGGGAGGCCGGCGGGCTTCGTCATTTCAGCAGTGGTTGAGCGTTATCTCATGGTGCCCACGTAGTTGCTGGTGAGCTGCTTTTCCTTGGTGTGAGCCAGGGTGTAGTCGGGAAGCAGCATCGGCGCCACGCGGTTTGTCTCGATGCCCGAGTCGTCGATTTCCTTATTGTACTTCACCACGTGCTCCAGATTCAGCGAGCCGTCCCTGGCTGCCTCGGCGGCGAACTTCGCCGCGTTCTCACCGGCGATGCGGCCAAAGACCATGATATCGAGCAGCGAGTTGCCCATCAGCCGGTTCTGGCCGTGGATACCGCCGCCAACCTCGCCGGCCACGTAGAGCCCGGGCAGTTCGGTGCTGCCGTCGCTCTGGAATTCCAGGCCGCCGTTCTGGTAGTGCAGGGTGGGGAATATCAGCATCGGCTCCTTGGAGATGTCGATGCCGAAGCGCTTGTAGAGGATGAATTTGCCGGGGAACTCCTTCTCCACCGTGCCGGGTCCCACCAGGTTCTCGATCATCGGCGAGTCGAGCCAGACACCGAACTTGCCGGTGGGGGTGGGCACGCCCTTGCCCACCTCGGTGCACTCGCGGATGATAGAAGCCGCTTCCACGTCGCGGGGCTCGCGTTCGTTGACGAACTGGTGGCCATCGATATTCACCAGGTTGGCGCCGGCGCCGCGGAACTTCTCGGTGATCAGGATGCCCTCGGCCTGCTCGGGGAAGACCACCCCGGTGGGGTGATACTGCACGGTGTGCAGGAAGCAGACCTTCACCCCGGCGCGGTAGGCCATGATGATGCCGTCGGCCGTGGCGCCGTAGTGGTTGGTGGTCATGAAGTTCTGCACGTGGAGCCGTCCGCTGCCGCCGGTGGCCATGACCACGGCCTTGGCCTTGACCAGGGTGTACTCCTCGGTCTCCATGTTGTAAAGCACTGCCCCGGCGCACTGCCCGTGTTCGTTGAGCACCAGTTCCACCGCCGGCGAGAACTCGATCACCGAGATGTCGGCGGACCGGTTGCGTGCTTCGTCGCGCACCGTGCGCATGATCTCCGCACCGGTGATATCAGCGGCATAGTGCATCCGCTTGCGCGAGGTGCCGCCGCCGTGGATCGTCTCCAGGGTGCCGTCGGGCTTCTTGGTGAAATTGCAGCCGTGATGCTCGAGCCACTTGATGGCGTCGGGGGCCTGCTTGACCAGGGTCTCCACAAGTTCGGGAGTGTTCTTGAAGTGGCCGCCGCCCATCACGTCGAGATAGTGGTACCAGGGCGAGTCCTTGCCCACCTTGGTGGCGGCCTGGATGCCGCCCTCGGCCATCATGGTGTTGGCGTCGCCGTGGCGCAGCTTGGTGGCCAGGATCACCTTTGCCCCCTGCTCCTGGGCCAGCAGGGCCGCCGAGGTGCCGGCGCCGCCGCCGCCGATGACCAGCACGTCGGTCTCGTGGGCCGCCGTGGAGAGATCGATCTTCTCCGGGTTGACCCGGCTCCGCGCCTCGAGCAGGTCCACCACCTCGTGAGCGATGCGGTAGCCCTTGCTGGGCCCGATCTTGATTTCCCGCCGGCCCTCTTCCTTGAAGTCGGGGTGGTAGTCGAGACGTTTCTTCCGCTCGTCGAGGTCGAGGAAAGGCACTTCCTCGCCGGCCATCTTCTTGGCCACCCGTGCGGGTCTGGTCTGCTCGACGACCTTGATCAGCTCTTTCAATGATTCGGGGTAAGGCATCTTTTTTCACCTGCTCTGCGCGCCTGCGCTCGTAATTCAGATATGGCGTCAACCAAAAACCGAAACCGGTTCAGAGATAGCTGGGGTCCTCGGGTTTCCAGTCCTCCTGGGACATGTGAGGCTCCTGCTGCCGGTTCTGGTAGACGTCCTTCATCGTCTTCTCGTCCATCGTTTTCAGCTTTTCGATGCCCTCGTCGAACTGACCGGCGGCGATGTTCTGCACCATGACCATCAGGTGCTCGGCCCGCGGGGAGATTTTGCTGCCGTGGATCCGCCGCACCATCTGGGCGATATGATACTGGGCCATCTCCGCCATGCAGCGGGAAGTGCACAGGCCGCACTGGATACAGTCGAAGGAGAGCTCGTTTGCTTTTTTCAGGTTGCCCTGTTTGATCGCGGCGACGTAGTCCATCACCTGGACGTCCATGGGGCAGACCTTGGTGCAGGCGTTGCAGGCCACGCAGCGGAACAGCTCGGGGTAGAGCTTGTGCACCTCGGAGGCATCGGCGCTGATCTCCTCGAAATTGTAGCTCGACCTGTTGGCGGGGAAGAACGGGATCTGGGTCAGATACATGTCCGGTTCAACAACCGTCTGACAGGCCAGGCCCACCCGGATGTGGTAGTCGCCAGGTTTGCGGTATACCGTCCCGCAGGCGCCGCAGATACCGCCGCGGCATCCACAGCCGCGAATATACTTGTATCCGGCATACTCGAGGGCCTTCATGATGGTCAGGGAGTCGGGCACGTCGTAACGCTTGCCCATGACGTAGATGGGGATCAGTTCAGCGTCCATGCCCTCGGTGGTCTTGGCTCTTTCGTCGCTCATCTGGACCTCTTGGTATATAGAATGTAATCAGAGCTGAAGCAGGACACCCGGATCACGCACTCTGGATGAACTTCCGGCTGTCCAGCAATTCCCTCGAAGCTGGTTCGTTCAGTTCGAAACGGCAGACCTTCTCCTCCAGCCCCAGGGCCACGGCCAGCAACTGGGTGAAGTAGTAGGTCGGGATTCCCTCGAAGCCCGCGGCCTGCCTGGTCATGGCCTCCTGCTTGCGCCCCAGGTTGAATTCGCAGAGCGGGCAGCTGGAGACCAGTGCCTCGGCCCCGTGACTTTTTGCCGATTCGAGCACGTGGCGGGCGCTGGACAGCGCCTCCTCGGGGTTGCTCACCATCTGGTATGAGCTGCAGCAGTCCACCGCGGCGGGAAAAGAAACCGCCTCGGCACCCAGGGCCTCGATGAACTCCCGGAACAGGGCCGGCCGGTCGGTGGGTTCGATGGCCACCTCACGGGGGCGAAGGAGCGTGCAGCCATAGTAGGGGGCCACCTTGAGCCCGGTCAGCGGCACCTTCACTTTTTCCCGCACCGTATCCCAGCCCACGTCGTCGCGGAGGAACGGCAGGAGGTGCAGCACCTCCACATCCCCTTCGTAATCCGGTTCCTCTTCCATGAAGCTGTTGATGGTGAAACGTTTCTCTTCGTCATCGCGCATCACCTGGTTGGCCCGGGCCAGGGTGTTGTAGCACATGGAGCAGGCGGTGAGCACCCGTGTCTCCCCCTGCTCTTTGACCCGGATCAGGTCGCGCACCGGGGCCAGGAGATTGATCAGGTTGTCATCGGCCAGGGAAAACACCGCGCCGCAGCAGTTCCAGCGGGGTAATTCCTCAAGCTCCACGCCGAGGGCCCCGAGCGCGGTCACCGCGGTCTGGTCGAGGTTCGAGGCCTTTGTTTTCAGGGTGCATCCGGGATAGTAGCTGACCTTTTTCATCATACCCCTCATGACGTGTGCCGGCGAAAACAGCTGACCATGGCTATCTGCGGCATCTCTTCGAGCGTCTCCTCGGGAATATCGGACGGCTCGATATAGTTCTCGTTTTTGCGCAGCGTCAGCATCCGTGCGGCTTCCATGACCTTGGTCAGGTCGATTCCCCGCGGACAGCTGACCGTACAGCTCTGGCAGGTCGCACAGAGCCAGATCATCTTCGAGTCTTCAACACTCTTCTTCAGCCCGTAGTGTGAGAAGAGGATGATCTGCCTCGGCGGCACGTCGGAACTGTCGGTCATCGGACAGGCCGCCGTGCAGGTGCCGCACTGCATGCATTTGTGGAAGTTCTCTCCGCTGATTTCCTCGAGTTTCCTGACGAATTCCTCGTCATACGTGCGATCCGATATTTCAATTCCCACAAGCACACCTCGTTTGGAACGTCCTGAAATCCTTGCGGTTCAGGGCCGACCATCTACCTCGCCCGGCCCCTTACGGTCATACGCTGCAACATCCCGTGCAACACGAAACGCATCAAACCGATTATCATATCCACCTTCGGCTCCCTGTCAAGACTGATCCGGATAAACGCGTATTTTCACAAGACTTGTTTGATATAACAGGGATGGCCACCACGGATGTGAAAAGAATGGGGGTTCAGAGAGTTGCAGCATTTTCTACGGAAAGCCTGCCGCTCAGCAGCCCCGGACCAGCACCCGGTCGAAATGGGGAGCACAGAAGCCGGCCAGCTGCTCCATTTCGTCACAGGGGACCGGATGAAGGGATGCGGACGCGGGGTCGAGAGTCACGTCCGGGCGAAACCGCTGGAGCACATAGACACCGCTACCGCCGACCCAGCGGCAGATTTCCGCCAGCTGGCCCCTCCCGGCCAGCCCCGGCACCACGGTGGTGCGCAGCTCGAAATCAACCTTCCGGCTGCGCAGCAGTGCGACACTCTCCCCCACCGGCCGGTGGTCGGCGCCCTTGATGCCGGTGGCCGTGCCATAGAGAGCGGGGGGCGCCTTGATGTCCAGGGCGACGAAGTCGACCAGCTGCTCGTCCAGCAACTGGGCCAGCCTGCCGGGGAACGACCCGTTGGTGTCCAGTTTTACCGCCACGCCGGTCTCCGCCTTGACCCGGCGCAGGAAAGCGCCGAGGCCGGCCTGCATCAACGGTTCCCCACCACTGATGCAGAGCCCGTCCACCAGTCCCTGCCTCCTGACCAGCAGGCCGAGCACCTCCTCCGGGTCCACTGGATATTCAGGTTTACCGGCGGGGACCATGCCCGGGTTGTGGCAGAATCCGCAGCGGTAGTTGCAGCCCTGGAGAAAAATGGAGGTGGCTATCCGGGCCGGGTAATCGACCAGAGTGGTCTTGATCATGCCACCGATGGCGATGGTCATCCCTGGGCTCTCCGAGATTCAGAAAAGAAAGGGCCGATGAAAACCCGCCGGGGGTGCGGAGGGACTTTCATCGGCCTGGTCATCACGGCCTCCCGGAACCGATGCCGGGTCAGGGCGCGAGCGTGGCGGAGAGATGCTGAAGGATTTCATCCTTGCCCGAAGCGATCCCCACCACCTGCTCGTCGTTGTCCAGTTCGAGCAGGATCGGCACGTCGAGGCTGCCGTCCACCGACCGCTGCACCCGTTTGCGAAGCAGCGGATAGAACTGGCTGAACACATCACGCCCCTTCTTCTCTTTCAGGTTGTATACCTGCCGGTCGGTGAAGGGAAGATAGTTATCGAGGCTTGTTATGGTTTCGGTGCAGGCGGTGCAGTTGGGCATGGTGAACAGCTTCAGTATCCGTCCGCCGTTTCCGCCGGCTTTCGCCACCGGCGCCGCATGCTCCTTCCCGTTTCCCGGGACAACCGCGGCGGCGGCCCGTTCCTTCTTCTCCGCGGGCTGCGGCGCCTCCGCGGCAGCGGGCGCATCCGCGCCGGCTTCAACCTCCCTCGCCGTGTGGGTATGGGGCAGGCTGACCGGGCACTGGTCGAAGGTGGTGCGCTCGAAGTACTCCTCGCGCTTGCCCTTGTTCCAGTTGCCCACCGGACGGTAGTAGCCGACGATCCTCGAGTAGACCTCGGTATCGCTGCCGCAATCGGTGCAGCGGAACTGCTCGCCCTTGAGATACCCGTGTTCCGGACAGATGGAGAAGGTCGGGGTGATGGTGAAGTAGGGGATGCGGTAGTTCTCGGCGATCCGCCTGACCAGTGTCTTGCAGGCGTCCAGGTCATCGATGGACTCGCCGATCATCGAGTGAAAAACCGTGCCACCGGTGTAGCGCGACTGCACCGGCTCCTGCAGGTCGAGCGCCTCGAAGAGGTCGCTGGTCAGGTCAACCGGCAACTGTGTGGAATTGGTGTAATACGGGTCTTCCGTGCCGGCGGTGATGATCTCCGGATATTCCTGCTTGTCGATTTTGGCCAGACGGTAGGATGTGGACTCCGCCGGCGTGGCCTCGAGGTTGTACATGTTGCCGGTCTCCTTCTGGAAAGTGACCAGCACGTCGCGCATGTAGTCCAGCACCTCGACCGTGAAATCGGCGGCTTCCTTGTGCTCGATGCTCTTGCCGAGGAAATTGAGGCAGCACTCGTTCATCCCCAC
This sequence comes from Acidobacteriota bacterium, assembly GCA_032127265.1. Taxonomy (GTDB): domain Bacteria; phylum Acidobacteriota; class JAQAZP01; order JAQAZP01; family JAQAZP01; genus JAQAZP01. The sequence goes on from JAQAZP010000352.1 coordinate 20,216, forward strand.
GATACCGATGGTGGAGAAATGGTTGTCCCAGGTCCCCAGATAGCGCTGGGTGTAGGGGAAGAGCCCCTCGTCCATCAGCTTGGTCACCACCCGGCGCTTGGACTCCAGCGAGTCACGGCCAACCTCCATCAGCCTGGTCAGGCTGCCGAAGAATTCGTCCCTGGTATTAGAGGTGTAGCCGATGCGGGGCAGGTTCAGGGTGACCACCCCGATCGAGCCGGTCAGTTCGGCGGCACCGAAAAGGCCTCCCCCCTTCTTCCTCAACTCCCGTTTGTCCAGCTGGAGCCGGCAGCACATGGAGCGCACGTCACCTGGCTTGAGATCGCTGTTGATGAAATTCTGGAAATAGGGTGTTCCGTATCTCCCGGTCATCTGGAAGAGCAGTGTGGCGTTCGGCGAATCCCAGTCAAAGTCCCGGGTGATGTTGTAGGTCGGGATCGGGTAGGGGAACCCGCGGCCGTCGGCATCGCCCTCCATCATCACCTCGAGGAAGGCCCGGTTCACCACGTCCATCTCGGCCTGGAAATCGCCGTAGGGCACGTCCAGTTCCTTGCCGCCCACCAGGGCCGGCTTGTCCTTGAGGTCTTCCGGTACCGTCCAGTCGAGGGTGATGTTGGTGAACGGCGCCTGGCTGCCCCAACGTGACGGTGTGTTTACGCCAAAGATGAAGCTCTGCACGTGCTGCTTGACGTCTTCGAAGCTGAGATTGTCCACGCGAACAAAGGGCGCCAGGTAGGTGTCGAAGCTGGAGAAGGCCTGGGCCCCGGCCCATTCGTTCTGCAGCACACCGAGGAAGTTGACCATCTGCGCACTGAGCGTGCTGAGGTGCTTGGCCGGCCGGGAGCTGATCTTGTTTTCCACCCCGCCCAGCCCCTCGCGGATCAGCTGATCCAGGCTCCAACCGGCGCAGTAGCCGGAGAACATGGAGAGGTCGTGGATGTGCATCTCGCCTTCACGGTGGGCGTCAGCGATCTCCTTGGTGTAGATGTGGTTCAGCCAGTAGTTGGCGGTGACCGTCCCCGAGTTGTGCAGGATCAGGCCCCCGAGGGAGTAATTGACGTTGCTGTTCTCCTTGACCCGCCAGTCGGCCTGGCTGAGATAGCCGTCCATGGTGGTGTGGATATCGAGAACCATGCTCCGCGCGTCGCGGAGCCGGGCGTGTTTTTCACGGTAGAGGATGAAAGCCTTCGCCGTCCGGGCATGCCCCTCATCGATGAGGACCTTCTCCACCAGGTCCTGGAGCTGCTCCACCGCCGGGATGCTCCGCTTGTGGAAGCTGGTCAGCACCTTCTCGCAGACCTTGTTGGAAAGCCGGACAGCGGTCTCCCGGTCGGTCCCCCCCACCGACTTCGCCGCCTTGAAAATGGCGTCGGTAATTCGCTCCTGGTCGAATGGAGCGATATTTCCGTTCCGCTTCCGTATCTGATGCTTGTTCAGCAGGAAACGGAATTTGGGCATGACACTCCCAGCGCTCGCCTCTTCATGACCCATACTCAACCTCCGAAAATAGTACGCCACACTTTGGCGAATAGTCGAATATCTCTATTGTTATTATTTGGGGGTTATATACTATATCTTGTGCCATAGGATAATAATGCCACCATATCTTGCTGTCAAGCCGGCGGCCAATATTTTTGAACAGCCGGCCCGAAACTCCTTTCTATGCCGTATATTTTGGAGTGTTTCGCCGCCGGAACCGCACCGGCCACCGGCTGGGATTCGGTGAGCGCACCCCGCCGCAGCGGCTTTTCAGGCAGCCGGTGCGAGGATCGCGGGTCTTGACGATGGAGGACTGTTTTGGTATGGTTCTCACCAAATGTTCAGTCCAAATTTACATCAGAGATAGTGCGTCTTTTCGGTAGATTTTCGAATCAGGGGATTTCCCCAGAACCGCAAGGAGATCAACGAATGTTCAAACGTATTCTGCAGTTCACGCTCGCCTTCATCGCCGTGGGTTTTTTCTTGCTCGCTCCCCTCGCCTGCCAGCAGGCGGATAATGCGGCCGACAGCACCGATACGGCCAAACCTGCCGGCAACCCCAGCGGTAAAAAGCTGATGGCCGCCAAGACCAATGCCAAGAAGGCCGTTGACGACGCCGGTGAGGCCGTGGACGACGCCGGTGAGGCCCTGGACGACGCCGGTGAGGCCCTGGACGACGCCGGTGAAGCCGTGGACGACGTTCTGGAAGAAGGGGCCGAAGCCATCGAGGATGCGACCGAAGGCCACTAGGCTGCCATGTATCACTGATCGTCCCGGGGGTGCCGGCCAATGCGGTGGCACCCCCGTTTTGATGTACGCCATCTCGTGCTGGCCGGGGGATGAGCCAACCCACAAGATTATTTGCAATCAACGAGTTTGACTTGAACTGACGCACTCGGCTATAGTCGCGTTCTCGAAAAAACTACTGGACTGAAAGAGGTTGAAATGCAGGATACTGAACAGAAACTTGCCGTGTTTGTCGACTTCGAGAACCTGGCCCTCGGTTTCAAGGACATGAAATCGAAGCATTTCGAGATCCAGAAAGTTCTCGAGCGTCTGGTGGAAAAAGGCAAAATCATCGCCAAGAAAGCCTACGCCGACTGGTCGCGTTTCGGAGAATACAAACGGACGCTTCACGAGGCGGCGATGGAGTTGATCGACATCCCCAAACGGCACATGACCGGAAAGAACTCCGCTGACATTCGGCTGGTGGTGGATGCCATGGACCTCTCCTACGCCAAGGAGCACATCGACACCTTTGTCATCGTATCCGGCGACAGTGATTTTTCGCCCCTGGTCTCCAAACTGAAAGAGAACGGCAAGCACGTGATCGGTCTCGGCATGAAGGATTCATCGTCCGAGTTGCTGATCAACAACTGCGATGAGTTCATTTTTTACGAAGACCTGGTGCGGCCCACCACGAGCCCGCCAAAATTCGGCCGCATGGAAAAGAAAAAGAAAGAGGCCTTCCAGCTGATGGTCGACTCAGTGGTGGCCCTGGTGCGGGAGAACAAGCCGGTGCTCTGGTCTTCGATGGTCAAGGAGACCATGAAGCGCAAGAAACCCTCGTTCAACGAGACCTATCACGGCTATCGCACGTTCAGCGAGCTGCTGGAGGACGCCGAGAAGGACGGCGTGATTATCCTGCGCAAGGACACCCGCAGCGGCACCTATGTCATCGAGGGGTTCGGCAAGTCAAACTGACCCGGCCGGACCGGCACTGCGCCTCAAAGGACTCTGTGGAGAAGAATCGGTGAAGGACAACGAACAGAACGATTACTTCCGGGCCTACCTTGAGAACGGCGGGCTCTCCATGGAACCGTTCTGCGCCTGCGGCCTGCAGCTCGACGCAGACTACCACTGTCCGTCCTGCGATCGCGAATGCCGCTGTACGAGCTTTGTCTGCGACGATGAGGCCACCCTGGACGCGCTGAAGAAATTCATCGAGGAGCAACCGAGGTTTGCCGACTTCCGCATAATGCCGGCCGGCGAGATGCCCTCCTGATTCCCCTTACTTGCCCCGCAGATCAAAAAGCCCCCCCGGCAGAGCCGGGGGGGCTTTTTGATTATCCCGTATTACGAATGCCGGTCAGACGGTCTTGATCACAACCGCGTTGGTCACAGCGGCCTGGGGATGGATCGCCCCATCGTCCTGGATGATGCCCTGCAGGGTGTAGATCCGGCCGGCCGGCAGGCCGCCGGCCACATTGGCCACGGTGCAGGGCGCCTGGGGCGCGTAGCGATTGGGCTCCCCGAGAATCGACTGGTAGCCGAAATTGTTCCAGATCAATACCGGCTGGGGAGGGGTGCCGCTCATCGGCGTGGGCAGACAGGTGACCCCCAGGTTCCACGGCTGGGTCTTGTGGCAGCAGGCCTCCGGCGGCCTGGTCCAGGCGTAGAGCGCAAACTTCGACTGGGACCGAGAGGGCGGGGCGTCAAGGGTGATGACGATGGGCTGACCGGCGGGCACCTCCACCACGCCGCCGTTGACTCCGGCGCTGCCGTTGACAAAGAGGACGTTGGGCACCAGGCCCGCCCCCTTGTTCACGTTGCCCTTCCAGCAATCGGTGCCGTAGTGGGCATCGCGCTGGATATACCAGATGTTGGTGTAGTAGCCCTGGGCGTCCCGGTGCTCGTGAAGGCCGAGTCCGTGGTAGTCCATGGCTTCGTGCAGATACTGGTGCGAGGTTTCGCTGACTCCGTGATAGGCCTGCTCGGCCAGCAGGTAATCGATCATCACCGACTCGTGGGCCACCGGGTCGAAGGAGAGAAAGAGGCTGTTCGGCGTCGGGCCGTTGGGGAAGGTGTCCCACTGCATCGGTTCCCCGTAGGGACCGCCGTCGTAGAGGCCGAAGAGCGCGTCACCCAGCACCAGCCGGGTCTTGTCGCGGATGTGCGGGTTGACGTAGAAGTCCGAGAGATTGGTGTGGATCGAAGAGTGC
>JAQAZP010000353.1:0-27903 GCA_032127265.1 Acidobacteriota bacterium
GGGGCAAGCCCCTCGTCCAACTGGTTCAGCACCGTATCGGATTCATCGGTGACCAGCGGCTGGAGAAGTATCGGGCCGTCAGCTGCATGAATGGTCGTCCCTGTCGGTACCGTGAAGATGATAAACAAACTGAGAAAGCAAGTGGCGGATCGGATGAACATTGACACTCCCGGCCGGGACAATACCGCCGGCGGCTTCTTCCCGGTCCCTGTTCATCTTATCGGCACTCCTGGTCAGTTCTGTGAATTTTCGGTTGCTGGTGCATGAAAAAGGGGCTACGGCTTTCACCGCAACCCCTCGTGGATGGTTCAAAATGACGGAGACTTCCTCGGCTCAGAACCGCCCGGCCGTGACGTTCACCCCGTGGGTGATGGTGTCGGAAGGGTAGGCCTGGAAGTCGAGAGTCATGGTCAGTGACCCGCCGTCGAAGCTGTAAACTCGGATCATGGCCGGGGCATCGGGGTCCGGGCCGGCGCCCACCAGCAGTTCGGCCCTGGCGTCACCGTCAACGTCGCCGGCCCCAACGCTTGCGCCGCAGAGCAGGTCGTCAAAAGCGAAGAAGTTGACCGCGCCGATGGCCGAGACCGTGGTGCCGTCGCAGTTCCAGGCCCGCACGTGGGGTGCGAACATCACACCCGGCCCGGGACCGGTAATGATCTCGCAGCAACCGTCGCCGTCGATGTCGCCGCAGGCCACGTTGACCCCGAACTTCGGTGTGCCGTAGGCCAGGAAGTTCACGTCGGAAATGGCCACCGCACTGCCGCCGTCCACGTTCCAGCCGCGGACATGGGCCCCATACACCGCGCCCGGTCCGGCGCCGGTGACGATCTCGTCGAAGCCGTCGCCGTCGATGTCACCGCAGGCCACGTTGACGCCCCACTTGGGTACGCCGTAGGCAAAGTAGCTCACTCCGGCCACCGGGGTCAGGGCGCCGCTGTTGTCGTAGTCGAAGGCCCGCACGTGGGGACCGAAGACCGCGCCGGGTCCGGCGCCGGTGATGATCTCGGCATAGCCGTCACCGTCGATGTCGCCGCCGGCCACGTTGACCCCGTATTTGTTGGTGCCGTAGGCCATGCTGCTCGACCCGGGCAGCGGTGTGCCGTCGTAATCGAAGATCCGAATCTGGGGCCCGAAGATCGCGCCCGGCCCCGGGCCGGTGATGATCTCGTCGGCCGTGTCGGCATCCACGTTGCCCACCGCCACGTTGACTCCGTAACGGTCGACCCCGTAGGCGTCGAACACAGTTGACGGGGTTGACGTGTCAAAGGCGAGGTAGCCGTGAACGTCGGAAACGTTGTCCGGGCCTTCGCCGGGGCCTGTGATCATCACCGCCGAACCGCTTCCGGCGCCCGAGCCGGTGAGGCCGAGCACTTCGATGTCGTCGATGTTCCAGCCGGAGGATTCCCAGCCGCCGTCACTGGTGCCCATGGTCCAGCGGATGTAGACCGTCGACTGACCATCGGCCACGGCGGAGATATCGTGTTCCACCTCGGTCCAGGAATTTTCGGTCAGCTCGCCACTGTTTTCCCATACCGTGGTCCAGCTGCTGCCGTCGGTGCTCACCCGCACATAGGCGTGGTCGTAGACACTGGTTTCCACGTTGAGGTGGCGCCAGAACTTCAACGAGACCAGGGTCAGGTCGGAACAGTCGAAGGCACCTGAGGTGAGGTGTTGTTCGGCCATGTTCGCCGGGTAGTCGCCGTTGAGGTTGTAACCCAGCACAGTGCTTCCGGTGTGGCCGGCGGTGGGATCGGGGTAGCCTTCATCCACGCCCCCTCCGCCGGTGGGCTGCCCATAGGCCCAGCCGCTGGCGCCGCCCTCCATCTCCCAGCCGGGGTCGCTGTCCAGGTTCCAGCTGTACTGCGTGGTGGGGATCCCCACCTGGAGATTGACCCCCCGGGTGGTGTCGCCGTCATGATCGGTGGTATTGACGAAACTCACCGTGTCGCTGTAGAGCCCGTTGCCCAGGTCGTTGGCCGTGGCGTTGATCGAGACGGTCACCGTGGCCGTGGCTCCGGCGTCCAGGTGTCCCGAACTGCTGGAAAGGGTGACCCAGGCCTGGGTCCGGGAGACGGTGTAGTCGATCCCGGTGGCGTTCATGTTCTCCAGCGTGTAGCTGATGCTGGACGGACTGAACGGGCCGCCGGCCATCCCCGCGGATTCCAGATCGCTGGGCGGGCTGACGCTCAGTCCGGTGACCTCGGCCCCGGAGAAGGCCACGGTGGGGTCGCCGAAGAGGTTCAGTTCGTAGGTGCACCAGCGCATGCACTCCTCGCTGATGCGGTAGATGTTGTCTTCCTTGGAGTCCTGGTTGGCCTTGCTGATCTGGGGCATTCCCTCGGCAAAGACCGCGTCCCAGAACTCGCGGTTGAAGCGTTGGGAGGGGCCGTCGGTGGAGGAATACGCGCCGTAGCCATACCTGGCATTCATCACCACGGCAAAGGCGCCGGCGTCGGTCTTGATGTTCATGTACTCGGCCCAGCAGTCGGTGTCGTCGAAGTGGCCGGCCAGACAGGTCTGGGAGTAGACGAAGCAGAGGTCCTCGTTGTCCAGGTAATTGAGGACGTCGTCGTTGTAGAATTTCATCGCATAGTCCGGGCTGCCGTGGCCCAGGTGGTTCAGGATGTGCACCCCGTCGTTTATCAGGCTGGCCAGGTCGGAGCGGTTCCAGTCGCCGTCCCGTTCGAACAGTTCCTCAATGGTGAACTCGGTGCTGGGGATGCCGGTGGTGCTGTAGCCGTGGGTGCTGCAGCCGTCGATCAGCTCCTCCATCGTGTCGGCGGCATAGTCGGAGGGGCCGCCAAAGCCGAGATACTCGCCCACCAGCAGCACCTGCTCCGGCCGGCTGTGCTCGCTGTTCAGATACCAGAGGGTCTTGGTGACAAAGCGGTTCACCTCGGTGGTGTTGCCCGCCGCGCAACGGCCGACATAGACCTCGGCCACCAGGTCCACGTCACCCCCGCCCTCGCCGTCGTTGGGCTCGCCGTAGCGGTTGTCGCCGTCATTGTTCCAGGTGCCGTCGAGACAGGCGAAATAGATGTCGCCCGGCATGGTGGACTCGCCGTCCACATACAGGTTGCGGGCCGGGATCAGGTCGTCGTCCCCGCCGATGAGCACATATTCGATGCCGTCGTTCTGGTAACACTGGCGGATGTAGTCGCGCACGTCGCCCGGGTCGGTGGAGCCCACCTGCGTCGTGGTGCGGATCTCGGTGGGGATCCCGCGGGCGTCATGGTAGTTCTTCAGGGCGGTAAAGGACGCGGAGAGACTGTCGGTAGTGAGGATCAGCAGCCGGAAGGCCCGGCTGTCCTGCCGGCCCGCGCCGGCATAGGAACTGATCGCCTGGGGGTTGTCCACCCGGGTGAGCAGTGCGGCTTCGTCCTCGGGCAGACCGCGGAAGAGTGGCGACAGCTTTCCTGTCTCGACCGTCCTGACCTGCACTTTGAGGTTGGGATACCAGACCAGTTCGCCGGTGGCCGGCAGATACCGGACCGGCATCAACCGCAGCACCAGGATCGGGTAGCCGCGGAAACCGTGGGTTCCCATCTCCGTGACGCTGGTGGCAGGGAAGGGCAGGGCCGACTGGTAGAGGGCCTTGTCAGGGGTAGGGGGAGCAGCCGCAGCCGCGCCGGCTGAGAGGGGCACAGGTTTGGCCACCGGCTCCACCATGAATCCGCTGCCCAGCAGGACACCCTTGCCGGGGATCACTTCCACGCTCCGGACTTCTGCGCCCATGGGGAGCAGAATCTCGGTTCCCCTGGCCGGCAGGGCTGGTTCACCGGCCATGCCGCCGTTGGTGCACCCGGGGATGGTTACCCGGTCAAACACAGAGTCTCCGGCCTCGATGCGGGAGAGCAGGGGCTTGGCAAAATCGTACTCCAGTACCAGCTCTCCGGCGCTGCCGGCAATGGCGGTCAGGGAGAACAGAACGGCGAACAGGATCAAGCGGCAGGGTCCAATGGACCGATCCTCACCTCTCATGACAGACCTCCAGACATGCGGATGATTCCGCGATGGCATGCATGGACGGACCGCCACGAATCTGCTTGTTAGTGCTGAAAAATAATCATATGGTAAAGATCCGGTCCGTCGATCAACAAGTTGTTGATTGCAATCTACACCCGGGACGAAGAAAAAACAAGATTAATCAATTAATCACGATTTTTACTTCCACATTCGCGAGTCGAAACGGAAAGGATCGGGGCCGCTGATCCCGATCTTCGAAAAATCAGGATGTTCGGTGTTGAGGATGAAATTGTGCTGGGTGGGGATCAGGGCCGACGGCACACGGAGCACCGCAGTGGCTTTGCCTTCGGCCCACTGACTGCCCAGTATCCTGGTGACGGCCGGCGGGGGCTCCATCCGCCAGCCGGAGGGCAGCGCACTCTCTTCCAGGTTGTGGATGGCTACGCGTTTTGGGATTTCCGCCTGGAAACTGACCAGTTCCACCGTGGCCATGGCCGGGCCCAGGTGGACGAAATACTCGAGGGCGGCCAGGGCGAGGGTGTCGGCGGTGTAGACCACGGCCGCGCCCCGGTTGTTCCAGCGGCCGCCATAGAGCCGTGCCCCTTTGCCCGTGAATGCTTCCCCGGCCTGGGTCTTTTTGACAATGCGCCAGACCGGGGTCACGCCAGCACCCCGTGTTCGATACGTCCCAGCAGGTCTTCCACCTCCCGGGCGCCGGCTTCGGTGAGCATCGATTCCAGCGGTGTCTGGCCGGCCAGGCCGAACTGCGGTGAGCGGAGCCACACCCGGGCCGGCTCCTCACCGCCGGTGACGTCGCGGGCCAGGGCGTAGAGGCGTGCCATGCGATAGAGCCGGTCCCCGGCCACCGGGCTGACCCGGGCGGCGCGGGTCTTGCGCAGCCGGCTCACTGTTTTCTGGCTGACCCCCATGGCCGCGGCCAGCTCGCGGTCACTCAGGTCAAGCAACCCCTTTATCCGCTCCACCGCCCCGTGGGGCAGCCCGTCGCGGATCATCTGGGCCAGCTCCAGACGGCTGGACATCCGGCTGCGCAGGCCGAGCAGTTGGCCGATGGTTTCAACAAGAACAGTCATAGGATCCTCCACCATAGACAAATGACACTGCTAATATAGCCAATTGTCCTTGGCCCGTCAAGGGGTGCTGGTAGAACCGGCCATCAGGTCGACCACAGCCACGGTGCACCCGTATCCATCGGATTCACCGGCACCGGGCTGGAAAGCAAAGTAATTGATCCCTTGCAGCGCACTCACCAGGCCCAGCTCCGCGTCATAGTCGAAGCCCCTGACATGGGCGGCGAAGGCCGGTCCCGGCCCGGGGCCGGTGAGGATCTCGGCCACGCCGTCCTCGTCCAGGTCGCCGGCGGCCACGTTCACGCCATACTGGAATGTGCCGTAGGCCATGAAACTCAGGCCGGGCAGGGGCGTGATGGCGGCGCCGTCCCAGTTCCAGCCCCGCACGTGTGGGCCAAAGACCGCACCCGGACCGGCACCGGTGAGAACCTCGTCGATGCCGTCGCCGTCCAGATCGCCGGCCGCCACGTTGACTCCCCAGCGTGGTGTGCCATAGGCGAAGAAGCTGACCTCGGGGATGGGGGTTGCCGGGCCGCCGTCCACGTTCCAGCCCCTGACGTGCGCACCGAAAACAGCGCCCGGTCCGGCGCCGGTGATGATCTCGTCGTAACCGTCACCGTCGATGTCGCCGGCGGCTACGTTGACGCCCCAGCGAGGGGTGCCGTAGGCCATGAAACTGACGTTGGTCATCGGCCGTGCGTCGTCACCGTCGAGGTTCCAGCCGCGGACGTGGGGGCCGAACACGGTACCCGGACCGGCGCCGGTAATGATCTCGTCGAATCCGTCACCGTCCAGGTCACCGGCGGCCACGTTGACCCCGAAGGCCGCAACCCCGTAGGCCAGCGCTTCGGCGCCGGTCACAGGACGGCCGTTTGCCTCATAGGCCCTGAAAAGCGGCGCGGCGGCAGGATCGGGACCGCTGCCGCAGATCACTTCCTCCACCCCGTCGCCGTCGACGTCGCCGGTGGCGAGGCGCAGGCCGAATGTGTGGCCCGTCTCGTGCTGCCGCAGACAGCACTCCACCGAGGGGTCGGCGGTGAGTACGCCCTTGAACAGCGGGCTGTTGTCCGGTCCCGGACCGGGTGCGGCAAAGATCGCCGAGCGCGGCGGGCCGGTCCCCGGCCAGATCATGTAGTAGTAGTCCCTGGTGGCGTAGTTCGATCCGGGACCCGCGGTGTCGGTGGCCATGTTGCCCACCACCAGGGCCAGCCGGTCGGTAGTGGTCCCTGGCTCGATCTCCAGCCAGAGAGTGTAGCTGTCTTGCGGTACGTTATGTACCGTGTAGTCCGAGCCGCCGCCCAGCTGCTGCCGGAGCACAGCCACCTTCCAGCGCAGATCGCTGGAGAAGTGTTTTGGCTCGGCGTGGAGGAAGAGGGTCAGCGCCTGTTCGCCGGACAGTGCTTCATCCAGCCGCACGTAATTGACGCCGAAGAGCTGCGGCGGGGTGGGCAGTTGGGACGGGCTGGCCGCGGGGAGGCTGGTGTGCCGCTGGGATGGTGCGACATTTACCGGGGCAAAGCCGGCCCCGTGGGTGAAGTGCGACCCGTCATCCAGCTCGGAGCCGCAGAACCAGCGCCACCGGGAGAAGTCCATGATCAGGTCGGCGATGGTCCAGCCTGTGCCGGACGGACCACCGGGTTCATGGATCTCGGCCAAATGAACAAAGGCCGAGAAGTAGTCGTGGTCGAAACCTTCCCCCGGACCGTCCCGGCACCAGTCCCAGGCGTCGCGCACCAGGTCCGGGTCCCAGCCGTTGAAACGGTCTTCCAGATATTCGGGCCACATCAGGCCGCCGTACTGGTAGAGGTTTCCCGCCACGTAGTCGCTCACCGCCCGCCAGGGAGCCTGCTGAAAGGCCGAGGTGGAGGCCCTGGCCTGGTCGCCGTATTCGGGGTAGACGTGGGAGATGGCCCACTGGGCCGTGTTCTCCCAGATGGCGGCCGGTTCCTCGGCGGCCATCGACGCCTGGCAGGCGTGGTTGAACTCGTGGGAGCCGGTCATGGCGATAGAGTAGTGCGTGGTCAGGCCGCTACTGTGCACGATATACGAGGTGTAGTCATACCACCAGGTCTCCTCCACCGGTTGTTCGTGCCCGGTGTAGCCCCAGGCGCCCTCGGGGACCTGGTCCGAGATGTAGATATCCAGGTCGTCGCTGCCTTCCATGCCGTAATCGGGGGGCGGCTCGAAGAAGCCGATCTCGTCGCACTCCCGCTGCCATGATTCCTCATAGACCTGGAGGGTCATCAGTGCCGTGGCCTCCTGGGCCGGTGTCTCGTAGTGCACCCGCAGCGGATAGATGCTGGATTCCATGGTTTGGGCAAAGGGCGGCCGCTCCAGGACGCCGGCCAGATCATGGATTCCGGCCCTGTCCCGCAGCCAGGCCCGGTCGGCAGGGGAGAGGCGGTGGAAGTTGCGGATGATCTCCAGCACCACCGGCGTGGCGCAGCCTATGGCGGTTGGACCGGCTGTGCGCAGCGCTTCCGGGAGCAGATCCTGCCGCTTGAACCAGAGGATCTTCCAGCGCAGCGCTGTGCTGTAGTCGATGGCGCCGTCGCTCAGCTGTCGCTCGATGTGGCCCAGCACGCCGGAGAGGGCGTTGTTCTCAAGCCCGGATGACGCCTGGTCGGGCTGCTTGTCTTCCGGCCCGGCGACGGCCAGGGCGGCCAGACAGAGCACTGCGATTGATAGCAGCGCTATTTTCCATCTCCGATCAATGCACACGGTGTTCCCCCAGCCAGATCGAGCAGAACGTTCAATGCAACTGAACGATTATATCCGAATTGCCGCCGGGCAGCTTGCGTAACCCGCGTGAATTCCCTATACCTTAGAAGTAGTTCATCATCGGAAATAGCTCGTCTTCGGTGAAGTTCGATCAGACCATCCCGGTGCCTCCTGCCATTGTTCTGTTTCAGTCGGGCCAGGCTGTTCTTCCTTCTCTCATGTTTTTATTGCATCCTGACCTTTGCCGCCCCGGCTTGGGCCGCGGTGATCCATGTTCCCGCCGACCAGCCCACCATCCAGGCGGCCTTGTCGCAGCTGGTGGGTGACAACAAGTTCATGCTCTTTGCCGTGGATGTCACCCCTGCGCCGTACAACCAGCCGCCCTACCCACCGGCCGGCGATTCCTCGTCGGACACCTGTCTGGTGACCGGGCTCACTCCCTGGAAAAATCCGGCGGGCCGTCTTCCAGCATAAGAGTGACCGGGATCAGCACTGGTGAATGGGAGGCCCCGATGCCTGGGACCTTGATCAGGGTGACATGCAAAAAAACGGCCTCCCGTGGTGGAGGCCGTTTGTTGTCATCGATGAGCTGTCGAGAGCACCCTGTCCTACTTGTTGAAATAGGTCGGGTTTAGCGCAACGTCCTGGTGCTTCCGCAGCTCCGCGATGGAGGAGGTGAGCAGCAGCTGGCGCTTCGAGGACTCCAACTGGGTCCGGGTGTTCGCTTTCTCCAACTGGAAGCTCTCCTCGTCGGGGGTGATCAACTCTTTGACGGAGTAGACCAACTCCCCGTTGGGAAGGCTGGCCACCTCGCCCAGTTGACCCGCCTTGAGGTTGAAGACAACCGTGTCCAGCGGTCTCGTGGAACCGATTCCGTCAATATACCCGTTCCGTTTGATCGGCTCGGAGGCTTTCACTTTCAGCCCCTCATCCACTCGATCGGCCGCCGCTTCGGTCAGCGTTGAGCTGCTTGCCATCGCATGGAGCTCTTCGGCTCCCGAGCGGGCCAGTTCTTTGGCTCGTTCGATACGGTAGATCGATTCCACTTCCTGCCGCTTCTCCTCGAGGTCGGGGACCCGTGGCTCGATCACCGATACCAGGCTGATGATCGCCGCCCCCTGGGGCAGGGTCACCGGGCCCGTCACGGCACCCGGCTCGGTCATCCCGAACACGGCGTCGGCGAACTCGGGATTCCGGCCGACAAAGGGGATATTGTCCTCGTAGCCGATGGTCGCCTCCCGGATGGTGAATGCCTGACCATCCGGGCCGGCGAGGTCGTCGAGGGTCTCGCCCTGATCCAGCCGTCCTTTCAGTTCCGCGGCCACCACGGGCACTTCGTCCCGGGCGTACTCCATCTTCAGCCGGCGCTCTATCCGTTCGCGGACTTCTTCCAGTGACTGGTAGCCGGCCGGTTTCTTTTCCACCAGCTTGATGATGTGGAAGCCGAAGGGGGATTCCACCACTTCGCTGATCTCGCCGGGGGCCAGGGCAAACGCAGCGTCGGAGAACGGTTTGACCATCGCGCCCTCGCCAAAGAACCCGAGGTCACCGCCGCGTGAGGCGGAGGAATCCTCGGAATGGGCCTCGGCCAGAGCGGCGAAATCGGACCCGCCCCTGGCTTCGGCCAGCAGTTCTTCGGCCCGCTGACGGAGTTCGGCCTTCTCTTCCTCGCTCATCTCGCTATTGGTTTTGAGCAGGATGTGGCTGGCCTTCACCTGGTCCGGGGTGTAAAACTCGGCGTCCCGGTTGTCCCTGTAGTAATAGTCGATGTCTTCCTCGGTGAGTTCCACCCGGTCCTCGACATTCCTGGCGTCCACCACGATAAAGCGAATCTCGCGTTTCTCCGCCTCGCGGTACTCTTCCTGGTGCTCGTCATACCAGGCGGCCAGGGCGTCATCGGTGACCTCCACCTGGTCCTTGTACCGGGTGTGATCGAAGAACACGTATTCGATGGCGGCCTTCTGGTTCTGCTTCATGTATTCGGCGCGGATATCGGCCTCACTCACCACCACGGCGTCGGTGACCAGGTCGCGGAAGCGGTTGAACACGATCTCATCACCAACCATCTTTTCAAAAGTCTGGACATTGATGTTGTTCATCTCCAGGATCTGACGGTAGAGGTCCTGGCCGATGAATCGTCCGTCCTGCTGGAACGCCGGCATCTCGAGGATCCGCTTCTGGATTTCTTCAGGCGTTACACTGATACCCAGGGCCTTGGCCTTGTTCAGCGCCACCTTCTGGTCAACCAGGGAATCGAGCACCGACTGTTCGAGGTCGAGATTCTGGATCATATCCTGGTAGCGGTCCTTGTACAGAGAACGGTAGAGGTTGCGCTGGTTGTTCAGCGCGTGCTGGAACTCCTTGTAGTCGATTGGTTCGCCGTCCACCGTGGCAACCACATCCCGCCCCATCTCGCCGCTGCCGCCGTCGTATGAACCCTTCATCCCCCAGGTGACAAAGACCGAGAGGATGAAGGCGGCGATCACAAGCCAGAGGATCACGCTGAGTGATTTCAAGTTTTGTCTCATGGTTCTGAGCATGAACCAGCACCTCCTGGTTGATCGGGGGTGAGCGTCACCCGCCGTTTTATGACAAACGAATACTTCCGCGGGGATAAATATCTCCGAGCGAAGGGATGAATTCTAGCGAAACCCAGGGAAAAGTTCAACCGGATATTCAGTCCGGGGCAGGAAGGCACGAATGCAGGCCGGCGAAAATCACAAATTTTTCGCCGTGAAGGCTCATTTCTCCTGTTACCTGATTGAATAATGGAAGTTTATGTGTTATATACCGTTTATCAGTCCCAAGGCCATAAATACAGTTTTTCAGCTATTTTAAGTGGGTTTTGCATGTCGAACGCCGACAACAGTAGGGGTTCACAATCATTCTGGATCGATTGGTATTCGGTCACGTACCGTCGCCTGCTCGTCATCGCCCTGCTGCTTGTCGCTCTTCTGGCCTACCCCGCCTACCTCGTCTACCAGAAGTACTGGGCCCTTTCCCCCGAGGAACGGCGCGTGGTTGAGGCGATCCACGTGGCCGAGAAACTCTTTGATGAAGCTTCCCGGGTGCAGATGAACCGCGAACTTCAGGAGTTTCTCAACCGGGCGGGCAGCCGTCTGGGTGAATCCCGCGAGGCCTACGAACGGACGTCGCTCAGTCGTGCCTATGACCTGGCCATCGAGTCGGGAAAACTGTCGAACTACATCCTGGACAGCGCCGGCTCCGAGCGCAGTCCTTACAGCTTCAAGGTGTTCGACGTCGAGGGTGACGTGCGGGTCAAGCGCAAGGATTCCCTGCAGTGGGAGCAGGCGGTTCAGGACATGGAGCTCGAGCCGCGGGACAAGGTCCAGACCGGCGACAGGGGCAGCGCCCTGCTCTTTGCCTTTGACGGCAGCCTCTACGAACTGAAACCCAAATCGCTGATCGAGATCCAGAAGAGCGCCTTTAACCCGGTGACCCGCGAAAAAGATGTGGAGGTCAACGTCAGCTTCGGTTTCCTCGACCTCTCCACCTCCAGCCGTTCGGTTGAGGGGTCCAGCTCCAAGGTCTCCACCCCCAGTTCGACTTCCAGCCTGGCCGAAAACAGCCACTCCGCCGTCAACTTCGATGTGCAGAGCGGCGAGACCAGCGTCTACGTCTATGACGGCAGCGTCGAACTGAGCGCCGGCAGCGAAAAGCGCGAGGTTGGAAAAAACAAGCTGGTCACCGTGGCGTCGGACAAGACCATCGGCAGCATCACCGATCTGCCCCTGCCGCCCAAACTGATCAGCCCGCCGCATCTCCGGCCGGTGTTCGGCACACCTGGTGCCGAGTCCGCCGTCGAGTTGAAGTGGCTGGCGGTCCAGCCCGGTTTTCGCTATCACCTTCAGATCGCCAGCCACTCGCTGTTCGCCAACGCCCTGGTGGACCGCAAGGACATGCACGAGGACCGGATCACGGTCCGCAACCTATCGCCCGGAGACTATTACTGGCATGTCAGCTCGATCAGTACTTTCGGCGTCGAGGGCAGATACAGTCAGACATACAAGTTCGAGATCAAGCAGGCAGACAACCTGCCCGACCGGGCCAACCGGAATCCGCCGCGGCTTTCGGTTGAAACCCCGCTGACCTTCGGCAATATCGCCCTGGTGGAAGGGGCCACCGATGCCGGTGTGATGCTCAGCATCAACAACGATGAAGCCGATGTGGAGAGTGACGGTTCCTTCCGGCACCTGATCACGCTGCCCGACGAAGGCATCAACCGGATCGAAGTGGTGGCCCAGGATGCCAAGGGGCTGAAAACCACCAAAGTATACCAAGTTGACGTGACCCTTCCCTGATCCCTCCGGATTTCCGGCTGGTCCCGTCATGTTATTCCCATAGGAAGTACTCGATGAGCATCTGGTCCATTTTCAGTCTCTTTTCCAACGACCTGGCAATCGACCTGGGGACGGCCAACACCCTGGTCTTCGCCAAGGGCAAGGGCATCGTGGTGCGCGAGCCGTCCATCGTGGCGATAAACAAGATTACCGGCAAAGTGGAGGCGGTGGGAACCGAGGCCAAGAACATGCTCGGACGCACCCCCGGCAACATCATTGCCATCCGGCCGATGAAGGACGGGGTGATCGCTGATTTCGAAGTCACGGAGAAGATGCTCGACTACTTCATCAAGAAGGCCCACAACCGCAACGTCCTGGTCCGGCCCCGCATCGTGATCAGTGTGCCGTCGGAGATCACCCCGGTGGAAAAGCGGGCGGTGCGTGATTCGGCTTACCGGGCCAAGGCCACCGAGGTCTACCTGGTAGAAGAGGCTATGGCCGCGGCCATCGGCGCCGGGTTGCCGATCACCGAGCCGTCGGGCAACATGATCGTCGATATCGGCGGCGGCACCACCGACGTGGCGGTGATTTCCCTGGCCGGCATCGTTTACTCGCGCACGGCCCGAATCGCCGGCAACGAGATGGACGAGGCGATCATCCAGTACATCAAACGCCGTTACAATCTGCTCATCGGCGAGCGCACCGCCGAGGAGATCAAGATCAAGATCGGGTCGGCATATCCGCTGGACGAGGAACTGACCCTGGAGATCAAGGGCCGTGATCTGGTTCGCGGGGTGCCCAACACCCTGGTGGTTAGCGACGAGGAGATCCGCGAGGCCCTGGCCGAAACGGTCTCGTCCATCGTTGAAGCGGTGCGCATCGCTCTCGAGCGCACGCCGCCCGAGCTATCGGCGGACATTGTGGACAAGGGAATCGTCCTCACCGGCGGCGGAGCGCTGATCAAGAACCTTGACAAGCGCCTCCGCGACGAGACCGGCCTTCCCGTTTCCATGGCTGAGGATCCGCTCGCTTCGGTGGCCCTGGGCACCGGCAAAATGCTCAGCGATTTCGCCCTGCTCCGCAAGATCTGTCTCGAGCGGTAGCGATCCTATGCACCCCGAAGTTCTCTCGGCCGGCCGGGCCGGGCCCGGGAGACGGACCAAGGTATGGCCGGTTTCATCGTCAGGAGGAAAGACCCTCTTCTGTTCGTCACGGTTCTCGTGGTCCTGCTCTGCATCCTCGCTTCCCAGGCGGAAAACGAACTCGGTGACTCCCTGCTCACCAGGACGGTGATGCAGGCCTTTTCCCCCTTTGTCCGGCTCTCCGCCGGCACCTCCCAGAAAGTGCGGGACACCTGGTTCGGCTACTTCAACCTGGTGGATGCCCGGGCCAAAAACCGCCGAACCATGGACCAGTATGACCGCCAGGCCCTGGAACTGTCTCTGCTGCGTGAGAGACTCCGCGCCTACGAGCGGAGTGAAGCGCTGCATCAGTTCCTCGAGGGGCTCAATCTTCCCGGGGAGGAGGACCTGCTCCAGTCCATCCACCCCGCTCTTGTGATCGCCAACAACCACTGGGACGAGCAGTCCCGGATCCTCCTGCTCAACCGCGGGTCTTCGGCGGGATTGAAGAGGAACATGCCGGTGATCACCTCCGACGGGGTGGTGGGGAAGACGATGACCTGCACCACCTTGGTTTCCACCGTGCTGCTGGCCACCGACGTGAACAGCGGGATCTCGGCCCGGGTGGCCCGCAGCAGGGTCTGGGGCATTCTCACCGGAGGCGGGCAACTGGCCGATGGCCGGCCGGCATTGACCATGCAGCACATTTCGAGCCTCGACGATGTGGCCGAGGGTGACCTGGTGATCACCTCCGGTCTGGACGGCATCTATCCCGCTGGGCTGGTGCTGGGGACGGTGGTGCTGGTGGATGAAGGCCCCGGGCTCTCCAAGCAGGTCGGTGTGGCGCCGGCGGTTGAGATGAGCCGTCTGGAAGAGGTGCTGGTGCTGGTTCGGGAGGAGCAGCTCCCCTCGCAGCTGGCTGACCGGGATTCCGCCGAACCGCCCGAGGAGGATCCCTCATGAAATTCCTCCGTTTTCCCCTGGTGATCCTGCTGGCCCTGCTGGCCGAACTGCTGCTGCCGCGCTACGTGGCCGGGTTCTTCCGTTATTTCGACTTCATGCTCATCGTGGTGGTGTTCAACAGCGTCAGCCGGTCGCGGGTCCAGTCCACTCTGCTCGGTACGGCCAGCGGGCTGACCCAGGACGCTTTCACCGGCATCGTTTTCGGCCTCAATGGCTTCTCCAAGACGGTGGTGGGTTACCTCGCCTCAACCTTCTACCAGCGGTTCATGATCGACACCGCCCTGACTCAGTTGGTGGTGCTGATCGTCGCCACCTGGCTCAACGAGGGGATCTGCATCGGCCTTTCTCTGGTATTGTTTGGCGATCCACCGGGGCCGTTGTTCCCCGAGATGTTGATCCGCACCGCCTGCAACGGCTTTGGGGGCGTTTTGCTGATGAAACTGAGCGTGGTGTTTTTCCGCAGGCTCTCCGCGGGGCGGATGCGCTCCCGGGGCGTGAGCCGGCTGTCACGATGAAGGGGGCCGCGGGATGATGCAGCTCAGCGACGATCGCCGCACCATCACCCGGCGGGTCGACCTGATCCGTACCGTGGGCTACCTGATCCTCGGGTTTCTCGTCCTCGGTTTCTGGTATCACCAGGTGCTCCAGGGCAGCTACTACCGGGAGCGCTCGGAAAACAACCGGCTGAAGACCCAGGTGCTCTATGCTCCCCGGGGGCTGATCCTCGACCGCGAGGGCAATGTCCTGGCCGGCAACAACCTTTCTTTCGACCTCGAGCTGATCCGTGAGGACATGCAGATTCCCCAGGAGGATCTGCTCGCCGCGGTCTCCAGGGTGGTGGAACTGCCGCTGGAGCAGCTGGAGGAGCGGGTGGAGAAATACGAGTCACTGCGAAGATTCCGGCCCATCGTGCTCAAGGAGAACCTGAGCCTGGAGGAGGTGTCCCACTTCGCCTCCCGCCGCGAGTCCTATGCCGGCATCCGGGTGCACCAGAAACACCTGCGCCACTACAGTGGGGACGTGCTGGGGGCCCACCTGATGGGCTACGTCGGGGAGGTGACCGCCGAACAGGTGGAGCGGGCCGCGGGAAGAGATCAGAAACTCCTCCCTGGAGACCTGGTGGGCAAGGCCGGGCTGGAGTTGAAATACAACCGGGAGCTGCAGGGCGCCAACGGCGAGAAGCAGATGGTGGTCAATTCGCTGGGCCGCGAGATCCGTGAGCACGGCCGCCAGCAGCCGATCCAGGGATGCACCGTGCGCCTGACCATCGACCGCGACATTCAGGCCGCCGCCGAGGAGGCCTTTGGCGAAGAGACCGGGGCGGCGATCTTTCTCGATCCCAACTCGGGCCGCATCCTGGCCCTGGTCTCCCGCCCGGTTTTCGACCCCAACAAGTTTGCCGTGCGCCTCAGCGGCGAGTTCTGGGACTCGATCATCTCCAACCCCGAGCACCCGTTGCAGAACCGGGCGATCCAGAGCAAATACCCCCCGGGATCGGCGTTCAAGATCGTTATGGCCGCCGCCGGCCTGGAGGAGGGGGTGATCACCCCGGCCACGGCGAGGACTTGCGTGGGCCAGACGCGGATCTACAATCACACCTTCCGCTGCTGGCGGGCCGGGGGCCACGGGACCGTGGCCCTCAAGGAAGCGATCCACAAGTCCTGCAACGTTTACTTTTACCACCTGGGGGCCCAACTGGGTATCGACAACATTCACAAGTGGGCCGCCCGGTTCGGTCTGGGCAGCGAAACCGGAATCGACCTCGATCCCGAGACACCGGGCCTCATCCCCTCGGCGGCCTGGAAACAGAAAACCTACAAGCAGCCCTGGTACCCCGGCGAAACCATCTCCATCGCCATCGGCCAGGGCTACCTCGAGGTGACCCCGGTCCAGCTGGCGGTGGCCATGGCCGCGGTGGGCAACGGCGGCACCCGCTACCAGCCCTACCTGGTGGAGGAGATCGAGGGCCGTGACGGCTACTACGAGGGCCGGCGTTTCACGCCGCACAAGCTGGACGATCTGGGGGTGCGGCCCTCCACCATCAGGGTGCTCAAGGAGGCGCTCTGGATGGTGGTGAACGTTGACGGCGGAACGGCCCGGCGGGCACGGGTGGCGGGCTTCGATGTCTGCGGCAAGACCAGCACCGCCCAGATCCACACCGCTTCGGCAGGGGTCAAGCCCAAGGACCTGCCCCGCGAGATGCGGGACCATGCCTGGTTCTCCGGCTTTGCTCCACGGGACAACCCGGAAATTGCGTTCTGCGTGTTTATCGAGCACGGGGGCCACGGCGGCGATACCGCGGCACCGGTGGTTCAGAAAGTGCTGGAAGTGTACCGGGACAAGTATCACCCGCAACCGCCGGAGGAGGCGGATCCCACCCTGGTTGCCCGGGCCGGATCCTGAGCGAGGAAGTGAAACGCGATGTTGAACCACCGCGCGCTGTTTAATTTCGACTGGTCGATGCTGGTGGTGACCCTGGTCATCTCCGCCCTCGGCGTGGCGCTGATCCTGAGTGCCACCTATGGCGGGACAAACGAGGGGCTGCACAGCAAGCAGGCGCTCTGGATCGCCGCGGGTCTGGGGCTGATGCTCCTGGTGCTGGCTGTGGACTATCACTTCTGGGTCGAGTTTTCCGGCTACTTCTACATCCTCTCCATCCTGGTGCTGGTGGGCGTGCTGATTTTCGGCAAGACCATTTCCGGGGCCCGGAGCTGGATCCCACTGGGGTTTTTCAATTTCCAGCCGTCGGAACTGGTCAAGATAACCACCGCCCTGCTTCTCGCCCGCTATTGTGCCGAGATCAGGGATGATGGCTACCGTTGGGCCAATATGCTGGTCACCGGCGGGATGGTGGCCCTGCCGGTGGGCCTGATCGCCCTCCAGCCAGATCTGGGTACGGCACTGACCTTTGTGCCGCTGCTGGCCGCGGTGAATATTCTCGCCGGCATCCGGTTTAAGACCGTCGGGGTGCTCGTTCTGGCCGGTCTGATCATGCTGCCCATCGCCTGGAACTTCGGACTGGCAGACTACCAAAAGGCCCGGATCAAGACCTTTATCGACCCTGAATCGGATCCCTTGGGGGCCGGTTACCAGATCGCTCAATCGAAGATTGCCGTGGGCTCAGGACGCCTCTTGGGCAAGGGGTTCATGTCCGGCACCCAGAGCCAGCTGAAGTTCATTCCCGAACAGCACACCGACTTCATCTTCTCGGTGCTTGCCGAGGAGTTTGGATTCCTAGGCGTTACCTTCACTCTCGGGTTATACTTCATTCTCTTTTCGCGTTCGGTGAACGCAGCACGGAATGCCCGGGACCGTCGCGGCATTTTTCTTGCCCTGGGCCTGGTGTCGATTCTGCTCTTTCACGTGCTGGTCAACGTGGGTATGGTGATCGGCATCATGCCCACCACGGGGATTCCATTGCCCCTGATGAGTTACGGGGGGTCGTCGGTGATCTCCTCGTTCATTGCCATAGGACTGATTCTGAACGTTCGGGTGCGGCGTTTTACCAACTGATCCGCCTGCGGTACCGGGAGTCACAAGGGATGTCAAAGGAAATTATCATCAACTCCAACCCTCAGGAGACGCGGGTTGCGGTGGTGGAGGATGACCTCCTTACCGAGATATACATCGAACGGGAGAAACAACGCGGCATCGTGGGCAACATCTACAAGGGCCGCGTGACCAAGGTATTGCCCGGTATGCAGTCGGCCTTCGTCAATATCGGCCTCGACCGCGACGCCTTCCTCTATGTGGCCGATGTGATCGACAGTATCGAGAAGGCCGAGACCCGCCTCGATGACGACGAGGAAGACCCGGATGGCGGGATAGAGAACGGAGGAGTCGGCGAGGATCTGAAGCACATCCCGGACCATTCCCAGCCCCGCACCCAGTCCATCGACGAACTGCTTCGTGAGGGGCAGGAGATCCTGGTCCAGGTGGCCAAGGAACCCATTGCCGGCAAGGGCGCCCGCATCACCACCCACATCACTCTCCCCGGCCGCTACCTGGTGTTCATGCCCACCGTGGAGCATGTGGGGGTTTCCCGCCGCATCGAGAACGAGTCGGAACGTAACCGGCTGCGCGAGCTGACCAGCGCGCTCAAGGGACCGGCTGAAGGGTTCATCGTGCGCACGGCGGGGGAGGGCAAGGATGAGGAGGACTTCTCCCGGGATGTGAAGTTCCTGAAGAAGATCTGGGACGAGATCCACAGAAAGGCCGAGAGCCGTTCGGCGCCGACGGTGATCCACCGCGACCTGGGGTTGATCCAGCGGACTCTGCGCGACATCTTTTCCGCCGACTTCTCCGTGGTCTGGGTCGATACCGAGAACGCCTACGAGGAGTGCGTGGAGTTCATGGACCGTATTCAGCCCGAGTTGGTCAACCGCATCCGGCTCTACAGCAAGGACTATCCGATCTTCGAGGAATACGGCATCCAGCTGGAGATCGAGAAGAGCCTGCGCTCCAAGGTCTGGCTCAAGTCGGGCGGCTACATCGTGATCAACCAGACCGAGGCTCTTGTGGCCATTGATGTCAACACCGGCAAATACGTGGGTAAGAAACGTCTCGAGGACACGGTGGTGCGCACCAACCTCGAAGCGGTGAAGGCCATCGTTCGCCAGGTCCGGCTCCGCGACCTGGGCGGGATCATCATCCTCGACTTCATCGACATGGAGGAGAAGGAGAACCAGGCCAAAGTTCTGGAGGCGCTGGAGAACGAGCTGAAAAGCGACCGTTCACGGACCAAGCTGCTGCAGATCAGCGATTTCGGCCTGGTGGAGATCACCCGCAAGCGGGTCAAGCAGAGCCTGGAGCGGCTGCTCTGCCAGCCCTGCCCCTACTGCATGGGTTCGGGCCGCATAAAGTCCGAAACCACCATCTGCTACGACATCCAGCGTGAATTGCTCAAGTCGCGCACCGCCATCGAGGGCAAGCACCTCATCGTCCGCGCCAACCCGGCGGTGGCCCGGGTCTTCCGCGAGGACGAATACCGCCTGGTCCAGGACCTGGAAGAGATCCTCGGCTCCACCATCACCGTCAAGAGCGACGACAACCTGCACCACGAGCAGTTCGACGTGGCGGCGGTGTGACTCCGGCCCGGCACCTGTCCGTTCAGCTTGATTTCCTGATAATCCGCCACAGCTTGCCGGTGCTCACCAGGTGGTAGAGGACCACCAGCAGGGCCGTGAACACCAGAATCAGCAGGAACTGCAGGGAGAGGGTGAAATCACGGAGCCGGGAGAATTGGTCGCCGACGCTGGTCAGCCAGCCGCGCTGGTTGTCGGTGAAGCCATCTTTCCACACCCGGTCGGCCAGCCGATCGCCCTCGCGCCGGGTCGCGGCGAACTGACTCAGGGCAAAGGCCAGCAGCCCTTCGTCCCGCTCGCCGGTTTCGGCTATTTCCTCGGCGGTTTCGGGCCGTTCGGGTATCTCCGGGATCCCGTCCGCGGGCGGCGCATCTGCGGGCTCCACCGGCCTGGCCGTTCGGTCCTGGCTGACAAACCACGACACCAGCCCCAGAAAGAGGATCAGAATTCCGAGATAGAGGATCAGGTCGGAGCGCCTCATGGCTTCACCGATTGCGGGGACTGTTCAGACAGGCCGGTGCCGTTTCGGCCGCGGCCGGACAACACGTGGAGAATCATCTGCCGCAGGCGGGCGATGTTTTCTCCCGTGGTAGCTGATACGGCAATGGAGAGCGGATGTTCGCTGCCGAACTCCACAGTGGCCCGTTCGGTGTCGCCGATGAGGTCGATTTTGTTGAAGATGTGGATCACCTGTTTATCGCTGATCCCCAGTTCTTCCAGCACGCCGGCGCTCCACTTCAGCTGGTCCCGCCAGCCCTCGTGACCGGCGTCCACCACCATCAGCAGCAGGTCGGCGGACGTAGCCTCCTCCAGAGTGCCCTTGAAGGACTCCACCAACTGGTGCGGCAGCTTGCGGATAAAGCCCACCGTGTCGCTGAGCAGCACCCGGCGGCCTCCATCCCCGGCCAGTGATCGCACCGTGGTGTCCAGGGTGACGAACAATCGGTTTTCGGTGTGCACCTCGGCGGTGGTCAACTTGTTGAACAGGGTCGACTTGCCGGCATTGGTGTAGCCCACCAGGGCCACCCGGTAGTGCTCCTGCCGCTTCTTCCGCCGGGTCTGCCGCTGGACCTGGATTTTTTCCAGGTCTTTTTTCAGCCGGGCGATGCGCTGCCGGATGATCCGGCGGTCGATCTCGATCTGTTTCTCGCCCACGCCGCGCAGGCCGATGCCGCCCCGCTGCCGCTCCAGGTGGCTCCACAGACCGGACAGCCGGGGGAGGAGATACTGCATCTGGGCCAGCTCCACCTGGATCTTGGCTTCGCTGGTGGCGGCGCGGTTGACGAAAATATCGAGGATCAGCCCGGTGCGGTCCATCACGTGGACATCGAGGATCTCTTCCAGCGCCTTGACCTGGGTCGGCCGCAGGTCATCGTCAAAGATCACCAGTCCGGCCTCGTGGGTCAGCACCAGCTGGTGCAGCTCGTCCACCTTGCCCCGGCCGATAAAGGTGCGGGGGTCGATGGCCGTCCGTTCCTGGACCAGGGTGGCAACCACCTCGCCGCCGGCGGTTTCAGCCAGGGCGGCCAGCTCGGCCAGGTGCTCCGCCACCATCTCACGGTCCACGCTGCGGAGCACGATGCCCACCAGCACCACTTTTTCCCGCGTGTTCGATGTCGTTCGAGTCGGCATGGCTCTCCGTTGTCGGTTGACCCCGAGTGTCAGGTGAATAATTATGGTACATTGTAGTTGAGCCTCGCCACTCGTTCAAATGTTGCCGGCGGCGGGCTGACTATTTTCTTGACAGGATTCGAGGATCGCAAATATAATTCGTCCCTTATTTTGACGAGGTGTCTTATCGGACCGGGAATCCGGCCCGTTTACTCGGGGAGCAACAAAGCAGTATGTCTAAAGAAATTGAAATCATTTACTGTCAGCAGTGCCGGACACGGAACGACGTAGAAGACAAATACTGCCAGAAGTGCCGCGCACGGCTGATGGTTGTCAACTGGGCTGAAGAGACCGAAGACGCCACCATTTTCGATTCGTCATTCCTTGATGAACACGTCCTTGAGCGGGTCAGTGCCCTGGAGGAGAACGTGAGGATCCTCTCCGAGCATCTGGCTATAATGCGCCGGGAGTTGGCCGAGGTGCATCAGCACCAGGAAGACGTGGAATCCCCCGAAGGGCGGGGATCGAGCGAGGACAGGGCCGCCGACAAATGATCACGGTGGAGAACCTGAGCAAAACCTATGGCGAGCGCCGGGTGGTGGATGACATCTCCTTTGGCGTGCGCCAGGGGGAAATCCTCGGGTTCCTCGGCCCCAACGGTGCGGGCAAGACCACCACCATGCGGATGCTCACCGGGTTCATCCCGCCCTCCGGCGGACGGACCGTGGTGGGCGGGTTCGACATGGCCCGTGAGGGCCGGGCCGCCCGCCGGATCATCGGCTACCAGCCTGAAAACCCGCCGCTCTATGGCGAGATGACCGTGTCCGAGTATCTCGGATTTGCCGCGCGGATCAAGGGGGTGGCGCCCCGGTCGGTGAGTTCCCGGGTGGCCCGGGTCATCGAGCGCTGCGGTCTCGGCGATGTGGACGGCCGTCTCCTGCGCAATCTCTCGAAGGGCTTCCGCCAGCGGGCGGCCATCGCCCAGGCCCTGGTCCATGACCCCGAGGTTCTGATTTTCGACGAACCCACCATCGGTCTCGACCCGCTGCAGATCATCGAAATCCGCAACCTGATCAAGGGGCTTGCCGGCGATCACACGGTGATCCTCAGCTCGCACATCCTCCCCGAAGTGACCATGACCTGTCAGCGGGTGGTGATCATCAACCAGGGCCGGCTGGTGGCGGAGGACACCTACGAAGGGCTGCAGTCCCGTGTTCAGCGGGCCCGCCGTCTTTTCGTGCGGCTGGTCCGGGGCGAGCCCGGCGCAGTGAATGCCGCCTTTGCCGGTCTGGAGGGGGTGATCCGCGTGAGCGAGGATGCGGACACGGAAGGGCTGGTTCACCGGGTGGAGTATTCACTGGACCACGACATTCGCGAGGATCTGGCCCGCCTGGCGGTGGAGCAAGGCTGGGGCCTGCTGGAGCTGCACCGCGAAGACCTGAGCCTGGAGGAGGTCTTCCTCCAGCTGACCACTGAAGAGGACCTGGACGCCCAATGAGAATCGTCTGGACCATTGCCGCCCGTGAGCTGAGATCCTACCTCTCCTCGCCCATCGCCTGGGCGGTGATCACGCTTTTCCTGCTCCTCTTCGGCGGTTTTTTCTGGCTCTTCCTCGCTGATTTTGCCAGCACCTCGACCCAGATCTATCAGTACATGGGCGACCCGGCCTACGAGGAGATGCTGGGCGAGGTGAACCTCACCGGCTGGGTGCTCCGTCCGCTGTTCGGCAATACCCAGATTCTGTTCCTGCTGCTGGTGCCGGCACTGACCATGCGGCTCTTTGCCGAGGAGAAGAAACAGGGTACCTACGAGTTCCTGCTCACTTCGCCGCTCACCGTGGCCCAGTTGGTGGCCGGCAAGTATCTGGCCGCCCTGGCAATGATCGGCATCCTGTTGCTCTGCTCGGCGGTCTTTCCGGCAACGCTCTTTCTGGTGGGCAGCCCGGAACTGTCGGCCATCCTCACCGGATATCTGGGCCTGCTGCTGCTCGGCGGTGCTTTTGTGGCGGTGGGCACCTTTGCCTCCTCGGTCACCGAGAACCAGATCATTGCCGCGGTGCTGACCTTTGCCGTCCTGCTCTTCTTCTGGATCATCTCCTGGGCCTCCTCGGTGGTGGGCGGCGGCGTGGCCGAACTGATGACGTATATTTCGTTTCTCAACCATTTCGAGGACTTTACCAAGGGCGTGCTGGATACCCGGCACTTTGTCTATTTCCTGAGCTTCATCGCCTTCTTCCTGCTGCTGGCCGGAAGGGCGGTTGAAGCGGTTCGCTGGAAGCGCTGAGGGGGCTGGGCCGATGTTTCGAATCCAGTGGGGGCACAGCTTGACCATTGCCGCGATCTTCGGCCTGGCGGCGCTGGGGCTCTATCTGATCGGCCCGGCGGTAAACCCCTGGGTGCCGCTCACCGCAGTGGTGGTGGCAGTGGTCAGCCTCGCCGGCGGCCTGATGGCCAACCGGCAGCAGGCGGCCGCAATGGTTTCCAGCCGTGCGGTGCGTTACGGCGCGTACAGCATGGTCCTGATCGTGGTGGTGGCCGCAACCCTGGTGCTGCTGAACCTGATCTCCCGCAATCACCACCACCGCTGGGATCTCACCGAAAGCGGCCGCTACACCCTGACTCAGCAGACCGTAAACATCCTGGACGAGCTTCCTGCTCCGGTGGAGGTGGTGGTCTGTTACAGCCCGGCCAGTCCGGGCAGTGCGGAGACACGGCAGAAATTCCTCGATCTGCTCACCGAGTATGAATACGTCTCCGGCGGGCAGCTCAGCCACCGTGAACTGGATCCGGTGCGCAGCCCGGCCGAGGCCAAGGAACTGGAAATCACGGGCGAAACAACGGTTCTGCTCTGCCAGGGGCGAAGCACAACGGTGGATCAGGCCACCGAAGAGGCGTTGACCAACGGGCTGCTCAAGGTCACCCGGCCGGTCATGGGCAAGGCCTGCTTCATCACCGGTCACGGAGGCCGTGACCCGGAGGACCAGGGCCAGGATGGATACGGCCTGGCCGCGGCTGCCCTGGCGCGCGAGAACCTCGTCGTGTCCACGGTCAACCTGATCCGTGACAACGGCGTGCCCGCGGACTGCGACGTGCTGATCCTGGCCGGCCTTCAGGGTGACCTGCTGGCCGGTGAAGTTGAGATGATCCGTGACTACGTGGATGGCGGGGGAAGCTGCCTGCTGCTGCTCGACCCGCCTGGTGAGGACCTGCAGCCCCAGCTGGACCGGCTGCTGGCCGGTTTCGGTCTGCGGGCGGGGCGTGACCTGGTGGTGGACCCCCTCTCCCAGAGCCTGGTGGGCGACTACCTGGTGCCGGTGGCCGTGGGCTACGCCGACCACCCGATCACCGAGGGCTTCACCGTCATCTCCTATTTCCCGCTCTGCCGGACCGTCGGTGCTCTGGACGGATCGGACGCTGACCCGCGGGCCGAAGTGGTGGAACTGGTCTTCACCGCGCCGGAGAGCTTTGCCGAAACCAGCCTGGAGGTGGTGGAGTTCGACGAGGGGATCGACGTCCCCGGACCTCTGGCCGTGGCCGTGGCCGCTGAACTGCCCTCCCCGCTGAGCGATGAACCGCCGGACGGTGAAGAGGCGGGCGGCGAATTGACCGAAGCCGATTCCGGCCCGCGTGGGGGACGCCTGGTGTTGGTGGGGGACAGCGACTTTGCCCTCAATTCCCACTTCCCCCAGCAGGGCAACGGCAACCTCTTCCTCAACGCGATCAACTGGCTGTCCGGTGACGAGACACTGATCAGTATCGATCGTCCCACCTCGGGCCCCGAGACGGTGGACCTCACCTGGGCCGAGTCCCGGTTCATCCTCGTGGTGGTGGTCCTGGGATATCCTCTGGCCCTGCTTGGGCTGGGGCTGAACCACTGGCGGCGGAGGCGGAGGCTGTGAACAGGGCCCTGCTCAGCGGAGCCGTGCTGCTGCTGGCGATCATTGGCGCCTTCTATTACTTTGTCGACATCAGGGGCCATGAGACGGCGGCGGAGAAAGAGGCCGCCACCCGTCGACTGGTTGCCGATTTCGACCACCAGTCGGTGCGAACCATCACCATCGAACCGGCGGATGGCCCGTTGCTCAGGGTGTGCCGAAGTGGTGCTGAGGCTGCCTGGCGGGTTGAATCCCCGGAAGTGGTGGAAGCCGACCCCGAGGTGATCCGGCAACTGCTGGAGACCCTGGGACGGCTTACCGCCGGGGACGAGCCATTCCCGCCGGCTGAGGACGGACTGATCCCCTACGGTCTGGCGCCACCGCGGCTGGCGGTGACCGTGACCGGGGAAGGAGGGGGCCAACTGGCCCGGCTGGCGCTGGGCGGTGCGGCGCCCTTCGGCTCGTCCCGTTATGCCGTGGTGCGGGACACCGGTACCGTGGGCCAGGTGAGCTTGGCCGAAGTGGAGGCTATCCCCGCAACACTGTTCGACCTTCGCGAAAAACGCCTGGTGCGCTTTCGCCGCGAAGAGGTGCGGGAACTGCGTATCGAGGTCGCGGAACAGCCCGCACTGGTCATCCGGCGCCATGGCGACAGTTGGGAAATCGTCGAACCGCTGGAGTTTGACGCTGACCGGGAACTGGTGGGCAACCTGATCTGGGAGCTGACCGAATGCCGGGCACTGGAATTCCCGGATGAGGCGGAATCAGCGGATCAACTGTCCATTCCCACATTCCGCATCGGGCTCACCATGGCCGACGGATCGGAGGCCGGCGCCCGGTTCGGTGCCGTGGCGGACAGCGGAGACAGTGTGATTGCCGCCGGTGATTCGGGTACGGTGATGAAGGTGGACACCACCATCCTGGAAAGCGCCCTCCGGCCGGCGAACCGCTGGCGGCAGCTGCGGCCGTTTCCCCGATACAGCTGGGAGGTTGACGGTCTGACAGTGGCCGCGGCCGGGATCGAGCCGGTGAGCTGGCGCCGTGTGGACGACGGAGTATGGCAGCGGGAGGATGGCTTGCCGGAAGGCTGGGCGGTGCCGGAGGAGACCATCCGTGAGGCGCTTGACCTGCTTACCGGTCTGAAGGCCTGCGGCCTGTCCGGGATCGATGATGCCGGGATGCTGGAAGCCGCGGCCCTGGAAGAGCCTGCCTATACCGTGACCCTCAGCGGGGGGGCTGGGGAGACTCTTACGGCGGAATCCCTTGAACTGGGATTCCCCGACCAGGCCGCCGCTCGGCTTTCCGCATCCTGCTCCGGGGCTGAACCGCTGTTGTGCGGTATTCGACCGGACGGTGCCTGGATATATGTGATCAACGAATCGGGGCGGGAGACGCTGCGCGCCATCCTGGAAACATTGAGCTCCGGAGGGCCTGGCACAGAAGGGCCCACCGCGGAATAATAGATGTGCCCAACCGATTACGGACCGTGACCGTTTGCGCCGCTACAGGGGGCGCGGCATCACGGGCGCGATGGAGGAAACGAGATGGTTGACGAAAAGAAGGACGAAGGGCAGCAGGCCGGGGAAGAGGAATCGTCGGAGTTCAAGGTCACCGACAAGCGGAAGTTCTCCGATGTCGGGGAGCGGAAAGAGGAGGCCGCCGAGCCGACGGAGGACGCTGCGGAGTCGCAGGATGAGGCCGCGCAGGACCAGGCCCCCGGAGCAGGGGATGAACCCGCCATCGACTCCTCGATGATGGAGGTGAACTTCAGCAATTTCATCCTCTCCCTGGGCACTTCGGCAGTGCTCCATTTCGGTGAGTTTCCCGATCCCGTCAGCGGCCAACAGGAGCAGAACCTGCCGATGGCCAAACATACCATCGACATCCTGAACTTGCTGCGGGACAAAACCTCGGGGAATCTCGAGTCGGAAGAGGAGAAGCTGCTCAGCGACCTGCTCTATCAACTGCGGATGAAATACGTTTCCCTGACGTGACGAAAACCTCGTCTGAGGCCAGATGGCGGCGTTGCTCGTCGCTGGATAATGCTCACATACCACAAGAGTATGCTCCGCTTATCCAGCGACGAGCGCCTTGCCCTCGAACCACAGACGAGGTTTTCTTGTCCTTCCAGACCTGCATTCCGCATCCAAACCTGAGTTTAACCAAAACAAAAATATAGCTGTTGGTCGACATCTTAGTGCCTGATTGTCAGGTTTTTGCAGAAATCTGATATCAGGCACTTTTTTTATTGATTTTTACTTGACAGGCCCTGGGCGCGATCTTAAGATTAGCACTCCCCTGGGCGGAGTGCTAATCCTGGCTGCCCACGGCCTGCTTTTATTTTCAACAATTGCGGGCCCTGAGGAGTCCGGGTTACGAAGACGCCAGTAAACCCTGTGCCGAGGCACAGATCGATTACCTGTTTAACAGAAAGAGGAGATGAAGGATGAAAGTCAAACCCTTGTATGACAGGATTCTGGTCAAGCGGACCGATACGGCTGAGCAGGTTCGCGGCGGGATCATCATCCCTGACACCGCCAAGGAAAAGCCCATGGAAGCCGAAGTCATGGCCGTGGGTGACGGTAAAATCAACGACGAAGGAAAAATCACGCCCCTGCAGGTCAAGGTTGGCGACCGTATTCTGGTTGGCAAGTATTCCGGGACCGACATCAAGTTCGACGACCAGGAATACCTGATCCTCCGCGAGGATGAAGTGCTGGCCATCGTGCAGAAGTAACCCGTCGAATGCGAAAAATGAACCGCGTCCGGCCCGCTGGTCAATGACCCGAGCCGATCCGCGGAAAAGGAGATGAAAATGGCCAAGCAGATTACCTATCATGACAACGCCCGGCAGGCGATGCTGAGGGGCGTGAACAAGCTCGCCGATGCCGTCAAGATCACCCTCGGCCCGAAGGGCCGCAACGTGGTGCTGGACAAGAAATGGGGCTCCCCCACGATCACCAAGGACGGCGTGACCGTGGCCAAGGAGATCGAGCTCGCGGACCCCACCGAGAACATGGGCGCCCAGATGGTCAAGGAAGTGGCTTCCAAAACCAGCGACGTGTCCGGTGACGTCACCACCTACGCCACCGTTCTGGCCCAGCTGTTCTACCGCAACGGCATCAAGAACGTCACTGCCTGCGCCAACCCGATGGACCTCAAGCGGGGTATCGA
>JAQAZP010000354.1:0-7240 GCA_032127265.1 Acidobacteriota bacterium
GCCCAGGTGCGGAGCAAGAGCTACAACCTGCGGCCCGGCGACTACTGCTCCCTCTGGAGCGGCAGCCACAGCGTGCTCTTCGTCGAGTGGATCGGCGACACCACCACGATCACCAACGCCACCCAGTTCCGCACCATCGAGGGCAACACCGGCGATCACGTCGACATGCGGGTCCGCACCGTCGGCGACATCGACCGGGTGGGTTCGGCCCAATAGAAAGGGCTCCCCCTGGCCTCCCTCCAAGTCCGGCGCGGAAAGAAACCGTGCCGGCGGTTTTTTGTACGCCCGGGGGATCGTTGACATCCCGGTGGGGAAGGGCCAAGAATGTCCCCATGCACTTCGAAGGCAACATCATCCGCCCGCCCAGCGAGGCGCTGAGCATCCTGCTCCAGGTGACCGTGGGCTGTTCGCACAACGGCTGCACATTTTGCGGCACTTACGAGCAGCGCCCGTTCAAGATCAAGAGCCGGGATATTATCGAAGCGGACATCGAATTTGCCGTCCGGCACTGCAGGCAGCAGCGGCGGCTCTTCCTCTGCGACGGCGACGCCATGGCCGTCCCCCAGGAGCGGCTGCTGGAGATCCTCTCGCTGATCAACGAAAAACTGCCCTGGGTCACCCGGGTGGGGATTTACGCCAATGCCCGCTGTCTGAAGCGCAAGAGCCTCGAGGACCTTCAGGGGCTGAAGGCGAAGAAGCTGGGCATCGTCTATCTGGGGCTGGAGTCGGGGGACGACGAGACGCTGGTCAAGGTGAACAAGAAGGCTGACGCCGAGACCATGATCCGCGAAGCGCGGAAAGTGCGCGAGGCGGGGATCAAGCTATCGGTCACCGTGCTCCTCGGCCTGGCCGGCACCGAGCGCTCCCGGGAGCACGCCGAAGCCACCGGCCGGGTACTCAGCGCCATCGACCCCGACTATGTGGGCGCGCTGAGCCTGATGCTGCTTCCGGGTACGCCGCTCCACGACGACTACCAGGCCGGCCGCTTCACCCTGACCGACAGCATGGAGATGCTGGCCGAGCTGCGGACGATGATCGAGCACACCCACCTCAGCCGCGGCCTGTTCATGGCCAACCACGCCTCCAACTACCTGCCGATCAAGGCCCGCCTGCCCCAGGACCGTGAGGCCACCCTGGAGCTGATCGACCTGGCGCTGAAGGGTGAAGTGCCGTTACGGCCCGAGTGGTATCGCGGGCTGTAAAAACTCCGTCTGAGGCCCAACGGCTGCGTTGCGCGCCGCCTCAAAATGCTCACCTACGAGAAGAGTAGGCTCCGCTTTTTCAGCGGTGCGCGCCTTGCCGTTGAACCACAGCCGGAGTTTTCTTTGATATTTATTCCTGTTCGTTGATCAGATACTCGGCGGCTTCCTGTAGTGAGAGTTTGTCATCGAAGCAGGAATAGGGACCCCTGGCCTTCAGCACATCGCCGATGCCGATGAACTTCTTCAGGCACGAGCGCAGGATGAACGGGCCGAAGCTCACCCGGTTGATGCCGGTCCTCGATGTTCACGCCGCCGACGCCGCAGTCCACAACCGCCTGGATGGTCACCTCCAGGTCGGCGATGGTCTCGCCATACCCTCTTTCAATGTCGGCGGTGACCGGCGGGTCCACACTGCGGGCAATGCGCCCGATCATGTCGAGGAGCGTAGACCGTTTGATCCGTTCGCCGTCGACGTAGCCCAGAGAGGAGGAGATGGCCGCGCTGGCCGTGGCCACCGCCGGGTAACCCCTGGACTGCAGGACGCGGGCCCCCAGCGGGTTCCATATATTGGGCAGGATGAGCAGGTCACCCCCGGTATGCAGGGAGAGGAGTTGATCTGCTTTTTTGGCGTTCGGTGTTTTGTTCATAGTGATTTGTCTCCGATGTGATTCTCGACTCTACCCGATCCCCCGCATAAACAGTTCGATGGTCATGGCCCGGGTGAGCGGGTGCAGGTTGTTGGCCCGCCCGTCGGTGTGGTCCTCGATGAGCTGCCGGATACCCTGAGTGTTGAGCCAGGGCCGCTGGGCTGCGGTCCGGTCGGTGAGCAGGTCTCGGGCCATCCGGCGCAGCGGCCCCTGGCGGCGCAGTTCGGCGGCAAAGTCGAAGTGCCCGGCCGGCTTCCGCGGGCCAAGGCCCACCAGTCCGGCCACGCGGCTGAGCAGGGCCTTTGCGGCCCGGCCGGGCAGCGGCGGGGGAGCGCCGCCCCTGGTGGGCGGCTGGCCGGTGCGTTCCCAGGGCACGGCGGCGCAGTCAGGGTGCCTGGCACAGAAGCTCTTCAGGTAGGCGGCCTGGTGCCGGCGCTTCTCCGGGGGCAGGGAAAATGCGGCCTGGAGCAGCGGCTGGTGGAAGAAGGGCAGCAGGACCCCGGTATCGATTCGCCGTGAGACCACGCCGGAAAGGGTCAGCCGCCGCCAGCGGCAGCGCATGGCCTCGAAGGTATTGATTATCGGAAGAGAGGTCCCTTCAGGGTAGTTCGATGCATCAGCCTCGATGCTCGATTCGTAATCCCCCTGGCCCGAGATACGGAATTCTTCTCCCATCAGCAGACCGGCCACGCGGGGCGGCAACCCGTGGACCGCCTTCACCGGGCGGGATGGCGCGTCGGCAGGTACATTGCCCATGATCCCGTCGCCGCACATTCCGGAGAGGATCAGGTCCACCTCGGCGGCCACCTCGCGGTTGGTGGAGTGGCCGGCAAGGTGGGCCACACCGGTGGTGCCGCCGGTGACCAGCACGGTCTCGGCAAGTGAATCGGCCACCCGGGCCGGATCGAGGCTGAACACCAGATGGCGCACCCCGAGAATGCCGGCCACTCGCCCGGCCAGCTGCACGTCGGGAGAACCGGGGGTGCCGAAGGTGATCGCCGTGGGTCCGGCCCCAAGGGCCACGGCCTCGGCGGCGATGGTTCGCGAGTCCATCCCGCCGGAAAGCATGCAGCCGATCCGCGTCCCGCTCCCGGCCCGCTGCAGGGCGGAGGAGACGGCGCCCTCCATGGCCCGGCCGATTTCCCCGGCCCCGCTGTTGGGGGCGACGGCAGGGGGATCGAAGAGGAAGTAGGTTTTGCTCCGCCAGCCGCCGGGGGTGACCTCGGTCACCGAACCGGCGGGGAGCAGTTCAATACCGGAGAGCAGCGTCCGCTGGTCAAACGGGTGGCCATGCTCCAGCAACTGGCGAACGGCCGGGAGGTCGGGTGTGATGTCCGCACCCGGCAGCCAGGCCAGCGCCTGGACCTCGGGGGCGAAGGCGAGACCGCCCTGGAAGCGGGCCGCGTACAGCGGATGGTGGCCGAAGCGGTCGCTGACCAGCCGCACCCGGGCCCCGGCGGCGTGCAGGGCGTGGAAGCTTCCCTCGAGAAGCGCCAGGTCGGCGGGCCTCTCCTCAAGAAGACAGGCCCTGACCCAGTCCGGCGCCGCGGGGCCATCCGGTGCGTCTCCGGCGGTGCCGTGGACCAGGCAGAGGTCCCCGGCGCCGCTGAGCTCGATGACCTCCATCCCTCCGCCGGGTGCGGATGGTGCCGGACGCTCGATGCGGGCCAGGGCCAGGCCGGGCCGCCAGTAGAGCGAGACATCATAGCCGGGGCGGTGGCACAGCCGGGAGACCACCTGCTCCAGAACACCACGCGCGTCTTCTGTTCCAAGTACGCCGGCCAGGCCAGGCATGGCAGAACCTCCCAGTGCGCCGTGCAGGGCGAATCGATCGATACGTTCTGATTTTAGTGCATTGGCGGGGTGGATGCCTATATTCAGCCCATGAGGACCGGCGTGCTGTCCAGCCACTTGCGGGAGAAGATACGGAACCAGGATCCCTCTTCCCCCACCCGGGGAACGGTGATGAAGTCCGGCCACCAGGAGGGATTGATCCCGAACTCATCGGAGACTTTTTGCAACGTGGTCGGTTCGAACTCGGGCAATGAGTCGGCAATGCTCCACTGCTCCACGTCGTTGAGCATGTCGGAAATAGCGTCGCCGTTGTCGCAGGACCACATTTCCAGGCCCTGCCTATTGTCACTGTCGAGAATGCGGCAGACAAAGAAACGACCCTCGTCACACCCGTGGCTCACCACGTGGTTGATCATGTCCGCGGCAAGGGCGGCGATGTCGTCAGCCACACCGCGGTTGAAGCCGAGTTCTTCGGCGAGACGGACGGCGCTGTTGCAGCACGACCCCAGATCGGACTCGTCGGTAACCGGAATGTCGGTGATTTTATCTCTGATAAGACGCATATTTAGAGTTCCCCGGTGGCCATTTCCCTTTTTCATATGGATTTATCGACAGTCGAATACCAAAACGTAAGTGAAGTTTATGTTCTTCATGGGTATCAACCATCGAAATGTTGGCAATTCAAATGTTTAGCTCTTTTCTGCGGCTATTTGCTCCCGTGGACAGCTGACCGGTCATCGGTCAGGCACTCATCAGTGGTTTTGCCGCTCGGCCAGGTACGGGGTGGATCTGTTCCGTCACTCAACCAGGCATCATTTTCCATCCATCCTCTCCGGTCTTACTGATTCGGAACAACCGCTGTGATAAAATAAAACGTTGAATAATTCTGCAGCATTGCAAACCGCACCTCCCAGGCCCGTTCACCCGGGCCGGGGTGAGCCTCAGCCGCCAACGGAGATCGTCATGCCCGGACCTTTCGCCGCGTTCATCCGTGTCCTCCTGGTTCTCCCGCTGCTCCTGTCTGGCGCTCTTCCGCTGGCTGCCGCGGAGATCAAGGTGCCGTCCGACGTGATAACTATTCAAGACGCCATCGATATCGCTGCGGACGGAGACACGGTGCTGGTGGCCGATGGCAGTTACACCGGCAAGGGGTTCTTCAACATCAGTTTCAAGGGCAAGGCGATCACCGTAACCTCGGAGAATGGTCCCGAGGTGTGCATCATCGACTGCAATAACGAAGGCCGGGGATTCATTTTCGAAAACGGCGAAGGACCCGGATCGGTGCTCAACGGCTTCACCATCCAGTCCGGCAAGGCCCACCACGGGGGAGCGGTCTACTGCTACTATGCCTCGCCCACCATCAGCAACAACATCCTCTACTTCAACACGGCGGTGTATCGCGGCGGCGCCATCCACTGCTACGAGTCGTCTCCGGTGATCGAGTGGAACGTGATCTCCTCCAACCTGGCCGGCTGGGCCGGGGGGATCAACTGTTACCGCTCCTCGCCGTCAATCCGCAACAACCAGGTCACCTTCAACACCGCCAGCCAGGGCGAGGGCGGCGGACTGCGCTTCGATGATTCGGCTTCGGTACTGGTGAACAACCTGGTGGCCGGCAACATCGCTTTCACCTGGGGCGGGGGATCGCCTGCCGCCAGGCAGGGTTGCAGATCCGCAACTGCACCATCGCCTCGAATTCGGCCACCGATTACGGCGGCGGCATCGGCTGCATGGAGTCGTCCGCGCCATCCGTCAGCAGTTCGATCCTCTACCATGACTCGGCGGCCGATGGGGCCGAGATCGGCCTGCGCTCGCACAACTTTCCCTCCGCGCTGACGATCCAGTATTCGTGCGTTGCCGGCGGTCAGGCCGGGGTCTACCTGGAGGAGGGCTGCACCATCAACTGGTGGGGCGGGATGACCGTCGCCGACCCGCTCTTTGTCAGCGGGGTGGGCGGCGACAACTACCTGAGCCAGATCCCCGCGGGCCAGGCGTCCAACAGTCCCTGCGTCAACTCGGGCAACCCGGCCGACCCGCTGATTGACGGCACCACACGCACCGACTCCGCCCCCGACACCGGCACGGTGGACATGGGGTTTCACTACGTCATCTGGGAAGAGCCGGTGACCACCATCGACGCCGGGCCCAACGGCAGCGTGGATTCACCGGTGCTGATCTTCATCTTCAGCGCGTATGACAACCGGGACCCCGAGGCCGATCTCCGGTTCTCCTGGCGACTCGAACGGGAGGAGTGGTCAGACTGGAGCCCGGCCCGCAGGGCCGTCTATCGCGATCTGGGCAACGGGTTCTACACCTTCTATGTCCGTTCCCGGGACACGGACGGCAATATCGACTCCACTCCGCCCGAGCGCTTCTTCACTGTCACCGACTGGAACGACGCGCCGGACTGGGGCCCGCTGGTCACCGGGCCGGGTCCCGGGCCGGCGAACCCCTCGCTGGTCCGCACCTCCCGGGGGGAGTGGGAGGCGTACGCCGCGGGCCGCAACGGGGTGAATGTGGCCACCGGCAACCTGGACGGGCTGGGCTTCGACGAGATCGTCACCGGCCCCGGTCCCGGCGACAACCTGGGGCCCCACGTCCGCGGCTTCAGCATGGGCGGTGATCCGCTTCCCGGCATCAGCTTCCTCGCGTACGGCACCCCGCGCTACGGGGTCAACGTGGCCTGCGGCGACATCGACGGCGACGGGTCGGACGAAATCGTCACCGGCGCCGGACCGGGCGCTGTGTTCGGCCCCCACGTGCGGGGCTGGGATTTTTCCGGCGGTATGGTGAGTGCCATGGACGGAGTCAACTTCATGGCCTACGGCACGCTCAAATGGGGCGTCAACGTGACCTGCGGGGATATCGACGGCGACGGCCGTGAAGAGATCGTCACCGGGGCCGGACCGGGCGCGGTCTTCGGTCCCCATGTGCGGGGCTGGAACCACGACGGAGGCGCTTCGACCCAACCCATCGCCGGGATCAGCTACTTCGCCTACACCACGAATAAATGGGGGGTCAATGTGGCCTGCGGTGACTTCGACGGCGACGGGATGGACGAGATCGTCACCGGGCCGGGGCCGGGCAGCTCATTTGGCGCCAGTGTGCGGGGCTGGAACTATGACGGTGAAGACCTGACCTCCATCGCCGGGTTCGATTTCATCTCCTCGTCGGACCTCTATGGTGTGGTGGTGGGTGCCTGGGACCTGGACGATGACGGCCGGGACGAGATCCTCACCATGCCCGGCGCCGGCAGCGAGCTCAGCGCCCGGCTGCGGGCCTACGAGTGGACCGGATTAACCGCGAAGCTGGTTACCGGATACGATTTCACCGCCTACGACAGCTGGATGACGCACGGCGGCAAGGTCGCCGGCGGAAATTTCTCAACCAGCAAGTGACCGGGGAGCCGGCCTCCTGCCAGCTTAATTTTACCGTCCGCAACGATCCAACCCCATAATTCCTAGTAGTTTGCTATGGCAAGATCAACCAGGAGTTTATCTTGCCATAATCCTCGTCAGGCCCTATATTCTTGCTCAGGTACTAATGGTTGCTGGTTTTCGCAGGTTCACGGGAAAGCCAGACCTGTATTTATTACTG
>JAQAZP010000355.1:0-7986 GCA_032127265.1 Acidobacteriota bacterium
ACGGCGATGAAGCACAAGTACGGGGCCGGCCAGCGAAGCCAGAAACTCAAGTATCACATCCAGACCTCGGGTCGCAGCCTGCACGCCCAGGAGATCGATTTCAACGACATCCGCACCACTCTGCAGGCGCTCTACGCCCACTACGACAACTGCAACTCGCTGCACACCAACTCCTATGACGAGGCGATCACCACGCCCACCGAGGAATCGGTTCGCCGGGCAGTGGCGATCCAGATGATCATCGACCAGGAACTGGGCCTGGCCAAGAACCAGAACCCGATTCAGGGAGCCTTCATCATCGATGAACTCACCGATCTGGTGGAAAAGGCGGTGCTGGAGGAATTCGACCGGATCAGTCGCCGCGGCGGAGTGCTGGGAGCGATGGAGACCCAGTATCAACGGGGCAAAATCCAGGAAGAATCCATGTATTACGAGCACCTGAAGCACTCCGGCGAGTTGCCGATCATGGGGGTCAACACCTTTCTGCGTCCAACCCACCTGGAAGAGGGCGAGGCACAGCCCACCGAGTTGATCCGCTCCACACCCAGGGAAAAGGAGCAGCAACTGGACAACGTGATGGCCTTCCGCGCCCGGAACGGCGGCCAGGGAGAGGCCGC
The DNA here is from genome assembly GCA_032127265.1 of Acidobacteriota bacterium. Taxonomy (GTDB): domain Bacteria; phylum Acidobacteriota; class JAQAZP01; order JAQAZP01; family JAQAZP01; genus JAQAZP01. Next base: position 618 of record JAQAZP010000355.1, read on the forward strand.
CCAGGCCCGGCTGCGCGAGGTGGCCCGTGAAAAGGGCAACCTGTTCTCCGAACTGATGGAAACCACCAAGTACTGTTCCCTCGGTCAGATCACCCACTCGCTGTTCGGCGTGGGCGGTCGCTACCGGCGAAACATGTGACGCCGGAGGAGAGCAATGATCGAACCCACCGGCGGCAGGCGATCGGTCCTGATCCACTACAGCGAAATCGGCCTCAAGGGCGGAAACCGCAAATTCTTCGAGAGGATTTTCCGGGAGAACCTGTTGCGGACGCTGTCCGGAACAGCTCACGGGGGCCTGGAATGGCGCCGGGGACGCTTTGTCCTGAAGCTGCAGCCTGAATCCTGCAGTGAGGAGATTCTGCGGCGCCTGGCCCGCGTGCCCGGCGTGGCCTACTTTGCCGAAGCGCTGCACGTGGAACTGGACAATGAGCTCACCGCGGTCACCGCGGCCGCACTGGAACTCTGCCGCGGGGGCGATGTGCACTCCTTCCGCATCGCCACCCGTCGTTCGGTGAAGAGTTTTCCGCTGACCTCTGCCGAGGTGAACGCCCGGGTGGGGGCCGCGGTGGTGGACGCCACTGACTGGTCGGTGAACCTGGGCCAGCCGGACCTCAGCTGCCATATCGAACTGTTCGACCGCTGGGCCCTGGTCTACACCAGCCGGCTGGAGGGTGTGCGAGGTCTGCCGGTGGGCACCAGCGGTAAAGCCGTAGCCCTGATCAGCGCCGGTATCGATTCACCGGTGGCCGCCTACCGTATGATCTGCCGCGGATGCCGGGTCTTCTTCGTCCATTTTCACAGCATGCCCTACACCGGCCAGGAAAGCGTCGAACAGACCGCCGGGCTGGTCCGCTGCCTGGCCGACCTGCAAAACGGTGCCCGGCTGCACCTGGTTCCCTTTGCCGAGGTGCAGCAACTGATCATCGCCTCCACCCCGCCTGATTTGCGGGTGATCCTCTACCGCCGCTCCATGCTGCGGATTGCCGAGCGCGTGGCCCGACATTACCGGGCCAAGTGCCTGGTCACCGGGGAAAGTCTTGGACAGGTGGCCTCGCAGACACTGGAAAACATCGCCGCCATCGAAGACGCGGTGACCCTTCCCCTGCTGCGACCGCTCATCGGTCATGACAAGGAATCTATCATCCGTGAGGCCCAGACCATCGGCACCTTCCAGTTGTCCATTGAACCGCACGACGACTGCTGCAGTTACCTGTTGCCCAAGCGGGTTGAAACACGGGCTGATCTTCAGCGGGTGCGGGACGCCGAATCCGGGATTCTTGAAGAACTGGAGAGCCAGGAGCGGGCCGCGCTGGATTCCGCCGAGCAGCGAACCATCGAACCGCCGTGGCGCGGCCCACTCTCAGACCCACGGCCGTCTTGACGAACCCGAGGATGGGGGACTATAGTGGGCGCGTTTTGAACCAGTTGAGGCCGGTTTCCTTTATCTTATGATAATAGCGCGGTTTATCGTTCACGATAACATCAGGGCCTCGACCGGCACGGCGAAATGGCAGGAGGAGGTTTCCAGAGCATGAGTGGCGTAAAAATTTCAGGTCTTGGCACTTCCCTTCCCCATCGGGTGCTGGACAACCACGAACTGGCCCGCAACCTCAAAGACCGCGGCGAGCAGATTCGGAGCGAGCACCAGCGGAAGAAAGTGGCCTGGACCGACGCCGTGAGCCGTCTGGATGGTGAGGCCAGGGAACTGGCCCTCGAGCAGTTGGACCGCTCGGAAAAGGTGCTCCGGCTGCACAGTGAAAACGCCGCGCAATTCGAGACCTCTGACGACTGGATCATCAAACGCACCGGCATCCAGCGCCGCCACATCGCCGCTGAAAACGAAAACATCTCCGATCTGGCGGCCGAGGCCTCACGAAAGGCCCTGCAAATGGCCGGGTACACGCCCCAGGACATGGATTTCATTGCCCTGGGCACGGTGAGCTCCGAGCACTGGACATCACCGCCCACAGCCTCGCGAATCCAGGACAAACTGGGTATACGGATTCACCGGGACAAGGGTCTGAAACAGGTGATGGTCTTCGACCTGGAAGCGGCCTGTTCGACCTTCCCTTCCGTGTTGTGCCTAGGTTACAGCCTGGTGAGCAGCGGCGTGGCCGCACGGGGCCTGGTGATCGGTGCCGACATCATGAGCCGCACCGTGGACTGGGACAGCCGCAACACCTGCATACTTTTCGGTGACGCCGCCTGCTGCGTGGTGCTTGAAACCTGCCCCCCGGATGAGAGCAGCTTTCTCGGGCCGCAGGGGTTTTTCTTCGGTTCGGACGGCAGTCACGCGGACAAGATCGTGGTGCCGGCTGGTGGAACCGCCGAGGAGGTGACCGCCGAAGCCATGTGGAACCCGTTCGGCAAGCGCAACAAGGTTTACATGGACGGGAGAGCGGTCTACGAGGACATCGTCCCCCTGATCGCTAACCGGGTGATTCCGGAGACCCTCGCCAAGGCCGGTCTCTCTGCCGGCGACATCGACTTCATCGTGCTGCACCAGGCGAACCTGAAGATGAATCAGGCGATCGAAAGACGGCTGAAGAAGGCGGGATACCAGTCGATCATCTATCACGACATCGCCGATTACGCCAACACCACGTCGGCCACCCAGGGCCTGGCCCTCCATGACGCCCATCGGGAAGGGGTGCTGAAACCGGGGATGCTGGTCCTCGACTGTGCCTTTGGCGGTGGGTATACTTGGGGATCGGCCCTCTTCCGCTGGCCTGAACTCCCCCGGTGATCGAAATATTCTACTCCCCTGCCGTGTCCTCTTCCGCGCCGTCAGCGGTATCGGCCTGCTCTTCCTCCGCCCGGGCACTGAAAAATACCAGGCTGGTGTCACCATAGCTCCGGGTATCGGTCACCCTGAAGGGTTGGGGCAGGTCTTCCGGGGCAAAGTCGATCCGGCGGGCAGGACGCTCCATGATTAAAAGCAGATCGGGATTATCACGGTGCCAGCGGGCCTTGGCCACCCCTTTGATCAGGTCGAGATGGTTCTCGATGGCATAGGGCGGATCAAGGTAGATGATGGTGGGGGGGGGGAACGCCGATGTTTTGGCCTCGCTGCAGAAATCGATGAACGAACCGGTCCAGATATCGAACTGGCTGGCAAACCCGCAGCCGGTGACGTTGGAACGGATCACCAGTTCCACCTTGCGGGAGGACTCCACAAAGAGGGAACGCTCGGCTCCCCGGCTCAGAGCCTCGATGCCCATGGCACCGCTACCGGCAAAAATATCGTAAAACATGGCCCCCACGATCTGCGGACCAATGATGTCGAAAACCGCCTCCCGTACCTTTTCCGATGTGGGCCGTACACCGAGCCCCACCGGAGTGCGGATCATGCGTCCCTTTTTCTCGCCGCCAACGATCTTGAGCAGGTTCTGAGTTCCTCCGGGCTGCTGCTGAGGGGATGGTCCCCGTTGCGAATTTCCCGAATTCTTCCCCCGCGGCTGATGGCGAGCGGAAAAGCCTTTGTCCCGCTCTGGACGCGGTCCGTGCCGCCGGTTTCTGCCGTCGTTCCTTCTGTCGTTCATCGTCCTCCAGCCTTTACCCTTCGCCGGAATGGCTCGTGGTTTGTTGCCTCTGACTCAATCAATGTGCAGTCCGGATTTTCGAAATGCCGCGGTCCGGGCCATGGTCAGCAGCCGCATATCGTCAGCAGCCGCTGACGAGCAATACCCCGGCGTGCCGGCCTGCCGATGTCCGGTCAATTCCCCACTGCCCCTCAAGCGGAGATCTTCCTCGGCGATGTGGAAACCGTCATCAGACGAGACGAGAACGGCCAGGCGTCTGCCGGCCTCACCCCTCGTATCGTCCTTTGAGCGCAGCAGGATGAACAATCCGGGCCATTTTCCCCGGCCTATTCTTCCCCGCAACTGGTGCAGCTGGGAAAGGCCGAATCGTTCCGGTTCGAGAACGATCATCACCGTGGCCCGAGCCACATCCAGTCCCACCTCCACAACGCTGGTGGTCACCAGCACCCTGGTCTCGCCCTTCTCGAACCGGTTCATCACGGTTCGCGCCGTATTGAGGTCCATACCGCCGTGGAGCAGCCCGGCGGCGTGCCGGGCCAGGCGTCCGGAGCGGAACTTGTGATACACGGTTTCGGCGGCGCGCTTTTCCAGGCCCCCGCGGCCCAGGACTTTGGGGCAGACGACAAAGCCCTGGCGTCCGGCATCGAGTTCTTTCTCCAGCAGGTCCAGGGCGGTTGCGGCCTGCCCCGGGTCGAGGCAGAGGGTCTTGACCTGTCGCCGGCCCAGCGGCAGGTTTCGGATACGTGACAGTTCCATATCACCGCAGAATCGCAGGCCCAGGGTTCTCGGAATGGGCGTGGCCGAGATGACGAGTTGGTCAGGATTGGCGCCTTTGGACATCAATCGTTCCCGTTGCCCAACGCCGAACCGCTGCTGTTCGTCCACCACGGCCAGGGCGAGATCTCGGAACACCACCGCGGAGGAAAGAAGCGCATGGGTGCCGATGGCGATCAGCTCTCCGGGACCGGCCAGCCGAGATTCAAGCTCGCTACGCTGCTCCGCAGCGATACCGCCGGTGACCAAGATAATCCGTTCCGCCGGCAAGCGCAAGGGCTGATCCTCCTCCCGGGATCGTATTAGCCCCTGCAGGCGATGGAAATGCTGCCAGGCCAGCGCCTCGGTGGGCACCATCAGGGCCGACTGCCGGCCGGCGGAGGCGCTGTGGAAAAGCGCGGCATAGGCCACAACCGTCTTGCCGCACCCCACTTCCCCCTGCAGCAACCGCCGCATGGGATACGGCCGATCCATATCTTCGACGATCTCCACGATGGCCGACTGTTGCTCGGCGGTCAAGTGAAACCCCGTGATTTTCTCCATAGCCGCCAGGAGGCCGACCCCGCCAAGCGGTTTTTCTCCCTCCGTGGTGATCTTCAATTTGCGGCTGTCCAGCCGACGTCGCTTCTTCCGGGCCAACTCCCGTTGCTCGAGATACAGTTCTTCAAAAGCCAGCCCGCGGTGCCAAACGGACGTTCCGCTGTTCAACGACTCCATGTCGCTCCGGACCGGCGGACAGTGAATGCCGCGAATCAGGATCTCCCGCGTTGGGAACCCGTGGGACAGCAGGGCCCCGGCCGCTGCCGTCTCCTCGAGCAGGGGGCCGGATCCGCCGTGGAAGATCCGGTGGAGCGCCACCCGGATAATCCGTGAACCGATACCGCCAACCCGGCGGTATACCGGAATGATGCGGCCCAGATGAGGACCAGGGGCCAGGGAAAGATCAACGTCCGGGTCCGGCTCCAGTTCGGGGTTGTCGATCACCAGCCAATCTGACCTTTCGGCCGGTCCCGTGCCCCGGACCGCTTGTCCGTAGCAGTAGAAGGACGCCCCCGGCTCCAGAGCCCGCGATCGAAACCGCTGGTTGAACCAGCGCAGGGTCACCGGGGTCCCGGCTTCGTCTTCGGCCCCCGCCTGCAACAGGTGCAGTTGTCCGCCGCGCCCCCCCCGCCGCTGCCTGATAGTTTTGATTCGCAAACGGTATAACCGCCGCTCCGGCGGACCAGCCGCCGAAAGCGCTACCGCGGCACGCTTGTCTTCGTAACGCAGGGGCAGATGGAAGAGAAGATCCGCTACCGTGCGGTAACCCGCATCCAGCAATGCCGCGGAGCGACGGGGGCCCACGCCCGGCAGACTATCCACTGGGCAGTCCGCCACCGGCGCACATCCCCGCTGTGCGTCCACCACACTCCCCGCCCTTGTTTCCCCCTTGCTCACTGTGCTACGTTTTTCCTTTTCCAGACCATCGGGAGATACTGTTATGAAAGGATCGGCCGCAACAGATCAAGCTCCTCCGCGACGGAAACGACCAGCGCGCGCGGCTGTAATCTGTGCCGCCCTTGTGCTGTTCACTTCGACGGCCGGTGCACTGCTTCCCGCGGCTCAGGACGGCCGGCCCGTCCCCCGGGAAGACGGCCGTATCGTAGACCTTCAACTGGAAGAAAAACTCGGAATCCGTATATTCCCCGGATCCAGCCTGATCGCCCTTGAGGGCCCCACGCTAGAACTGGTGGACCTCGAGCGACCGGGATGGGAATTCACGCCCGCTCATATCCTGGTGGCCGATTTTCTGGTGGAGGGGCCGATCACCGAGCTGCGCCGGTTTTACCGCCCTCTCTGCGCTCGCGACCCCAAACTGTTGCTGGTCAAAAAGGACGGCCCACCCGGTGAAATCGTCTCGGTCCGCCACGCCGGCCGCCATCCACTGCATGCCAAAAAACGGTGGCTGCGCATCGTCACCTATCGCCTGCCGGATCCGGCGATTCCCGTGAGTTCCGAGAGCCCGCTTCAGCGCGACGGCGAGTAGCCCTTCTTGTGCCGCACGATGAGGTCCGGGTCCGCCACGACTACGCGAATGGAACGCCACAGCTTCTGGTCTTCTGTTTCAGGCGGCACTCCCGGCCGGTAGCAGAGGGTGTACTGGCTGCCCAGTTCGTCAAAAATACGGCTGTAAGCGCCGGCCAGGTCACGGATCGCACCCAGGTGAAAGTAGGCCCCCCCGGTGGTGTCAGCCATGGTTTCCAGCGTGTCGGTATCCACATACCGTCCCAGCCCGATGGTGTAGACGGTGATATTGGCTCGGGACGCTGCGGAAATGGCGCGCTCCAGACGTCGCTTGGTTTCGGCCGGCCTGCGGTATTTCTCGTCCTGTCCGTCGGTAAAGAGGATGATCACCCGCTTTCCCTCGGTTTTTCGAAAAGCCCTGGAGGCGCCGTACAGCGCATCGTAGAGGGCCGTTCCTCCGCTGGCGCCGAACCCCTTCAGTGATTCGTGCAGCAGCTGCTTGTCACCGGTGAAAGAGCAGTGCCGTACAAGGTCGTCGTCGAAACTCATCACGGTGGCGGTATCGTCGGGGGCCAAGCGGTCGATCAGGGTTCCCGCGGCTTTCCTGATCTCGCGAACCTTGCCCCGCATACTCTGGCTGGAGTCGACAATCAGGGCCACGCTCAGCGGCACCACGTCGTTGGCAAAGCAGGTCAGGTCCTGCGGCACCCCGTCTTCATACACCCGGAAGGCCTCGCGGCCCAACCCGGTGTGAAAATAGCCCTCCGGGTGGAGAACGGTTACCGGTACCACCACCAGGGACACCCTGTCGCGGAAGGCCACCGACAGGCCCAGCGTTCGGTATTCCCCGGACCAGAGTTCCGCGGTATCCTCGGTAAAAGCAGTGGCCACGATACGGTGGGAAAGCACCTCGGGCCCCAGACTCACTGTCGCAGGAGTGCTCGCGCTAGGGAGTCGCCCCGCCGCCATTCTGGGCGGTGCGCGCCTGCGTTTTCTTCGGTTCGATGGTGTGGAGGAACGGGTCGGTGCGCAGCGCAATGTCATCAAGG
>JAQAZP010000356.1:0-9593 GCA_032127265.1 Acidobacteriota bacterium
ATTTCTTCCCCCGGGAGACCTACCGCGAATTCAACGACTTCGTCCAGGTGGATCGGGCGTTTATCGACTATGCCGGCGACAAGTTTTATGGCGTGGCGGGTGACTTTTTCACGTCCTTTGAACGAGGGATGACTCTCAGCGTGCTGCACGACCCGGTGATCTTTCTAGACAACACCATTCGCGGCGCAAAGGCCTCGATGAACTTCAAGAACTTCGAATTCGACCTGCTGGGCGGATACGTGGACGACAAGGTCACCGACGAACAGGACTGGATCGGTGGTCTCCGGGCGGCATTTATTTTGTCTCACGACATCAGGCTCGGTGTGACCGGTGTTTACTCCGACGACAAGACCGACGACTGGATCGAGGGAGAGCACATCCTGGGCAGCGTATTTCTCGACGTGCCCGGACTCTTTGATCAGTTCGACTTCTACGGCGAATACGCGGTAAAGGACAGCGAACTGGAGCCCTCCGGAGACAAGGGCCATGGTCTGTATATGGCCGCTACCTGGTACAAGGGGTCGTTCACCATGCTGGCCGAGTACAAGGATTTCCAGCGGTTCAAATTCGATCACAACAACCCGCCCAACGCCGACCGTCTGGACGAATTCTTCGCCCCTGACGATACCCGCGGGTTCCGGGTCAAACCCAGCTACTACCTGGACAAGACCGGTTCCGACATTTATGTCAGCTACAGCCGGTTCGAGAACCTGCTCAACAGCTCGATCGTCGAGCACTATTACGGCGGGATTGAGCAGGAGGAGTTGTTCGAGAGGATGTACGTTCATGTGTGGGCCGGACGCCGGTCCGAGGTGGACGGCAAGAACGAGAACAAGGCTTCGCTGGCCACCACCATCGACGTCTTCGAGAGCGACAGCATCATCATCGACGGTCTGATCAAATATGCCAAGGATCCGTTCTTCTGCAATACCGAAATAGAATCCTCCATCGGCTACTCTTTTTCCGGCCGCTGGATTCTCAGTGCCCTGTATCAGTATGCCCAGGTGCCCGTCTGGAACTACAACAACTTCTGGGGCGGCGAACTGACGGCCAACATCACCGAAACCCTTCAGGGAAAGCTCTTTGTCGGATCGCTCAAGGGCGGCCAGATCTGCTCCGGAGGTCAGTGCCGCTACGAAGATCCGTTTAAAGGGGCGAAACTCACACTGGTGTATCGATTCTAGAGTTGACGGGTCCGGCGGTTTGCTTCTCTTGGCGACGGCATGAAACGAAGGCGCATCATGGCCGCCGCGTCGGGCCTTGTCCCGCTCTGCGGCCTCGTTCTTCTTCCCCTGCTGGTGGTCGCCGGCATGGTATTCCTCGGTTCCCAGGGCCTGCAATCCGAACTTTATCCATCGAAATCCACGAACAACTGCTGGGCCACGCTTCCCGGCATGGGGGCAACCATTCTGCCCCGCTGGACCCTGGGCAATTTCGACCCCCGGCTGGAGGGGGCGGCAAGGGGGGATGAGTGGCCTGTTCCCGCCGGGATTTCATATTCTCCTGATCGCTCCACCACCCTGACCGCCTTCCCGCGCCGGTGCCCGGGAGACCCCGTTCCAAAGCTGGTTCTTCGGAATTCCGCGGAGGACAATTGATGGTGGCCCGCCGCTGGACAGCCCTGGTATCACTTCTCGGCATGGCTTCGTCCAACGTTCTCCGCTTCCGGTTGCGCACCGCGGTTGTGCTGCTCTGCCTGCTCTCAGCGGCGGTCCCCCTGCTCACCGCCCTGGCCATGCAGGAGGGTTTGAAGAACCATGCCCTGGCCATGCTCGAGGCCGGTCCCGACCTGCTGGTGGCCGGCGACGATTTCGGACGGCCCTGCGCGGTGCCGCTCTCATGGGCCGAGATCGTGCGTGACATTCCAGGGGTCGTCCAGGTGCTGCCCCGCGCCGTGGGCCGGGTGTCCATCGAGGACCTCCCGGCATTGCTGGTTGGTATCGGTCCGTCCCTGGCTTCGGAAGACCTGGCCCGGCAGGATGGCTCTGCCCACCCTGAACAAACGCTCCCATCTCTCGAACCTGGGCAATTGGCCGTCGGATTGGCCATCGCCAGACATTTTGGCCTGGACGTTGGTGACACGCTTCAGCTCCTCCTGCCCACGGAGGGGCCCGAACGCTTTCGCTACCACAGCTTCGAGGTGGTGGCCCTTCTCGATTCACCGGAGAGCCCTGTCTGGAGCGCCGGTTTGATCCTGGCGCATTTCGAGGATCTTCAACTGATTTTTCTGCGCGAAGATATGGCCACCGAGTTAATGGTGTACTGCCGCGAGGGATATGAAGAACGGATTGCGCGCCTGCTGAGCGAGCGGCTCGGATCCCGGGCCAAGATTCAGGACCGGTCGATGATGGAGGGCTACTTCCATGGCGGATTCGACCGGCGGTCAGGAGCATTCCTGGTCTATATCCTTGCTGCTCTGATGATTAGTGTTCCGGTGCTGGCACTGGCCGCGGGCCACGGCCTTTCGTCCCGGAGACGGGAAGTGGCGGTGATGAAGTGCATGGGCTGGGAAACCTGGGAAATACTGCTGCTGCAGATGCTGGAATCAATCCTCACCGCTGTGATCGGTGCGTCGGTGGCCGTGATCATCTCCCTGGCCTGGCTTAAATTCGGGTCTGGATGGCCCTTGAGCCGGTTCCTGATGCCCGGGGCGGAAGAATTGCCGCCGTTCCAGTTGCCCTACATCATGAGCTGGACTCCCGTGCTGCTGGTCTATGTCTTCAGCCTCTCGGTCAGCGCCGGCGGGGCTGTTGCTTCAGCGTGGCTCGCGGCATCGGTGGAGCCGGGAAAGGTGCTGCTGGGGGGGGAAGGATGATGGGCGGTATTGCCCCGGGGAAGGAACTGGTTCGTCTGCAGGGGGTGACCAAGACCTTTCCGCCCCCGGTGTCTGGTGCCCCCGGTGTAAGGGTGCTGGATGAAGTTGATCTGGTGGTGCACGGTGGAGAACTGGCGCTGGTCCAGGGCTGTTCCGGCTCGGGAAAGAGCACCCTGCTGGGGCTTGCCGGTTTGCTCTGGCGTCCCACCAGGGGCCGGGTATTTTTCCTGGGGCAGGAGGTAAGCGATGATTCGTCTGCCTACCGCAACCGCCTGCGCCGGATCCACGTGGGGTTCATCTTCCAAAATTATCATCTCTTCGAGCGGATGCCGGCCTGGGAGAGTGTCGCTTTGCCGCTCCGTGTCCTGGGATTCAGTGGGGCGGAGTGCCGGAGGCGGGCCGAGGAACTGCTGGCCCGGCTGGATCTGGAAGGCCGGGCGAACCACCGAAGCGAACAGTTGAGCGGCGGGGAGCAGCAGCGGGTCGCCGTAGCCCGGGCCCTCTCAACGGCTCCGGATCTGGTGATCGCCGACGAACCGCTCTCCAATGCCGACCCCAGGTCGGCGGAGTTGATTGTCTCTCTGCTCATCATGGGGTGTTCCTCCGGGTCAGGGCTCCTGGTGGCGAGCCATGACCAGCGGTTCAGGAATCTGGCGGCGCGGCGGCTGGAGCTGACCATACCGGACGCAGCACAGAACGGTGACTTCCGGTGATACTGACCCACCCGATACTCCTCTCGCTCTTCCTCGCCGGCCTGGGGTTGGTATTGGCCCTGCTGGCCTCCGCGGCCTGGCTGCGCCTCGCCCTGCGGCCCGTCCCGAAGGAGGAAGGAGCCCCCGACGAGGCCTATCTCGTATTCCTGTTGCTGCTCACCGCCTTCGGCCTGAGGGTTCTGGCCTGGCCCCTGTCCTATATCGCGCTGGACAGCGCCGTGCCCCACGTAGCGGGGGCGATGTGCATTTATGGCGTCACGCGCCTCGTCCCGTTGTGGGCCAACCTCCTCCAGGGGCTCCGGCCGCTGCTTCTTCTGGCCCTCGGTGGCTGGATCGCCCTGCGGCTCACCAGCTCCGCCCGGGAGCGATGCACACCCGGCGGGACGCCGAGACGTCCCCTGGCGGAACGAGTCCTGCTCCCGCTTTCGCTGACCCTGCTGGTTCTGGACTGTCTGCTCGAATTCGCGGTGCTGCTCTCCCTGCGGCCCGGCATACCCGTCTATTGCTGCGGCTCGGTCTATGATCTCCCTGACCGTTTCTCCGCCCTGTTGCCCGGCAGTCTGTTTGGTGCGCAGCACGCCCACCTGCTTCTGCCGATCCTTCATGTCTGCGGTCTGCTTTGCGCCCTGGTCTGCCTGATAGCCGGGGTGGCCGCGTTACGTGGCAGATGGCTCACCCACCCCTGGCGCCGTTTGCGAACAGCGGCGTCCCTGCTGCTGCTCCCGCTGCTGCTGGCCTTCGTTGCCGCGGCCAGTATCGCCGGCATGGAGGTGATGGCCCCGAGGCTCACTGGGCTGCCGTTCCATCACTGTCTCTACTGTCTGCTGGGCAAGACCGCTGCCGGTCCATGGATGGCGGTGTCCCTGGCCGCTGCCGTGCTGCTGTCCGCCTGGGGCGCCTTGCTGCTGCGGGAAGGACGGGGGGCCGTTGAGGGAACGAACCGTTCTGCCGGGCTGCTGCTGGTCAGCGGGGGATTGCTGGTTCTGATCTTCCTGGCCGTTACCGCATTTGGCGCGCACAATGGCGGGGGAGGGGGAGACCTGGGCCGCTGTTCATCCTGCAATGCCCGTCTCTATGACACCGTCTACCTGGTGGAGCTGGTGGCGGGGCAGGGCGAGAAGTCCCTGTTTTGCTCAGTGGGATGCGCTTTGGAGCAGATCCGGGGGCCGGGCGGAAAGACGGCGGCCTGGGTAACCGTGAGGGACGAATTCACCGGCAAGCGTCTCGATTCCGGAGCCGCTTTCTTTGTCGAGGCCGCGTCGGAGATCACGGGACTGCCGGAAGGGAATCGCTGGCACGCCTACCAGTATCTGGAAAACGCCCACATCATGGCCTTCGAACTGGACGGCAATATCGTGTCTGATCCCTTTGGCGCTTCCGGCAAAGAGGATAATTGACGCCGAAATGCCATAACCACCCAGTCATGGTTGTGGTCTTGAACCCCCCTGGGGGCTATGCTAGGATTTCACTTCTGCAGGAGTTGTGGAACATCCGCCCTCCGGGACACCACGTCCGGTCCGCGGGTGATCGTATTGTATCCGGAAGGGCCGAACGCGTCTGAACCGTGCCGCGAACCGGTTCGGCAGCCCTTGTCACGGCCGGGTCGATCCTTCCAACGAAAGGAGAAACAGATGGGAAAGGCCATCGAGTTTACTGACGACAATTTCCAGCAGGAGGTGATTGCCTCCGTTGTTCCCGTGGTGGTGGACTGCACCGCGGCCTGGTGCGGACCCTGCCGGATGATCGCTCCGATCATCGAGGAACTGGCCGGTGAGTACGAGGGCCGGGTGAAGGTGGGCAAGCTCGATGTGGACAGCAATCAGGGCTCGGCGGCGGCCTACGCAGTGAGGAGCATCCCCACCCTGCTTTTTTTCAGTGGCGGAGAACTGTCCGACCGTCTGGTGGGAGCTGTGCCAAAAAAGGCCATCGAGGAAAAGATGGCGGACATGCTCTGAGCGGATACTGATTCGAAGCTCCCCTGGCGGGAGCAGGTGGAAAGATTCGCCGGCGGACATCCGGGGGATTTTTTTCAGCCGTTGTCCTTGAGGATCAGGACCGTGATGTCGTCATACTGGGGCACGCCGCCGGCAAAGGCCTTCACGCTCTCGTAGATCACGTCGATCAGCGTTTCCGGTGGGGCTTCCCGGTGCTGCCGGACCAATCGGTGAAACCGTTCCAGGCCGTATTGCTCGGCCTCCCTGTTCTCCGTCTCCACCACGCCGTCGGTGTAGAACACCGCCAGGTCTCCGGGGTTCAGGGACATCTCACCGTCTTCGAATTCCACGTCGTCCAGGACGCCGATGATTATTCCGTCGGCGTCCATTGTTTCCACAGCGGCGTCGGCACTCCGCACGAGAAAGGGCGGATTATGGCCGGCATTGCTGAAGCGCAAAGAGCGTGACGAGCGGCGATACTGGGCATAGAACATGGTGATGAACAGGTCCGAAGAGCTCAGATCGTCGTGCATCACGGTGTTGAATTCCCTCATCAGGCTTGAGGGCTCCAGATGCCGGCGGAGCGCCGTGTGAAAGACCTTTCGTCCCACGGACATCATCAGTGCCGCTCCCACGTCGTGACCCGACACATCGGCCACCAGCAGGTGGATCAGGTCCTTGTCCGCTTCGCTGCCGTCCTCGATCATGATGTGATCGTAGTAGTCGCCGCCCACATTGGCCGCCGTGATGCAGCGGCCGGCTACCGAAACGGTTCCGGCCTGCAGCGGCGCCGCGGGCAGCATCTTAATCTGTATGGTCCGGGCGATATCCATTTCCCGTTTCAGTGCTTCGGTCTTTTTCAGCGCCTCAACCATCTGGAGGTTGCTGATGGCCACCGCCGCCTGGCTGCAGATGGCCATCACCAGCTTGAGATCGTTGGCGGTAAAACTCTGGCCGCCGGTTTTGTGGGAGGCATAGAGCACGCCCAGCAGGTGGTCCCCGCGCTTTATCGGCGAAACAAGGATCGGCCACAGCCCGCTGGTTTCCCCGGATACGCTCAGCCGGGTCCACAGCTCGGGTGAAAAACTCTCCCGGCGATCCAACAGCAACGCCTTGCCACTCCGCACCACGTCGTCGGCCAGCAGCAGCACGGCGTCCCGTAACGGGTCCTTGTCCCAACCCAGGTCGTAGCCGCTGTCCGTTACCGGCTCCAGCGGCTGGTCCGCGCTGTCGCGCAGCAACACGCCGGTTCTGCCCGCGCCAACCACCTGCTGCACCTTGTTCACCGCCAGTCCGCAGATTTCCTGATGGTTCATGTTGATGTGCAGCGATTCACCCACATCGTAGAGGACGTTCAGCTCTTCGTATTTGGAGAGAATTTCGCTGGACAGGTTGTCCATTTCGTATTCATGGTTCACCGTTTCCAGCACCTGGCTGCCGAATGTCGCACATAGGGCTGAAAGCCGCTCTTCGGACTTCGGGCCGCAGAGGCGCAGGGTGACGATGGTTTCTTCCTGGTGGTCCAGGGGGGCTTGTATGGCGGTCCAGCCTTCAGGGCATTGTCCGGAGCTGCATAGCTGGCTGTCGCTCCCTCTGTCGGACCTGGCGGCCGGGCAGCTGTCGGCATGCTCGAAGCAGATGTGCCGGGTTTCCCCCCCGGCGTCGTCCAAGGCCAGACAGATCCCGGACAGTCCGGACATGGCTCGAAGATATTCTCCGATCCCCCGTGACGAGAGATACTCTCCGAATTGTTCCTGAAGTTCTGTTTTCATCCGTTGCGCCCGGTTCGTTGGAGTGGTAGCTAGCCGTCACTGCCCGGTGTGCCGGGTCGAGGAAACGTCTTGACCATGGTTAGTACATTGCGGCCCGTTTGCTGATCGATGGAATAGTGAACGTGATCCATCAGGCTGCGGATGATGATGATGCCCCTTCCGCCGGTGCTCAGCGGGTCCAGTTCGTCGATTTCCCTTGCCGCGTACACATCGAAATCAGTGAACGGGGTGCCGTATTCGCTCACCAGTATGGAGAGACGATGATCGGTCCAGTCCAGGGTCAGTTCCACCGGCCCTTCCATGCCGTCGTAGGCATGGCGGATGGCATTAACCACGGCTTCGGTCATCACCAGTTCGATATTGAAGTAGAATTGCTCGTCGATGTCGGGTATCCCGTCAACGGCCATGCGGCAGAATTCCCTGGTCACCGCTGACAGGAACTGGAGATACCCCGTGTCGGCGGGTATGGCAATGGTCATCCGGGTTGGTGCCGGACGTTGTATTTTTTCAGGCAGACCAGCGGCTGGACTTTTTTCACCCATCTTCTGACCCCTGTGTGCGATCGAATTTTCTATGTACGGTCAGGGCCGGGTCCGGTGGCACGCCCTGCAGACCGGGCTGTTCCGGTTCGCATCGTCTCCTCTCCTATCGACCTCTCAGCAACGGAAGTTTACCCCGCCCGCAGGAGCCGGTAACTCTTTTGACTCCACCTCTGCCCTGTGCTATACACAATCACTCATTCAGATGTACTGCCGGTGGCCGCAGCAGGGGAAAGTACGCCTCGTTGTTGGCGGTAACCGGCCGGGGTCAGTAAACCGGAGGAGGTTGTGGTGCTGGAAAGAACACTCGCTATTATTAAGCCCGACGCAGTGGAAAGGAACTTGATCGGCCAGGTCATTCATCGGCTGGAGGATGCAGGTCTGCGGCCCAGGGCGTTGAGGATGATCAGCCTGGACCGGAAAACCGCCGCGGGATTCTACCAGGTGCACTGCGGGAGGCCGTTTTTCGAAAGTCTGGTGACCTACATGACCTCGGGACCAGTGGTGGTCATGGTCCTCGAGGGGGAAGACGCCATAGCCCGTTGGCGCACGGTGATGGGGGCCACCGATCCGGCAAAGGCCGATGCCGGCACCATCCGCAGGGATTTCGGCGTGAATATCGAACACAACTCGGTGCACGGGTCTGACGCTCCCGAGACCGCCCGCTTCGAAATCGGATATTTCTTCAATTCCCTGGAAATCGTCTGACCGCCGGCGGTTGTTCATTCCCCAAGGCAACCGTGGGGTCCAGGCCCGTCCAAAGTGGGCACGGGCGCGGGTGCCTGCGTGGTATCCTGATACAGGCGGCACATTCCGCCGGCAGGAGACATGGAAAAGCGTATCCAGGCAGAGAAGGACCGCCCCGGCTGGAGCCGTACCCGGCTCGCCCTGGTGATGCTGCTCGGAGCGGCCGGCCTGCTGGCTCTGGTGCTGGTGGTGCTGGACCAGGTAGTTGCCGGCAGGGCCCGGAGGTTGCAGGCCCGCATCTTCGCGGAACAGGGGGCCGGCGCCGCGGCGGCTCAGCGAGATGCCGAGGCGTTCCGGAATTTTCTGGCCCGGGAGGCGGTGGGAACCCACACTCTTGACGGCCCAGCGCTGAGCCGGTTCATCGCCGGGCGCTACGGCTCCATTGTCCCGCCAAGCGTGAGTGCCTGGCGTATCGTGCTTGTTGATGGTGCGGCGCTGGTCGAGGGCGTGGTTGACCTGCAGCGCTACCTGGCGGATATGGGAATGGAGCAGCCGGTTTCGCTGAGTGGATTCAACGGGCAGGAGATCCCGTTCAGCTTCCGGGGCCGGCTGGAAGCTGATAACGGCCGGGGCCGTTTCATCGTTGAGGAGGTGGCTCTTCTAGGGCTGCCGTTGCCCCTGGACCTGGTTGAACGGGTGGCCGGTTCGCCGAGCGGCGAAGAAAGTGTTCTCATTCAACGGTTCACCCTGCCCGACGGTATCTTCAGGGTCTGGATAGAGGACCAGAGGATGGTGATCAATGGTGGACACCGGTGACCGAAACCACTACCTGCGGCGGCGTCGGTTGACGTTGAGCTGGCTGCTCTGCATTCTGGTTCTGGTCTGCTGTCCGGCCTGGCCCGGGACGCTGACCGGGATCCGCGGGCCGGAAAGCCCCTATCTCAGCGGACAGATTCCGTTCAGCCTCGAGGCGGCGGACGCCGACGCCGCGAAAATCAGCTCTGTCAGCTGGTATCTTGACGGCCGACTGGTGCAGCGGACCAGTGCACCGCCCTACCGGGTGATCATCGACCTGGGGCCCGAAGTGCTTTCCCACCGTGTCGTGGCCACTGCTTTCACCGAGGATACCGCGG
>JAQAZP010000357.1:0-20066 GCA_032127265.1 Acidobacteriota bacterium
AATGAACGCGAGTCTAAAATGAGTATTGCGTAATATGGACATCTTCGCACCGCCTTTCGAACAGATGTCAGATCTGGCGCCATGGGCCCGCCGCTTCCTTTACCGCCATACTGCAGAGCAACGGCCGTACCAGGCGGCGGCACACGAAGATGAATCGGCAACACAAGCATCAAAATATTCAATTAAAACGACTTGTAGGATAATTTAACTTCGGCGAGTGTTGGGATAAGTTGAAATCAGGTGGTCAGATCAGACAAGCGGTTGACTTCGATTACAAGGATGAAACCAACCGGGGAATCAGGAAGGAAAACACTGAATCTGAACGAGTAAACGTTTTGCGGTTTTGAAGGGGCGATGACGGAACTGTCGCCCCCGCCTTATCAGGTGAATCGGGCGGGAAAAATCGCAATATCCCGTTCACTCTCCGGGATCGGGGAGGGAAACCATTCGGCCGGTCAGCCGCTCATCGTCGGCGGAGAGGATGCGGACAAGGACCAGCTGCCGCCGGCGGACGTCACCGGCCGGGAAAGCCACCTGGAGGTAGTTTCCACTGAGCCCCAGGGCTTCGTCACTGCCGCTGTCCACGGAGAGCACCACCACTTGCTGAGCTGTGCCCACGAAGCGCGCCGCGAACTCGCGGCGCAATCCGGCGGACAGGCCGCGGAGACAGCGGCTCCGTTCCTTGACCACGTCGCCATGGGGCCGGCCGGCCATCCCGGCCGCCGCCGTTCCCGGCCGGGGGGAAAAGGGGAAGACGTGGAGGTAGGCCAGCCCCAGGCCACTGACCAGCCGAAGCGTTTCCTCGAAGTCGCCCTCCGACTCGCCGGGGAATCCGACGATCACATCGGCGCCGATGCAGGCATCGGGAAGGGCGGAAAGGATTGCCGCCACCCGCGCCCGGTATTGCTCCGCGGTGTACGGCCGATTCATCGCCCGGAGGATGGCGTCCGATCCGCTCTGCAGCGGAAGGTGAAAGTGACGGGCCAGGTCGCTGAAACCGGAGATGGTCTCGATCAGCCGGTCGGTGAACTCCAGCGGCTCGATGGAGCTGAGCCGGTAGCGCAGGGGAAGCGCCAGTTCCGCAAGCCGGGCCAGCAGGGAAGCCAGGGTCTGGCCCTGACCGTCGGGGAAATCTTCACCCCAGCGGCCAAGGTGCACACCGGAGAGCACCACTTCGCCGAACCCCTCACCGCTGAGCTGCCGCAGTTGCTCCTCCACATCCTGCCCCGACTGGCTCAGCGACGGCCCGCGCACCGTGGGCACGATACAGTAGGAGCAGTTTTCATCGCAGCCATCCTGGATCTTGAGCAAGGGCCGGGAGCGGTTGCCAAAGCGGGTCAGCACTCGGTTGAAGGTCGAGCGCACATCCCCTGCCGCCGGGTCGGAAACGGTGGTTTCACCGGCCAAGAGGGCGCCGAGACGCTCACGCTGGTTGCGGGTAACCACCAGGTCCACTCCGGCAATCCCTTTCAGGACGGCCTGGTCCCGCTCGGCGTAGCACCCGGTCACCACCAGCCGGGCCCGGGGATACTCCCGGACCAGCTTGCGGATCAGCTGTCTCGCCTGGTAGCCGGCGTGGGTGGTGACGGTACAGGTGTTGACCAGCAGGATATCCGCGCTGCCCGGCTGGTCCAGACGTACCAGCCCCCGCTCTTCCAGCTCGGCGGATATGGCCTCGGCGTCATACTGGGCCACCTTGCAGCCCAGCCCCGTGACGGTAAAACTGAGGGGCGGAGCAGGCATGGCCGTTCTCCAGGTGGGATACCGCTCAGAGGGATTCGGCGGCTTCCTGCACCTTGCGGGATTTCGCTTCCACAGCCGCGGCCATCCTGCTCCGTGCCTCCTTGAGCTTGCCGGAAAGGCCGGCATCTGAGAGGCCAAGGATCTGGATGGCAAAAAGGGCGGCATTCCGGGCGCCGGCCTTGCCGATGGCCATGGTGGCCACCGGAATCCCGCCGGGCATCTGCACCGTGGCCAGCAGGGCGTCGAGACCGCCCAGCGGAGTGGCGTTCAGCGGTACGCCGATCACCGGGATGGTGGTTTTGGAGGCCAGCACTCCGGCCAGGTGGGCCGCGGCCCCGGCGCCGGCGATGAGCACCTTGATCCCGCGGGACTCCGCCTCTTTGGCGTAACGGGCGGTTTCCTCCGGCGTCCGGTGGGCGCTGCGCACGCTCACTTCGTGGGGCACGCCGTATTCCTTGAGCACTTTAACCGCCTCGGACATCACCTCGAAGTCCGAATCGCTGCCCATGATCACTGCAATCTTCGGATCCATGACTGTTCGGTCCTCCATTCACTGTCTGTCATTGCGGCCCCGCCTTGCGGGCGAGAGCAGCAATCTCACTAGACCGGTGACGCCGTCCGAGAGTGCTTGCTGCTTTCGCCTGCGGCCCCTCGCGATGACCGGCAGATTCTATTTCTCTTCCAGGTGCTTCAGGGCACGCCAGCCGATGTCATTGCGCCGGTGGAGACCCTCGAAGGTCACCCGGTCGGCCAGCCCGTAGGTTCTGGCGATTGCCTCTTTGAGGGTCGGGGCCAGAGCGGCGGCGCCCAGCACCCGTCCGCCGTTGACCACGACCTGGCCTCCGTCAAGCTTTGTCCCGGCATGGAAGACAACCTCGTCATCACTGGTGGACGCGGATTCCAGCCCCTCGATGACCATCCCCTTTTGATAGCTCCCGGGATACCCCCCGGAAGCCAGCACCACGCAGACTGCCGGCTCCTTGCGCCAGCTGGCACGCTCGGTCTCCAGATTTCCGTTGGCCGACCCCAGCAGCAGGGGCACCAGGTCCTCGTCCAGACGGGGGAGGATCACCTGGGTCTCGGGATCGCCGAAACGAACGTTGAACTCCAGCACCCGGGCCCCCTGGGCGGTCATCATCAACCCGGCGTAGAGCAGGCCGCGATACTCGATACCATCCTCCCGCATACCGCGAAAAGCTGGTCTGATAACCTGCTCCATGATCGCTTCTTCGGGATTCTCCTGGGTGATCACCGCCGGGGAGTAGGCACCCATGCCGCCGGTGTTCGGGCCGGTGTCGCCGTCCTGGGCGGCCTTGTGGTCCTGGGAGGTGACCAGCGGCAGGATACGCTTCCCGTCGGAGATCACCATGAAGGAGAGTTCCTCGCCCTGCAGGCACTGTTCCACCACCACCCGGTCCCCGGCGTTGCCGAAAATCCGGTCGACCATGATTCGCTGGATGGCGTCCGCCGCTTCGTCCCGGTCGTGGGCGATGACCACGCCCTTGCCGGCAGCCAGGCCATCGGCCTTGAGCACCACCGGGAACCCGAAGCGCCCGGATTCCACCACCCGCCGGGCCTCCTCGGGGCTGGAACAGACCTGGAAGTCGGCGGTGGGAATATGGTGCCGGGCCATGAACTCCTTGGCGAACACCTTGCTGCCCTCGAACTGCGAGGCCATCTGGTTGGTGCCGAAGATGGGCAGGCCGCGCCGCTGGAACTCGTCGACGATGCCCAGGGTCAGCGGCAGCTCCGGTCCCACCACGGTGAGGCCGATCTTCAGACCCTCGGCAAAATCGGCCAGTTCCACGATGTCCGAGGCACCGATGGCGACGCAATCGGCAGCGGCGGCAATCCCGCCGTTGCCCGGGGCGCAATAGATTTCGCTGACCAGGGGCGACTGCTTGATCTTCCAGACCAGCGTGTGCTCACGCCCTCCTCCGCCAACCACCAGTACTCTCATATGTTGCCGCCTCCCGCGACCCGGCCCCGCACGCCGGTGATAGTCCCCGCATGTTCTGCAATGACAAGGCTTGACAGCGATTGTCGAACGTATCACAGGCCCCGGGTGCGGTCAAGAATTGAAGAAACCTCCAGAATGAAGTGGTTCAAAAACCCCGGCTGTGGTCCAAGGGCAAGGCGCACACTGCTGAGGAAGCGGAGCCTACTCTTGTGGTAGGTGAGCATTTCTCAGCAGTGCGCAACGCAGCACTTGGGCCTCAGCCGGGGTTTTGGGGCCGCTTCTAGTAGTGCCGGCCAAAACGCAGCGCCATGCCCACCAGCCGGAAGAGCGACATGCGCCGCACCCGGGTGAAGAGCCAGCCGTAGCTGACCTTGAACACCAGGTGGTAGAGCGGGTTGGAGGGCAGTTTGATCAGCCGCCGGATCAGCGGCTCGAGCCAGGGCACGCGAACGGCGAGATAGAAGAACTTGTGCAGGTTCTCGATCTGCCGCTTCTCCCCCGAGTCGATGATGCTCTTCCGGAACCAGGAGTGGTCGAAAGCGCCCTCCTGCTCCGCCCCAGAAGGCAGACAACCGCTCTCCTTGCAGATCGACTCCAGTTCGGTGCCCGGGTAGGGCTGGAGAAGCGAGCACCAGGGGTAATCGGTGCCGATCCGCCGGTTGATGTAGACCGTCTCGAAAGCGTCCTCGAGGCGCTCCCCGGGCAGACCGAGCATGTTGAAAGTCAGGATGCGGATTCCCTCTTCCCGGAGCCAGCCGGCGGTGCGCTCGATATCCTCGTTGCGGATGTTCTTCTTCAGCACGGCGTTGCGCAGCCCCTCCACCCCGGTCTCCAGGCCGAAGAAGCAAGTGTCCGCCCCGCTGGCCCCCAGTTCGCGGATCATCTCCCGGTCGGCGGTGTCGGCGCGCATGGTGCAGGAAAAGGGCAGCCCCACCTTCTCCCGGTAGAGGGTCAGGAAATCGGAGAGCCAGCTTTTGGACATCACCAGGGTGTCATCCACGAAGCGGGCGAACTCGAGGCCATAGTCGGCGCGCACGCGCAGGATCTCCTCCACCACGTGCTCCGGGCTGCGCTTGCGCACGATGCGGCCCTTGCCGCGGTAAATCTCGTTGAACCGCTGGTTCATGCAGTAGGTGCAGTTGTAGGGGCAGCCCCGGCCGGTGATGAATTTCTTGGTCGAGGCCTTGCCGAGGAAGGGGTAACGGCGGTAGAAGCTGCGGTCCGGGGCGGGCAGGCCGTCCAGGTCCTCCACCAGCGGGCGCACATCGTTGCAGGCCACCGTGCCGTCATCGCCCCTGACCCAGAGGTTGGCCACGTCGCTCCAGCCGTCACCGGCGTCCAGCCGGTCCCCCAGGTCGGCCACGGCGCCCTCCCCTTCACCGCGGCAGAGAATGTCCACCGGCCAGTCACCGATCACCTCGGGGAAAAAGGTGGGATGGGGGCCGCCCACCACGGTCAGCGGCCGGCCGTTGGCCCGGCCCCGCTTGATCTGGTCCAGCGTGGCCAAGACCCAGGTCAGGTTACCGATGGAGCTGTACAGCCCCACCACATCCGGATTCTGCCGCTCCAGCTCCTGCCGAACCTGTTTCGGACTGCCGGTGACCGCCACCTCGGCCTGGTGCCCGCGGCTCTGCAGATAGGAGCAGACACCGAGGGTGCCCAGGTACTCGGTGAGGTAGTTTTGCAGAAAGAGGAACCTGGCCATGAACACCCCGTGCCGGGTTCTCCCCGACTTGCGGCCGGCTGGTCGGCGGCCGTAAGATGGCTCACGCCGGTGAAGACCACCGGCGCTGGAAGCAAAGAAAATACCACGAATGACCACGCCCCGCCACAACGAGAATCACCAGCCTGCCGGCCGCCCCGATCAGCCGATCCAGGTCACCGCCGCGCTGATCAGGCACGAGGATGGGCGATTCCTCATCGCCCGCCGGCCCAGCGGCGGGATCCACGGCGGGCTCTGGGAGTTCCCCGGTGGAAAGCAGGAGGACGGGGAAAGCCTGGAGGCCTGCCTCCGACGGGAGATCGCCGAGGAACTGTCGCTGGCCATCCATGTGGGCCGCCTGCTGACTTCGGTGGACCAGGCCTACCCCGGATTCGGCATCACCCTGCACCTCTTCGAGTGCACCGTGGCAACCGGCGCCGAGGCACCCCCAAGTGGGTACAAGATCCGCTGGGTCGTGGGCAGCGAGCTGCACCGCTTCAGTATGCCCGAGGCCGACCGCAGGGCGGTGGCCCGGTTGGCGGACGAACTCTGACCACGGGAACACCCGGCCGTCCCCCGACACCCGTTCCTGGGTTCAGATGTGCTTTGGTTTGTGACGGTTGATGAACCAGAGACGCCGGAGCCTCTCGCTGCGGCGGAACTGGGCCCGCTCCTCGTCGGTGAGTTCCTGGGGCAGCAGGTTGACCTTCCACTTGAGCCAGGCGCCCCGGTCCACGGTGCGGGCCAGACGGAAGAAGAGCAGGCGGCGCAGACTTCCGGCGGGAAAGGTGAGCACCCCGGAGAAGTCGATGAGGAAGATGCGGTGGTCCCGCTCGCGGACGAGAATGTTCTCCCGGCAGCGCAGGTCGTTGTGGGTGAATCCGGCGGCCTGCATGCTCTCGATCACCTGCCGCAGCTCGGCCAGCAGGGACCCCATGTTATACTGATCGTCGGTCCGCAGGGCGCTGAGCCTGTCGCCCTCGATATACTGCAGCAGGATCGACCAGCGGTCCGGCTGGCCGAAGCTGCGAGGGATGCCTGGCAGACCGGCCAGCTTGCGGTAGGCCCGCTCCTCCCGGGCCATCTGCCAGGCGCCGAGCCAGCGCACGGGCCAGGACTTGCGCCGGTAATCCTTGAACACCGCCTTGTGACCGCCACTCTTCAGCAGGAAGACATCGGCTTTTGACCAGCGGCCAAGCACCAGCACCTCGCGGTCCGTCCGGTCCAGACGGGCCCGGTCCCCGGCCAGCTCGCGCCACACCGGGTCAGTGGTATCGCCGTCCACCGCCACTCCGCGAATATGCTCTTCCATGACCACCTGGTCCCCCGAGAACCACCTCCACCGGCTGCCGCGGCGGCAGCCCCGCTGGTCCGTAATCCGAGTCTGAACGGGAGTACGGCTTCTATTTCCGCTCAGATTATTGTATATGTGAGACGGTTTTGAAAGGGGAAGCGTTCAGCGCCGGAGCGATCACCGGCATATTATTTGTCTACACTCCGGAAGGGACAGTGCAAGCCATGGTTGAAAACAAGGCACCCGCAACGCCCGGCACCGATGGGGACCGCCCTCTCTACGGCGACCGCAACCCGTTGTTCGGCTACCTGCGGATCGGGGCCTCCTTCGCCGTGGCCATCGCCGTGCTGCTGCTGGCCAAGCCCACTCCGTGGCTCTTCATCCTCGGGCTGCCCTTCGTCCTGGCCGGCGAGTGGTTCCACACCTGGGCCCACGGCCACCTGATCAAAACCACCCAGCTGATCACTTCCGGCCCTTACGCCCACACCCAGAACCCGCTCTACTTCGGCCGGATCCTGCTGGTCACCGGTTTCCTCATCGCGGCCACGCTGCCCGGCAAGCTGAACTGGATCATCCTCATCGTGGCCTTCGCCCTCTTCTTCGGCTATTACATGCCGCGCAAGACCCGCCGGGAAGGCCGCCGCCTGAAGGTCTTCCACGGGGAGGAATGGGTGGCCTACAACAAGAGCGTACCGGTGCTCTTCCCCGCTCTCACGCCCTTTGCCGGCTCGGCCGGCAAGAGTTTCTCCCTCTGGCGGTCGGTGATCACCAACCGGGAGTGGATCATGCTGCTGGCCATCGGCGGCGGCTTGCTCGTGCTGTTCTGCAAGGCTTTTTGATCAACACATCTTCCTCGCAGAATTCGAAGCGGTTTCAGAACCTCGGCCGTGGTTCGAGAGCAAGTCGACGGCTGACGAGAAAGCGCAGCATACTCTTCGGTATGTGAGCATTTGAGGGAGCCGGCGACGCGCCTATCAGGCCTCAGATGAGGTCATGGAACCGTTTTCAGCGTCGGGGTCACGAAACTGGAGTTGGTGGAGGCGTTTGTACAGACCGCCGGCGGCCAGCAGGTCATCGTGCGGTCCCCGCTCGGCGATCCGGCCGCCGTCGAGCACGAGGATCGTGTCGGCCCGGCGGATGGTGGAAAGGCGGTGGGCGATGACGATCACCGTCCGGCCCACCATCAGGTTGGCCAGCGCGTTCTGGACCAGGATCTCCGACTCCGAATCGAGGGCCGAGGTGGCCTCGTCGAGGATCAGGATCGGGCAGGCGGCCAGCAGGGCGCGGGCGATGGCGATGCGCTGCCGCTGCCCCACGGAGAGGAAGTGGCCCCGCTCGCCGATCACCGTGTCGTATCCGTCGGGCAGCGCGGTGATGAAGTCGTGGGCAAAGGCCGCCCGGGCCGCCTCCTCGACATCCTCGCGGCTGGCCGCTGTCCGGCCGTAGGCGATGTTGTCCCGCACCGACTCGTTGAACAGGATGATCTCCTGGGTCACCACGGCGATCTTGTCCCGCAGCGATTCCACCTTCAGCTTGCGTATGTCCGTGCCGTCCACCTCGAGGGACCCGCCGGTGACGTCGAAGAACCGGGGGATCAGGTTGACCAGGGTGGTCTTCCCCGCCCCGCTGCTGCCCACCAGGGCCACCACCCTGCCCCGCTCGACCGAGAGGTCGATCCCTTCGAGCACCGTCTTGTCCCCGTAGGCGAAGGTGACATCGCGAAAGCGGATATCCCTCTCGAACCGCTCCAGCGGCACGGCGCCCGGGGCGTCCTTCACCACCACATCCACGTCGATCATGGCGAAAACCCGCTTGGCCGCGGCCAGGGCCTGCTGCAGGCTGTTGTTGATCCGGCTGATCCGCTTGAGGATCATGTAGGTCATGGCCATGGCGGTGAGGAAGGCCAGCAGGACCGCCGGGGCCAGAGTGCCGGCCTGGATCCGCGACCCGGAGTAGATGATCAGCACCGCGGCGCCCACCGCCCCCACCAGTTCCATCACCGGCGGGGTGAGGGCCAGGACCTTGACCCCCTTGACGTCCACCTTGAACATCCGCTGCAATGCCGAGGCGAAACGGGAAATCTCGAAGTCCTGCATGTTGAACCCGGTGACCACCCGCGCCCCGGAGACTGTCTCGTGGACCCGGCCGGTGACCTCGGCCATCCGCTCCTGGGATTTGTGCGAAACCCGCTTCATCCGCTTGCCGAACCGGATCACCGGGTAAATCACCAGCGGCAGCAGCACGCCGCAGACCAGGGCCAGCTGCCAGTCGTAATAGAGCATCAGGACGACCTGGCCAACGAGGACAAGACCAAACTGCACCAGGTCGGAGAACTGGCGGGACGAGGTCTGCTGCAGACGGTTGACGTCGTTGGTCACCCGCGAGATCAGCTCGCCGGTATCATGGGAGGAGAAGAAACCGGCGGCCTGGTGGGTGATCTTGCGGTAGAGCTCCAGCCGCAGGTTGAGGATCACCTTCAGACCGATGTATTCCATCAGGTAGAGGCTGAAAAAGGCGAAGATCCCCTTGAGCAGAAAGAGGGCGATGCCGACCAGCGGCACTTCGATAAAGGCCTTTTCCCGGGTCAACGACTGCAGTGCATCCAGGGGCAGGTAGCGGTTGAGCAGCGAGATCACATGTTCCTTGTCCGGCAGCGGGCGGCCGGTGTCGGGCGAAACCTCGGGCGCCGGCTCCACCTCCCGCGCCACGACCGCGGCCGGGGTCGGGGACAGCACATCCTTGTAGAGGGGGATGAAAAGGCTGGTGAAAGCCGTGGTGAGCAACGCCACCATCAGGGAGCAGAGGACCGAGGCGAACAGGTGAACCTTGTATTGCCAGAAATAGCCCCAGAGCCGGCGGAACTCCTGCACGGGTTTCTCCCCTCCCCCGAAGAACGATCACCTGGACACGGAATGTGGTCCCGCAGATTGTAGGAGTGGCGCTGGTGGCTGTCAAACGGGCTCTCCTTTGACGCGGCACTGTCGCCATGGAGATTGCTTCGTCGACAACTTCGCTGGCTCCTCGCAATGACCAAGTGCGTTATGCCATAATCCGTTCGGCATGAACGCGATAGCACACGGCGGGCGCCGCCCTCAAATCATCACCGAAATTGGCGTGGCGGGTCTCTTCCTCCTCCTCTCGCTCGCGGCCTTCTTTCCCCTGCCGCTGCACATGGCCACCAGGACCCTGCTGGGCCGGGTGGACAAGTATATCTTCATCTGGGACCTCTGGTGGGTCCGCACAGCGCTGACCTCGACTGATGCCGACCTGTTCCACACCACCCACATTTTTCACCCCCAGGGGGCGGGGCTGATCTTCCACACACTGTTCCCTCTCGGCGGGATGCTCTCCATGCCGCTCCAGGCCCTGGGCGGCCTGATCTTCTCTTTCAACACCCTGACCATCCTGGCCGCCGCTCTTTCCGGCTGGTGCACCTATCTCCTGGCCCGGGAACTCTTCGGCACCCGGTCGGGCCGGATCCCGGCAGTGCTGGCCGGGATCATCTTCGCCTTCTGCCCGCCCCGCTGGGTCAGCACCAACCTCGGCCACCTCAACCTGGTGAGCAACCAGTGGATCCCGCTCTACCTGCTTTTCATCGTCCGTCTGATCCGGCGCGGCCGTCCCCTGGACGGCGCGGCCGCCGGGGTCTGGGCGGCGGCGATCCTCTACACCGGATACCAGCAGCTGGTCTTCACCGTCTACTGGAGTTTTCTGATTCTGGTGCCGCTGTGGCCCGAGATCAGACTTCGCGAGCGCTGGAGGCCGTATCTTGCCGGCCTGGCCCTCACCGCCCTGGTGCTGGGCCTCCTGGGCGCTCCGGTGCTCCTCGGCGCCATGGAGCAGGGTGAGGCGGCCGTGGTGCGCTTTGACATCGGCCAGGCCCGGGGGCTCTCCATGGGCCTGAAGCAGATCTTCCTCACCTTCCCCTGCCAGCGTTTCTGGCACCCCGGGCCCTGGTCCGCCTGGCTGAGAGGCGAGGGCGGCCGCCCTGCCCCGGGGCAGCCGGGAGAGGATGGCGGGTGGCTGCGCAGACTGGGCGGCTGGCCCGGGTTCGGGCCGGTGTTCGGCTTCAGTGGAGGGTTGATTCTGCTGGCCGGGTTGTTCCTGCCCCGGCGACGGGGAGGCGGGCCGGGGTACCTGCTCTGGCTGGTGCCGCCGCTCTTTTTCACCTGGATGGCCCTGGGGCCGCACCCGACGTTTTTCGGCATCCCCTTCCCCGGTCTGTACAACCGCTTCTTCCCCATCCCGGTGCTGGGCGCCGTTCGCGGGGTCTACCGCTTTGCCCTGCCCCTGATGCTCGGCGTGGCCCTGGCCGGCGCGCTGAGCTGCCGCGGCTGGCTCGAGCACTTGCGGGACAAGGCCGGCGGCGGGACGGACCGACGCCGTCTGCCGGCCGCGGCCCTGCTGCTGGTCCAGTTGCTGCCGCTGCTGGTCTTTCTCGACTTCCTGCGGATTCCGCTGCCCATCGTGCGCCTGCCCGAACCACCCGCGGTCTACCGCAGCGAGTCCTTCGGCTCCCGGTTCGACGGCTCGGCGGTTCTGGAGCTGCCCCTCTGGGTCTCCGGCGCCGACTTCCGTCACGGCACCGAATACCGCGAGCACCTGTGGTACCAGACGATCCACGGCCTGCCCCAGGTGGGGGGGCACGTGTCGCGGCTCACCGGGACCGAGGTTGAATACTTCACCCGGCACCCCTCACTGATGCGGCTGACCCGGGCCGGGGGAACCGACGGCTACGACGCGGAAACCGGCGCTGACCTGCAGCGCACGATGGAAGAATTCGGCGTGGGCGTGATCACGGTGAGCCGGACACGCTACCAGCCGGAAGCTGAGGAGGCCCTGCTGCAGTTCCTCGACCGGTGGCTGACGCTGGAAGAGCTGGAGCGGAACCGCCGGTTCATCGTTTTCAGTCTAACCGCCGGAACAGCAGCCGCGGCAATGGACTTCAGACAGGTCGATGAAGAAGGTGGACAGCAATTCTTCGCGGGAGGAGACCAGTGAACAGCAGCACCTCTTCATTGCTCGTTCAGCGAGTCCAGGACTTCTTATCCAGGCAGCTGCCAATACTGGTTCTTCTTCTCATCATCGCCATCGGAATCCATGCCCGGCTGCTGCACACCGGAGACGTGGCGCTGTGCATGGATGAGTCCTGGCGGATAGCGAACCTGCTGGATGCGGAAAGCCTGTTGACCCAGATGTTCGTCGGAATGAACCGCGTCGACCCGCCGCTGTTCAGTCTGACCATCTTTATCCTGAGCAAGATCTACAACGTGGAGTTCGTGCTGCGGCTGGTGTCGCTCATCCCGGGGATCCTGGCCATTCCCCTGGCCTACCTGGCGGGCCGGCAGCTGTTCAGCAATCGATGGCTGGCCGTTCTGAGCAGTTTCCTCACCGCGTTCACCCTCGAACTGATGGTCTACTCAAAGGAACTCAAGCCATATTCCCTCTGCGCCTTTGTTCACCTCTGCATCCTCTACGGGTACCTGAAATACCGCAAGAGGATCAATGCCCGCACGACGATGGTCTTCACCACGCTGCTCGCCCTCTCCATTCCGCTGTCCCTGCACAGCGTCTTCGCTTTTCCCGGTGTCTACCTGGCCTTGTTTGCCGGGACGCTTCATTCCGGTACCCGGAAGCAGAAGATGCTGGTGCTGTTCTCCTGTATCGCCCTGTTGCTCTGTGCCGCCCTCTGTTTCTTCCTGCTGATCGGCAACGTGGAAAACGACGACTCGCTGGAGTTCATGAAGGGCTACTGGGGCGACCAGCTGTGCCCCACCGAATCCTTCCGGGGGGTGATCACCTGGCTCTCGCCGAGATACCTCGAGCACTACACCGACATTGCCTTCGCCAACCGGTTGGCCCCACGGATCATCGCGAAGAATCTTCATCTGATCTATCCCGCGATGGCCCTCCTCGGCTGCATCGTTCTTCTGTTGAGGAGCCGCCGCCGGTTTTTCGAAGCGTTCTGCCTGTTTGTCGTGCCGCTGGTCGTGATGGCCCTCTTCAGCATGGGCCGGCAGTGGCCGTTCGGCCAATTGCGAATGAACATCTTCGTCATCTACTACGTCCTGTTTCCTCCACTGTTCATCCTCGACGAGCTGGGAAAGATCTCGGTGAAACTGGGTCAGGATTCGAGAATGCCGCGGTGGATATCTTCCGCCACGGCCGGCGGAGCCGGACAGCGGTCCGTTCGGCTGGCCCCCCTGGTCTCACTCATCGTCTGCGCCCTGATGCTGATCCAGTTCCCCCTGGAATACCGGGCGTTCTCCCATCGCCGCCCCACCAACAGTTGGCAGGCCAGTTCACAGGCCCTGGAGCACATCCTCGACGTCTACACCACAGGCCCGCAAATACCCCTGGTCAGCAATCATCTCGGGCAATCTCAGTTCAGTTACTACAGTAAATACCATCGGCACTTGTCGGCCAGATACAGGGAACAGGCCGAGCTGTTCGATCCCCGGGGAATGCGTACGCGAAGCAGTGCGTTCTATCTGCGCGGCGAGATGCTGCGGGTCTGCCAGGAAAGCCGGCAGGCCGCCATATACATGGCGCACTATCTCGCTCCTGAAGCCATGATTTACAGGAACGACTTCTGCATCGAACATGATTCCCGGGAGGATATCTGTGTCTATTCCTGCCTTGTCACCTCTGAAATATACGATGCCGCACGCCGCAAACGGCCGCTGTTCTCAAGCAAGCGCTTTTCAGGAAAAGGCAACGGTTGGCAACAGGTGTTCATCTCTCCTCCCCTGACCGTCGAGGGGGCCAAAGCGGAAACCCTGGTCGTGTTTAATTTCGATTTCGATTTTCACACGGCGAACAAAAGGATCAAGCTGGCCTTTCTCGACGAGAACAACTCCACCGTGAACTTCGAAAAAGCCGAAATCGACTATGATCGTCCAATCCACGGCGACCATCTGGAAAGCGCGGCGTATGTCAAACTGAGCGCTCCCGTGGAGTCCGTGAGCATGTCCATCTGGGCCAAGGACAAGTATGATTTCACCGTCAGCGGCCTCGACTGGTTCGTGGTCAACCAGGACACCTGGGAAACTCCCGCTCGACCCTTCCGGATTGTCGAAGACATGTGCGAAAGGATCAAGCTCCTTCGAAGAATCACCGGTTTTGATCATTTTTGGGACAATCAGCTGGACGGGTTCGGCTGGACCATGGGAAATGCCGTGATCAAACTGGACGGCGTGGATATCGAGCCGGAAGAAAGAGTGTTCATGCTGGAGACCTACGGCTGGATGGAACCCGAAATCCGGGAAGATATCGTGAACGGGAGTTTGAAAATATATTTCAATTTCACTCACCGGGCGCCGCTGATAAAAATTGCAGGAGAACGGGCCGTACAGTGTTACTTCCAGATTCCTGCCGATATTCGAACCGTGACCTCGATCACGATCAACTCCAAAACGTTTGTTCCCCGAGAGCTTGGACTGAACGATGATGGACGTTCCCTCGGCGTCGATGTCAAATCCATAGGTTTCCCTCGAATAGTGTTCGAGGAGCAAGATCCGGGTGGGTTGCCATAAGATGATTCAATTCAGCATTCGCCCTGCCGTGCTCAGCCTGCTCCTGCTCGCCCCGCTCCTCTGCGCGGGAGGGTGCGGGGAGGACGGCCAGCAGATAGAGGTGCAGTTGGACGTGCACTTCGACCACCGTTCCCTGCCGGCCGGCGGTCCGGTGGAGCTGACCTATGTCTGGCAGATGGCGGCCGACGCGAAGCCGGTGAACTTCGATTGCCTCGTTTTCGCCCATTTCCGGGGTGCGGATGGTGAGATCCACTGGCAGGACGACCACCATCCGCCGATTCCCACCAGCCAGTGGCAGCCGGGTCAAACCGTGCGCTACACCCGCATCCACTTCATTCCCGATTCGGCCCCGCTGGAGAAAGTCACCCTGACGGCGGGGCTCTACGATCACGCGGGCACGAAAGAAAAGGTGCTCCTGGCAGGCCGCACGCGGGGCTTCGAACCGGTGCGGTTCGAAGTACTCCCGGCCAGTCAACGGCCAATAGTCATTTACGACAAGGGGTGGTACAACCAGGAGTCAAAACCGGGGCAGCGGGAGGGCCCCACCTGGCGCTGGTGCCGGCGGGAAGCCTTCTGCTGGGTCGAATTGCCCGGCCGTCCCTGCTCGCTGTTCCTCGAGGTCCAGGCCCCGCTGCAGACCCTCGAGACGGCTCAGCCCATGACCCTTGAGCTGGATGGCACCGGGCTGGCTTCCCTGGAACTTGAAAGCGCCGACCCCGAGGTCCACAAAATCCCGATCCCTCAACAGCTGCTCGAGGGCAAGGAGTGCGTGCGCCTCGTCGTGCGCACGGACAGGGCGGCGGAGCCGCAGAAGGTGGAAAATTCCATCGAAGAGCGGGAACTGGGACTCAAGTTCTTTCACCTGACGGTCTACTGACCGACGGGGAGCCGCGAGATGCTCGAGATGAAGTGGTCGGACCTGGTCAGCGCAACCGCCAGAACTGCAATGCCAGCATCCCCCACCCCGCCAGAAAGGCCACGCCGCCCAGGGGCGTGATCGCTCCCAGCCAGCGGACACCGCTGAGCGCCAGGATATAAAGACTGCCCGAGAAGAGCAGGGTGCCGGCGACAAAGCACCAGCCGGCGCCGCGGGCCAGTCCCTGACCGCCCAGCTGGACCGCCCAGGCCGCCGCCAGCAGGCCGAAGGCATGGTAGAACTGGTAGCGTACACCCGTCTCGAAGATCGTCAGCAGGTCGGCGGTAAGCCGGTCCTTCAAAACGTGTGCACCAAAGGCGCCCAGAGCGACAGCGATCAGAGCGGACAGGGCGGCGAAGACAGCGTGTATCATCAGTGGGCCTCCAGCCAGTTATCCCCCACACCCACGTCCACCACCAGGGGCACCGAGAGGTCCGCGGCGCCGGACATGCAGTCCCTGACCAGCGAGGTCAGCTGTTCCACTTCATCAGGATGGGCGTCAAAGACCAGCTCGTCGTGGACCTGCATGATCATTCGCGAGTGGAGCATTTTCGATTTCAGTTCGCCCGCCACGGCCAGCATGGCCCTCTTGATGATGTCGGCGGCGGTGCCCTGGATCGGTGTGTTCACCGCCATGTTCTCCGCCGCGGCCCGCACCCGCGGATCGCCGGAGTCGATCTCCGGCAGCGGGCGCCGCCGGCCGAAAAGGGTGGACACTTCCAAAGTCTTTCTGGCGGTCTCCAAACAGCCGTCGAGCCAGGCGCGAACACCGGGGTAAGTTACGAAGTAGTCGTCGATGAAGGAGCGCGCCTCGGCCATGGTCACCCCGAACTCCCGGGAGAGCCGCACCGGCCCCATGCCGTAGATCACACCGAAGTTGATCGTCTTGGCCTGGCCCCGTTGGTCGGGGGTTACCGCGTCCGGGGCCACGCCGAACATCGACGCCGCGGTGCGCACGTGCACGTCGTCACCGTCGGCAAAAGCGGAGAGCAGCCCCTCGTCCCGCGAAAGGTGGGCCAGGACCCGCAGTTCCACCTGGGAATAATCGGCGGAGAGGATCTTCCAGCCCGCCTGCCGGGGGATGAAGGCCTTGCGGATCTCCCGGCCGCTGCCGGTGCGCACCGGGATGTTCTGCAGGTTGGGGTTGCTGGAGGAGAGGCGTCCGGTGGCGGCCACGGTCTGGTTGAACGAGGTGTGGATGCGGCCGGTCTCCGGGTTGACCAGCGTGGGCAGGACGTCGACATAGGTGTTCTTCAGCTTGGCCAGGTGACGGAACTCCAGCAGTTTCCGCGGCAGCGGGTGCGCCGACAACAGCTGCAGCACGGTGACGTCGGTGGAGAAGCCGCTCTTGGTCTTTTTGATCCGTTTGATCCCCAGTTCGTCGTGGACCCGCAGCTTCTCGAAGAGGATCACGGCCAGCTGTTTGGGCGAGTTGATGTTGAACTCCTCCCCGGCCAGGCGGTGGATCTGCTGCTCCAGGCCGGCCAGGCTGGCGGCCATGGTTTCGGAGAGCGCGCCCAGCGCGGCCTCGTCCACCGCCACCCCGTCCCGTTCCATGGCGGCCAGCACCGGAACCAGCGGCATCTCCATACCGTGGAACAGCTCCTCGAAGCCCCCCTCGGCGAGCAACGGCTCGAACACGCCCTTTAACCGCAGGGTCATGTCGGCGTCCTCGGCGGCATACTCCGTGGCCTGGGGTATGGGCACTTCGCTGAAGCTGATCTGGTTCTTCCCCTTGCCGATCAGCTCACTGATCGGGATGTTGCGCAGTCCCAGGTATTCCAGGCTGAGCGGGTCGAGGCCGTGGGAGCGGCGCCCGGGGTTGACGAGGTAGGAAGCGACCATGGTGTCGAAACTGATTCCCTGCAGGTTCACGCCGTTGCGGGCCAGCACCAGCATGTCGTACTTGATATTCTGCCCCACCTTGGAGGTGGACGGATCTTCCAGGTGCGGTTTGAGGGCCGCCATGATTTCCCGCGGCGGGGGCAGGTCGCTCTCCTCCGGCTTGAGGTTCAGCGGCAGGTAGAACGCCTCACCCTCGCCAAAGGAGAAGGATAAGCCGACAATGTCGGCGCGCATCGGCTCGAGGCTGGTGGTTTCCAGGTCCACCGCGAACTCGGAACTGCCCTCAATGCGCTGCAGCAGATCCTCCAGGGCCGCGGCGGAATCGACGCAATGGTATTCCCGCCCCGCCGCCCCCGCTCCCTGCTCCGCGGTGCGGGGGATCACCCGGTCCAGCATGCTGCTGAACTCAAGGCGGGTGAGGATGGCGCGCACCTGCTCCTCGTCGGGGCCGGCCGGGACCAGGTCCTCGATGGCCAGGCCCTCCAGCGGCACGTCCCGGCGGATGGTGACCAGCTCGCGGGACAGGCGGGCCAGGTCGGCATTCTCTTCCAGACGCTGGCGCATCTTGCCCGCTTTCATCGAGCCGACGTTTTCCAGGATTCCCTCGATGGTGCCGTGCTCTTCCAGCAGGGCCAGCGCCGTCTTGGGGCCCACACCGGGCACGCCGGGCACGTTGTCCGAGCTGTCCCCGGCCAGGCCCAGCAGTTCGATCACCCGCTCCGGGGGCACGCCCATCTTCTCCCGCACCCGCGCGGCGTCGATGAGCTCGGCGTCCTCGCCGGGCCGGCCGAAGGTCAGCATGCTGACATGCGGCTCCACCAGCTGCATGAAGTCCTTGTCACCGGTGACGAGGAAGGTTTCCAGATCCTGCCTGCCGGCGGCCTGGCCGGCCAGGGTGCCGATCACGTCGTCCGCTTCAAAGCCCTTGACCATCAAGCGCCTGATGCCCATGGCGTCCAGCAGCTCGTTGATCAGCGGCAGCTGGCTACGCATGTCGTCGGGCATCTTCTCCCGGGTCGCCTTGTATTCGGGGAACATCTGGTGGCGGAAAGTGGGCGGGGGCGGGTCAAAGACCACGGCCAGGTAGTCGGGGTCGTGCTCTTCCATCAGGGCGAGCATCGAGAGCAGAAAGCCGTACACCGCGCTGGTGTTCTCGCCCCTGCTGCTGATCAGCGGGTTGCGGATGAAGGCGAAGTAGGAGCGGTAGGCCACGGCGGTGCCGTCGACCAGGAAGAGCCGGCGGCGGCTGTCAGCGGCATCCCGGGCGTTCATGGCGTGCTGTTCCCGGCGGCAAAACCGGCCAGCCCGCCCAGGTCGGCAGTGCCGAGGAGCGCTTCCAACTCGTCAAAGTTCGCCAGCCCCGTACCTTCTGCCTGGAGCAGCACCTCGCCGACAAAGAGCGCGATCTCGCCGGCTCCCTCCGCTTCCCGCCACTGTTTCATGCCCCGCAGGGCTTCGAGGGTATACGCTTCCACCACCACGCCGGTCTCCGCGGCCTCCTCGGCCGCCTTGTCACGGAAGAATGGATTCTCCAGCAGCTGCAGGTTGGCCCTGGCGATTCCGGTGAGCTCCGGCTGGTTGGTCAGGGTGACCGTCATCCGTCCCTCGCCCTCGCTCCGGGTATAGGCCACCGCGGCGGAAAAGAGGTTGCCGAACACCACCAGGCCGCCGGTTTCCGAACTGAACTCGCTCACCTCGGGCTCGCCGCGGTCCCACCCCTCCACCGCTCCGGGGAGAAATCCGGCCAGGGTGGTGGAGAGCCGGTTCTGCACGTCGGTGATGGCCCGGCTCAGCAATTGCAGGGTATTTTTCAGGTCGCCTTTGCGGTAGGCCTCAGCGGCGTTGCCGATCAGGTCTTCCACCTCGTCGGCATACGTCAGGGGGGCCGCCGGGCACAGGGCCAGGGCGCCAAGCACCAGGAAAGTCACGAGGGACCGCAGGGCCGGTCGGTTCCGGTGGATCAGAATCATCGGTTGTTCTCCAGCTATGGTGGTTGTGATCACGGCGGAGCGATGTCCAGGGGCTCCTGATTCCAATGTAAACGGCCGCCACCGGCCTGTCAATCCGACGCGGCCGGCCAGGGATCTTCGCCGTGCACCGGCAGGGGGCCGCGTGGCTGGTCGGCAAAGAGGACCAGCCCGTCGAGGCGGAAGATCTCCTCCACGTCGCCCTTGAGCCGCCGCACATAGGGCATCTGCTCTTCCCCGGTGACCCAGAGGCTCCGCTTCCGATCATGGAGCAGCCGGTTCGCCTGGAACTCGCCCCGGTGGAAATAATTGCGCACGGCCACGGGGAACCGGGCGGGCGGCTCGGCAAAATCCTTCTCCAGGTGGATGTCCATGGGATAGTCGATGAGCACCACCCGGCGGCCGGTGTAAAAAGTCAGGCTGCGCAGGTAGATCCGCAGGCAGATGATATCGGCGGCATGGGGCGACTCTTCCAGGGCCGCGGCCACCAGGGCCCGGGGGCAGTTGTGGGTGCCGGGAGTGGTGGACAGGGCATGGGCCGCGATGAGATAGACCGAGGCCGGGGCGAGGAGGAGGCAGAGGATGGTGACCGCCTGCCGGCGGTGGTAGAGGGCCAGCCAGCCCCCGACACTGAGCAGGGCGCCGGCCACGGCCACCGGCACCAGGTGGCCCCGGGCCAGATCGAGGACATAGGCCGCCCGGTCGGCCCTCAACCAGTAGCCCAGGCCCAGGGTGACCGCGGCGAGCAGGGCCAGCGAGAGGTGCAGGCCGATGATTCCCCGGCGTTCTCCTTCCAGTGCATGGATCAATACCGGGCCGATGATAATGGCCAGCGGCACCAGACAGGGCAGGATGTATGCCGGCAGCTTGGCCGGGATCACCGAAAAGAAACCGATCCAGCCCAGGGAAGCCGTGGTGAGAAAGAGGGCCGCCGCCCGCAGACGTTCCCGCCCGTGGTCCGGGCCTTCGTGGTCCGATGCCTGCCATCCGCCGCGGGTGGGGTTGAACAGACGGACAAAGGCCTGGGGCAGCAGCAGGGACCAGGGCAGGAGGCCGCCCAGCAGCACCGGGATGTAGAAGCTCGGCGGCCCGCCGTGCATGCCC